>DATIFQ010000034.1:0-3045 GCA_035455185.1 Bryobacteraceae bacterium | reverse complement strand
CAGCACCGGGCCGTTGCGCCAGTAGGAACTGTTGTAACAGGCCTGCCAGGTGTCGTCGATCCGGTCGGCCGGCTTGCCTACCAGGAACGGTTTCAGGTACCGCTCGACCGCCGGCACAATGAGGTCGGCACGCTGGGTGTACGTGGCGCAGCCGTAGCCGTACAGCCCGTCCTGGTCGGTCGTGATCTTCACCACGGCAAGACGCAGCCCGGCGGGTGCGGTCGCGATGACGCTGACGTCCTTGATGATCGGCGACGGCATCCCGCGGGTTGCGCGCTCGACCCGCGCCTGTGCGGCAAGTTCACGCGGCGAGACCACGCCCGCCAGCCCGCTCCCCGCCGCCAGTTGCAGCAGCTTCCGGCGATCCATCACTTTTTCTCCCTGTCCTCGATCATGTGCTTTAGCCGCTCGATCTCTTTGCGGAGCCTGTTCTCCCGGCCGGCAAGAGACACCACGTAACCGACCAGCACCAGCCACGCGGCCGTGAGCCCGTAGAACATATACGTGAAATTGCGCTCGTCCATCTGAAGATTCTCCACTCTGCTAGAGGGCGTGTGCGTGCCGCCGCAATGCGTCCAGCTCGCGTTGAGCCTGCTCCTGGTGCATACGGATCATCACCAGTACGGCGGCAAACAGCATCAACGCGAACCAGTTCCAGAAGATCATGGCTTCCATGGCGGGATCGATCTTGCCGCCACCCGTGCGAAAGCTGAGCACCGCAGCCGGATGCTGGGTACGCCACCAGTCGATCGCCTTGTAGGTGATCACCACCGTGGTGAACGAGAAGATGTTCAGTACCGCGGAATTCCGCGCCCGGGCGGTCGGATCCTCGATTGCCCTCCGGAGCATCAGGTAACCCGCATAGATCAGCCAGCAGATGAACGCCCATGTGAGCCGGGGGTCCCATGTCCACCAGATGCCCCAGATAATGCGCGCCCAGATCATGCCCGTGATGAGACCCATGGCGGTGAACACCGTACCGATCTCGGTCACCGACACGGCGAACGTGTCGTAACCGTCTTGCTTCTTCACCAGGTACAGTATGCTGGCTACGCCTGCGAGGAAGTAGGCGGTGAAGGACGTGAACCACGATGGCAGGTGGAAAAAGATGATCCGGTAAATTGCTCCCTGCGCGGCCTCGTCCGGCAGTTTCAATAGAATGACGTATAGATTTCGCGCCAGCAGGATGGCGGCCAGGCCGCACAACGCGATCATGACCTTCTGTCGCATCATTGCCCCCTTCTTTGAGCTGTTACTCAGCCCACCAAGACCGTCTCCACCAGGCCCAGGGCCAAGGCGGTAAAGATGATATCAAACCCCACGAGAAGCCGGAGCCAGATCTGGTTGTCGCCAACAATCGACTGGCCCGCGAGCAGCACCGTTGTAAGCTGCATTGCCGACATCAGCAAAGGAATGATCATCGGGTAGACCAGGGTCGGCAGCATCAACTCGCGCAGCCGAAGATTGACGGTCATGGCGCTGAACATCGTTCCGATCACCGTCATGCCCCAGGTCGCGAGCAATAGCACCAGCATCATCGGCCAGAACTGCTGTGTCCAGTGTACGTTGTAGAAGACGCCGAAGACCGGCAGCGATACAAGCTCAACCGCAAGCAGCAGAGCGAGATTTGCCAGGCACTTGCCGAGGAACAGCGCGGCGCCCGAGACCGGAGACGCGATCAGCGCGTCCAGGCAGTCGTTGGTCAGCTCGCGGGCGAAGCTGCGGTTCAGGATGAGTGCGCCCGCGAAAGCGAAGTCCAGCCAGAGAAGCCCCCCGGCCATCTCCTTCGTCTGGTCGGCCGTGGGATCGAATGCGAAGCTAAATAGCAGCAGAATCACCAGCGCGAACGAGACGGAGGCGTTGATCGCCTCCTTGGTGCGCAGTTCGGCCCGCAGGTCTTTGGCTGCGATCGTAAGGGACTGGCGCAGGAACAGCATCCTCAGGTTTCCCCGTAGTTCCGGTAGAGCCAGCCGGGGTCGGCCAGCATCTCCGCTGTCCGCGCGCCATAGTACGCAAGCCGCCCGCGGTTGATCAGCGCCACCTGTGTTGCCAGTTCCAGCGCCTCGCGCAACTGGTGCGTCGAAGTGACGATCGTGTGGCCGTCTGCCAGCGCCTGCCGCAGCAAGGTCTGAAGGATCGCGATTGCCCGGTCGTCGAGCGCGGTGAACGGTTCATCCAGGAGCAAAATTCCAGGGTCGTGCAGGAAGGCCCGGGCGACAGCCAGGCGCTGCCGCATGCCCCGCGAGAACTCCCGCACGAGCCCGTCCTTGACCCGCTCGAGGCCGGTCCGCTCCAGCCATTCCATCGCCGACTTTCGGGGGTCCGGCAACCCGTAGAGCCGGCCGAACAATCGAAGGTTCTCGAAGGCGGAAAGCTCGTCGTAAATGGCGATGCCGTGGCCGAGGACGCCGATGCGACGACGCGTTTCGCGCCGCCGGGCGTCCTCGCCGAAGATGGAAATGGCGCCACGGGCGGGTCGCAACAGGCCGGCGAGAATCCGCAGCAGCGTTGTCTTACCTGCGCCGTTCCGGCCCAGGAGCGCCAGGCAGGCGCCGGGCTCCACCTGGAAGGTAATGTCGCGGAGAGCCGGAAAGTCGCCGTAGAATTTCCAGACGCCCTCCGCCGAAACGGCGCTCATCCCAGCCGCTTTCCTTTGTGGGCGGTGGCTTCGGGTCGAGCTGCGGTGGCGGGGGTCTCGGTCCGCCGGTACAGGAGGAAGAGACCGAGGATCAGGATGGCTAGGCTGAGACCAACGATCCACTCGACCCGGTCGTAGATCCGCGGGAGGATCTGTTCGAATCCGGGCCCGGACTCGTCTTCGCCTTCAGCTGGCCGTTGGAGCACCCCGGTTCCCTGGATCTCAACTTTGAACTCTTGCCCCTTCACTCCGAAGATCGACGCCTGTGTGCTCGGTTCCTGTCCGAGAGGCTCCAGTCCGTCGCCCGCGAGCGTCACTCCCGCCGGGACGATCAATCGAACGGGAGAATCCTTTTCGAGCACCTTCGAGGCGAACGAACCAGGACTGCTGAACGGAACCGAATAGGA
>DATIFQ010000033.1:0-15736 GCA_035455185.1 Bryobacteraceae bacterium | reverse complement strand
AAGAGGAGAACGCAGCAAACGGAGTCGTGCCCGTCACCGTACACGTCCGCCTCCACCATCACCTGCTCACCGACCGTTCTCTTGATTGGGAATCGACCGGAATCGACTTCCGGAGAGACGGCTTCCACGACAGCCCGTTGTCTGCCTTCGGTGTATTCGAGCGTGATCACAGGTTCAGCCTCCGAAGCTTTCTCTGAGTGGGGGAGTATTCGGCAATGACATCGCTCCAGGACTCTGGGGACAGAGCCGATCGCGCGAGGCGAAAGCTCCCTTCCTTTCACAATACGTGTTTTGGGGGTTATATGCCCATCCGGCGAACAGGGGACTTGAGCGCCGAAAGGACGGGAGTCTCTACCGGTTCTCTCAGAACGGCGGTGCCGGGTGTCAGTTTGGCATTCAAGTCTGAGCCCGCCGGAGCGCCTGTTTCGCGCTATCGGCTAGGAACGCAATATCTGCACCGAGCGCAATCAGGGTGTAGTCTTCATCAATTGCGGCCTTCATGTTTTCCTGTTTTCCTGCGTTGGCCGGATGATGTACAGGCCGGTACTCTTTCGGTGGCGACGGCAGGCCTGTTTGTACGTATCGAGCGTGTCTCCCATCTCCGTGCAGTCAAAATCTCCGGTCTTCCCAAACGATCCGCTCAAGTCCATCCTCCGTGTCCACGCACACCCGGTCGAAGCGCGCCTGGCCACGACCTCCACGCAAGCCGGGTGAAGCCATCCGCCAAGGGTGAGACGCTGCTCGATCAGCGCCTTCCAAAGTGTGTTCTTCACGCGCCTTCCCTTTCTGTTAGTACTTCCGGATTCAATAGGTCCATGCTCCCGAGCTCCCCTCGCTCGGCGAGCGCGATGTTGTGCAGTGCCCGCTTCGCCACACGGTCGCATGCCTCACGGGTGCTGCTGGCCACGTGCGGCGTCTGAATCACCTTCGGAAGAGTCCGCAAGTCCTTCGCCGGATCCTGCGGGCGGTACGGTTCTTCCTCGAACACGTCGAGTGCGGCGCCCGCAAGCGAACCGCTTGCCAGCGCGTCGAACAAAGCGATCTCGTCCACCACGGAGCCGCGGGCGGTGTTGATGAGGGTCGCCCGGGAAGGAATCATCGCGAGCCGTTCCCGGCTAAGAAAGTGCCGGTTCGGCGGTGACCCCGGAATGTGAAGGCTGACGAAATCCGCGCCTGCAACTGCGTCCGCGAAATCAGTGGTGATCCGGCTGAACCCGAGTGACGCCAGTTCTACGGTGTCCACCGGAGCGACCTCGCAGCCGATGACCTCCATCCGGAATCCTTGCGCGGCAGCGCGTCCCACCAGTCGTCCGATCGGTCCGCAGCCGATCACCGCCAGGCGCTTCCCGCTTAGTTCTCTGCCGATATGCACCTCCCACGACCCTCGCTGGCACGTCTCGGCATGCCGCACGAGGTGGCGCGCCGCTTCGAGCAGCAGCGCCATGACGTACTCCGCGACGGACTCATCCAGTACACCCGGCGTGTTTACGCAGAGTATCCCCGAGGCTGTCGCCTTCGCCTTGTCGATGCCGTCGTGACCCACGCCAAACCGGGCGAGAACACCCCCGCGCGGCAAGGTACGGTACAGAAGGTCCTCGTAACGGACCGCGCCGACGATTGCGTGCCGTGCCTGAAGCTTACGAATGGAAGCGCAGAGATCGTCTTCGTTCGGCAGCACCGGAATGCAAGCCATGTCTTCAGCGCTATCAAACACCATCCTGGCCTTCTTGTATTCAACTTCGGTGACCGCGACTCGAATCATTGTGCGTAGCCCCGCCCTGTTAATTGGGCCGGAGCGTCCAGCTTACCGAAACATCGGCGTCTCTGGGCCGGCCACGCCCGTGTGGTATCTTGTTGCCTTGCCGCCCGGGCTTTCGGTGGCCCAGCCTATGCCGCGCAAGACACTGCACGCCGCGATGACGTTCGGCCTTTTGGCCGCCCTCTCGTGTGGACCGGGAGCCAGGAAGCAGACCGAGGAAGGAGCCAAATTGACGAAAGAATTGTTCGGGAAGACGGCCGACGGCCAAGCCGTAGACATCTACACGCTACGGAACAAGGCCGACGTCGAGGTCAGGATCACGAGCTACGGCGGTATCGTCGTTTCTCTCAAGGCGCCGGACCGCGTAGACAAACTCGACGACATCGTCCTCGGCTTCGATTCCCTCGGCGGCTACCTCGCTGAGCATCCCTATTTCGGCGCCATTGTCGGGCGCTACGGCAACCGCATCGCCAAAGGCAGATTCACTCTGAACGGAGTCGAGTACAGACTCGCGCGAAACAACGGTGAAAACGCCCTGCACGGCGGCATCAAGGGATTCGACAAGGCCGTCTGGACAGCGAAGGAAACAACCGTGGACGGGGCTCCCGCCGTCGAGATGAGGTACCTCAGCAAGGACGGGGAGGAGGGTTATCCCGGCAACCTGTCGGCCACCGTGACTTACTCGCTGAACGACCGCAACGAGCTGCGAATCGACTACCGCGCCACCACCGACAAGGACACGGTCCTCAACCTGACGAATCACTCCTACTTCAATCTTGCGGGACAGGGCGAGGGTGACATTCTGAGCCATGTCATGATGATCAACGCCGCCCGGTTCACACCGGTGGATGCCGGCCTGATTCCCACGGGCGAACTGCGCTCGGTCGAGGGAACGCCCTTCGACTTCCGCACACCCACCGCGATCGGCGCGCGGATCGACGGCAAAGACGAACAACTCGTACGCGGAAAGGGCTACGACCACAATTTCGTGCTCGACGGCCAAGCCGGGACGCTCTCACTTGCGGCGAGGGTGACGGAGCCCAAATCAGGGCGTATTCTCGAAGTGCTGACCACCGAGCCCGGCGTGCAGTTTTACACCGGCAACTTTCTCGACGGTACGATTCACGGCAAAGGTGGCAGAGTGTACAACCTCCGCTACGGTTTCTGCCTCGAGACCCAGCATTTCCCGGACTCTCCGAACCAGCCGGCGTTTCCCTCGACTGTCCTCAAGCCGGGAGCCGAGTACCATACAACCACGGTCTACCGCTTCTCCGCGGAGACGTCGCGATAACTGCATGCAGCCTTCGCCGCCGCTGATCGAGTTCCGCAACATCACCGTTCGGCGCGGTCTGCGCCCCGCACTCGACGGCTTTTCTCTTTCCATCTCTCTCGGCGAGCATGTTGCGGTGCTCGGGCCGAACGGCTCGGGCAAGTCGTCTTTGATCAAGACCATTACCCGCGAGTGTTATCCGCTGCCGGCGCCCGACTCCTATGTCCGCATCCTCGGCGAGGAGGTTTGGAACATCTTCGACCTTCGCGCGCTCCTGGGGATCGTTTCGACCGACCTGCTGGAATCCTGCACTTGGGACATCACGGGACTCGAGATGGTACTCTCCGGCTTCTTCAGCAGCGTCGGCGTCTGGCCGAATCATCACGTCACGACGTTGATGGAACACAAGGCCCGGGAGCTGCTCCACCTTCTGGAGGTTGCTCACCTCGCCGGCCGCAGCATCCATGAAATGTCCGCCGGTGAAGTGCAACGAACGCTGATCGGCAGGGCGCTGGTCCACGGCCCGAAGGCTCTCGTGCTCGACGAACCCAGCAACAGCCTCGACGTCCGTGCGCGCCACGAATTGAGCGGCGCTCTGCGCAATCTGGCTGCCGGCGGCACGAGCATCGTCATGGTGACGCACCACCTCGGCGACATCATCCCGGAGATCGGCCGTGTCGTCCTGATCAAGCACGGCAAAGTGTTCGCCGACGATTCCAAGGAGAGCGTCCTGACCGCGGGACTGCTGTCCCGCCTCTTCGACACCCCGGTCGAAGTCACCCGGCGGGACGGCTATTTTCACCTCTGGTAGTTGCGCTCGGACCCTACTTCTTCGGATACCCCACCGTCTGCGCCAGAGTGATGTGCTGATCCGGCCGCAGCTTTAGAAGCTTCGGCAACGACTGGTCTACGCCGCCGCGGACTACCGTGGCCAGTCCCTCCGAAGCGCAAAACAGATACACATTCTGGGCGATGAACCCCGTATCCGCGGCAGAGTACGATATTTTGTCCGATTCGCTCGCGTCAACCATCCTAGTGTAGTCCGCAACGTACACCAGATTGACCGGGGCGTCGGCCACAAACGCCTGTGTACCCGTGCTCTTCCGGATGTCGTCTGCAATGACGGGTTTGAGCGAGTGCGTCTTCGGCTCAAACAGGTAGGCTCCGCCTGCCGTTGCGACGTAAATGTCGACCTCCTGCCAGTTGTGCGCGGACGGCGCCGTCCTCCGACCATCCGCCGGGCGGTTGATGCCGAACGCCGCCCACAGAAGGTTGGATAGCACCTGCGGCGGCAGACTTTCGCCGCTGAACTCCCGGGACGTCTTCCGGTCTTTTAGAACCTGCATTAGCGGCCGGCCTCCGTCCGTTTGCGGCTGCGGCAGTTCGAGGGGTTGCTGCGCAAGAGCGGGAAGTAGGATCAGGAATGTCGAATACCGGACGAGTTTTGTCATGGCAGTTTCACCTCGCGGAACGGCGAACGGGTTCCTCACCTCGAACCCGCAAGAAGAACGTCACCGCGTCCTCTTGCTTGCTGCGACCGTCCGTCACCGTGACGGACAGTGTGTATGAGCCGGCAGTCTTGGCGGGCAGATAGCCCGCGATCAGGCCGCTCCTTCGGTCGATATTGAGTCCCTCCGGCGCGCCCGACAGTTCAAATGATGGTTCGTCGCCGTCGCGGAACTTCATGTGGTACGGTTTGCCGTTCAAGTTCGCCGACGTGAGGTGGCCGGCGGATGCGGAAAGATCCACTTGAGCTTCGTAGTACGCGCCGGCGCGGGCTTCGGTGAGGGCGCGCGTTCGGATCAGCGGGTGTGTAAGCTCCGCCTTATCCGACGCCCCGCTCTCATGGCCGGAGGCGTCGACCGCCACCACGCGATAGTACGGCCGCCACAATTCGGCCGGTAGCGCTACCGACTTCACCGGACCCTTCGTCTCAAGCAACAGGTTCGGAGGACTGTCGAGTACACCGTCTACTCCGGCGTGATACTTGTAGGCGCTGTCGTTCGCGGTGAAACCTCGCTCCGCACTTCCGTAAATCCGGTACCGAATCGGTACGGTCCCGCCGCTACCCGGCTCCCAATTCAGCGTGGCCGTGCGGGGACCACGGTCGAAACGCGTCTCCACTTTCACCGGCACTGCCGGCGCGTCCGCCGAGAACGAGAATACCTTGGACCACGGCCCCCAAACCCCGTCGTCGCCCCGGGCGCGCACCCGCCAGTAATACGTTTCGCCCGGATTCAGAAGCCCCTTGTACGGCAGCTTGAAGGACGCGGTGCCGCGGCCGGCCGTCCGGCTGATCAGCTTGTGAAAGTTCGGCGACACGACCCACCGTATGTCCGCGTATTCGCTCAATTGAAACTCGTAGTCCGCCGGTTCCGTACCGCCCGAAGGAGGCTGCCAACGAAACGTGATCGCGGTGCCCTCTGCCTTGCCTCCGTCCGGTGGATACTCCGCGCCCGCTGGAGCCTGAGGCGCCGCCGCGGAGTTGCACTCGTTCCAGGCGTGCGTGATCCGTACCTTTCGCCCGGGCCCGCTCTCATCGACGTACGTGAAGGCGTTGTCTCCCAGACTCACGCCCGGCATCGCCAGCCTCGCCATCTGCAACTTCGAACGCAGGGACACTCCCTTGAGACAGACCGCCGGCTGCTCGAGTTTGCTTGTCGCCGCGATGCGCAGCAGGTACTCGTACCGGGCTGGGTCCGCCGCCGGAAAGAACTCATCGAGGTCGATGTACATGCGTACGTAATCGCTGCCCGCGCTGGTCCACACTTCTTTCCATGTTTTGCCGCCGTCAAAGCTGATCTCAGTCTTCACCGCCTCGTCACGAATGTCTTTCCGCCCGAAGTCAACCTCCAGACGGCCACCAATAATCGGATACGCGCTCTTTACCGGTACAACCACCGATCCTGACTTGCCCGCCACGTACAGAGCCCTGCCGAACGGTCCACTCTCGCGCAGTTCCATTCCGTCGCTCGCCAGATGCGCCAGCGTGGACTTCCGCGTCAGATCAGCCGTGTAACTCAGCTCCCCGTTCATCACGTTGGCGATCAGGCGCCAGCGCTTGTTCCAGAAGTTCGCCAGCTTGCCTTCGAATTCCTTGCCGTGGAAACGATTTCCCGGGTTCCAGGCCCACGTGATCGCCTCGCCGGGACGCAGCGAGAAGTTCATCGTGTGCCGGGTGAAGCTCGGCTGTTCACCGCTGCGCTCGCCTTCGTAGTAGTGCAGCGCGGCCGACGTCTCATCCCCCAGCGGGTTGTCGTCGTGTAGCGGCCCGTAGGAGTGCGTGCGCTTCATCAGGTCGTGGTCGCGCACGATCTGCTCTTCGGAGGCGATCGTCTTGTTGTCCCGCAGCAGGCAGATGATACTTTCGTCGGAATCGAGCAGGTGCCACGCATCGTCATAGTAGACTTCGGCCGTGCTGTGCCCGTTCGGGAAGCCGCGGCGCGTCTTCAACCCCGCGCCACGCCACAGGTCGCTCATGATCTTGCTCTCGTTCCCGCAGAGCGTGTACCCGTAACAGTTGAAGCGCTTGATGACGTCGTCCACCTCGTGGTCCTCGGTGGTCGCGTGAAACCGGTTCTTGATCTCGAACTCCCACAGACGGCGAGCTCTCTCGGCCTCGCTCATCGATGGTTCCAACACGTGACCGACGATGCCCTGAACCGTTCGCGTATCCGGCCTACCCTTACGCAGGAGCCACGGGTTGACGGCCGTTTCGTCGCCGATGTTTTCGATCCGCACGAAAAGATTCGGTTCCCAGTACTGGTCGTAGGCCCAGTAGCCGATCGGGTCGCGCGTCATCTCGCCGTCGATAGTCCCGCCCATCGTTACCGTGTACGTATGTTTGCCCGAGGTGACCACCTCGGTTTGATGCTTCGGTGCGTCGGAGCAGGCGCTCCGCAAATCACCCGCCTTATTGGGACTTGGGAGGAAAACAGACGCAAATACAGCAACCACCGGTAGTGTCGTTCGCATGACCGCCTCTTAGCCGGGTGCTTTAGCGCGGCACGGCCTTGGCTGTGCCGCGGGTTATCCAGTACCCCCGTTGAAGTCGGATGATACCGCGGACGGCGGTCCCGCGTCATCCCGCCTTACCGCGGGAGTAGTTTGTCCCGTTCTTCCGGAGAAGGCTGGCGGCCGTATTCGCAAATCTCGAACGCCTCGACAAGCCTCACCCGGCCGGCCTGCTCCTTACCGTAGCGCCGCTCCACCGCCTCGCGGAAGTCGTTCTTCAGCAGTTTCCGGAGCCATTGGTCCAGCCACTTCTTTCGTTCCGAGGCGTCCGTGGGAACCTTATCGAGATCGCCGTCGAGCCACGGCAGCCACTCGTAAAACTGAGAGACATGCGCGCCGATGGAACTCACCTTTTGGTCCCACACGTCGGTGATGTCCACCACGATGTCGGGCGAAAACGGCGCCGGCTTCCGGAAATCGTCTTCCATGTACAGGAAGACCGGATTGTGCCGAAGCGCGGGGGTCGCCGGGCATATGTTCGGCACCATCACCATGAACGCGGCGTCTTGCACCAGCATGCTCGTGTACCGGTGGTCGGGGTGGTAGTCGTTAGGACGGTGCGTGATCACGACGTCCGCCTTCCACTCGCGGATCTGCCTGATGATCTCGCAGCGGTTCTGGAGCGTTGGCATGTATTCGCCGTCGTGGTTGTCCAGCGACTCGCACGCCGCCGCCCCGGCCCGCCGCGCTCCCTCTTGCGCTTCGGCCTCGCGCCGCGCGACCAGCGTGACGCCGCCCTGGACGTGGTGGCCGGCATCCCCGTTGGTCACCGACAGAAACTTCACCGCATGCCCCTGCGCCGCGAGTTTGACCGTCGTCCCGCCGAACCGGTACTCGCAATCGTCGGGGTGCGCCCCGACAACCAGATACCGCATGCCGCTGCTCCCTCCCGATCCAGTTGGGCTTCAAACGCCCAAACTTGAAAGCATAGCCGATCCCGGGGCGATGCGACTCATCCGGGTTGTTCCGTGGTTCCGGTCATTGTACAAAAGGAAGTAGTGTTGAGCAGACGCTCATTTTGCAGTCTTCTGTCTGCCAGCGGGCTGGGGAGTGCACTCGATTGGCGGGGTGCGCAACTCGCCCTACGGCGTCCGAACCTGATCATTCTGCTCGCTGACGACCTCGGCTACGGCGACTTAGGCTGTTACGGCAACCGTCGAATGAGGACGCCCAACCTCGATCGAATGGCTGCCGAAGGCGCCCGGCTCACCGAATTCTACGCGGCGCCCACTTGTACCCCGGCCCGCTCATCGCTCCTCACGGGACGTTATCCGCTCCGTTCCGGACTCGTTCGAGTGCTGATGCCGCACGAGAGGTTCGGGTTGCCCGATTCAGAGGTGACCCTCGCGGAGCGCCTCAAGGATCAGGGCTACTCCACCGCCTGCATCGGGAAGTGGCACCTCGGTGACCTGCCCCCGTTCCGTCCGAATCGGCACGGCTTCGACTACTCCTTCGGCCTCCTCTACAGCCACGATATGAGGCTTCCCGTGTTCCAGTGGCCTCCACTCCGCTTGTACAGCGACGGCCGAGCTCTGGACTTGCCGCTTCGTTTCCGCGAGCTCACCCAGTTGTACACCAGGGAGGCACTCCACTTCATCAAGCGCAGCCGGGACAATCCTTTTTTCCTATACCTGCCCTATTCGCTCCCACACACGCCCCTGTCCGCATCCGTGAACTTCCGCGGCAAATCCACCGCCGGCCGCTACGGCGACGCTGTGGAAGAGATCGACTGGAGCGTGGGTGAGATCCTCGATGCTCTCGCCGCCGACGGATTGGACAACGACACGCTTGTGATCTTCGCCAGCGACAACGGCCCGGACTTGTCGGCGGGTGGAAGCGCCGGCATCTTGCGTGGCGGGAAAGGAACAACCTGGGAGGGAGGGATCCGCGTGCCCGCAATCTTCCGATGGCCGGGCGTGATTCCTCCCGGTGTCGTCCGGGACGGAATCTCCTCGCTCATGGACCTTTACACAACACTCATTGAACTTGCCGGCGGCGATGTCCCCAGCGACCGGCAAGTCGATGGCCGGAACATCCTTCCATGGCTGGCCGGTAGCGCGGGTTCTCCCAACCTCGGGTTCTTCTACTACAGCGGCAGGCATCTCTTTGCCTTTCGCTCGGGCCCTTGGAAGATCCATTTCCGAAAATTCGAACTCGGTCCGGGCGGTGCCCGTGGACCAGTGGTGTCCTGCAGGCCTCCAGAGTTGTACAACCTCTTCCTTGATCCTGCTGAGTCAGTCAATGTTGCGGCCCAATACCCCAAGATGGCTGCGCGTCTGGCGGAAGAGACGTTTGATTCCGGGGCAGTCATCGAACCTGGTCCGTTGCCGCCCCCGCGATGGCGGTCCCTCTTGCGTATCCTTCGGGCGCGGCCCGTTTGAGAGGCCTCGTGACTACCCCGTTGACGGGATGGACAGTGCCAAAGAATGGGATTAAAATGCTTTCAGGTTGAACTGGGGCGTCGCAATTTTGGTTTTTGCGTGTGCGCTCTCGGCGCAAGCCGCCGAAGGAGCGAATCCCAGCCTTCCGAGCGTCCTGCTGATTACCGTCGACACTCTTCGGGCCGACCACCTCACCTGCTACGGCTACCAATTCAACACCAGCCCGAATATCGACCGTCTTGCGAACGAAGGAACGCGTTTCGATAAGGCCTATACGGTTGTCCCGTTAACCGGCCCGGCGCATTTCTCGCTATTCACCAGCAAGTACCCCCAAGAGCACGGCGCGCGCAGGAATGGAGTCAGTCTCGCGAAAGGCGCGGTGCCTGTCTCGTTCCCCCGGATTCTGCGAAAGCACGGCTACCGCAACGCCGCCTTTATCAGTGGCTGGCCGCTGACGAAGCGCCTCACCCACCTGGACCGCTGGTTTCATTACTACGACGAAGAACTGCCGCGCACCTACCAGCTCTTCAACTCCAGCCGGTATGCCGAAGACGTAACCCCACGCGCCCTCCGATGGCTGCGTGGCCGTGCCGGAAAGAAACGGCCCTTTTTCCTGTGGATTCACTACTTTGATCCGCATGAACCTTACGTTTTTCGTGAGGCATTCCGACAACGGAAGGCCAACGGGGATCCCACACCGGCGCCGCTCCCTTGGACAAACGCCGCGTTCGAGGAGCGCGTCCGCGGCTACGACTCGGAAATTGCTTATACCGACCACCACATTGGCGTTCTGCTCTCCGCCCTGGACGAGCTGAAACTGCGTGAGTCCACCCTGGTGGTCCTCACCGCCGACCACGGTGAAAGTCTGGGTGAACACGACTACGTCGGGCACGGGCGGCACCTGTTCGAGAACATCATCCGCATCCCGCTCGTTGTACGGCTCCCCGGCGCAGTCCCGGCAGGCAGGGTGATCTCCTCGCCGGTCTCGATTCTGGATATAGGCCCGACGATCCTCGATCTCACCGTGGAGAAGCTCCCGCGGTACAAGCGGCCTCCTGTCCTTCACTCCGGTCACAGTTTCGTCGCGGCTTTCCGTGACGGCGGTCGCTTGCCGGAGCGGACGCAGTACTACGTCACTTTCGCGGGGAAAAAAGGTTTCGCGCCTTCCTGGCTCTCCTGGCTGTGGGTGCACGACGGGGAACTGCCGTTGCGATTCGGCCGCCTCAAAGGTGACGACAAGACGGTCTGGTCGCCCGGAGACGATTCGCTCGAGATCTACGACGTTTCAGCTGACCGGTACGAAACCCGCCCAATCCAGTTGGATCCGGGCAACTCGGAATATGGGAAGGAAACCGCCTCCCTTCGCTGGTGGTTTTCCGCGACTGAATTCCGCGAAGGCGAGGACAGCCTCACCTCGAGGGACCTTGAGGTTCTGAAAAGCCTGGGCTATCTTCAGTAGCAGGCGGGGCCGTTCGCCCGTTTTCTCCTACCGTTCGACGTCGAAGTAGATCTTAGTGGTGGCCCTATACTGGAGGACTTTGCCGCCGTCCAGAGCCATGTCCAGGGATTCGACGTGTGCCCACTTGATGTTGCGGACCGTCTTCGCGGCCTCCTGCACGGCGTTCTCCGCCGCCTTGGCAAAACTCACCGGCGAAACTCCGACAATCTCAATTACTTTCTGCGTCATCTTGTTCCTCCTGAGGTTCAGACAAGTATAACAAAGGGTCAACGGACCGCCCGTGCCGGCGGATCATGCGACCGCCGTGTGGGGCATTTCGATTCGGCCGGCGTTGCTCGCGAACACCCTGGCCAATTGCATCGCGTTGACCACGGACTTGCCGCCGCCATCATTGGCCGTCACGACGAACGTTTTGGCCGCGTATTTTGAGACGTGTTCAATCCGCTTCTTCCACTCGTCGAGTTCGCCAGTGCTGTACAGGTAGTCGCCGCCGGCCGGCGGCTGGCCGGCAGCGGAGACCGTCCTTCCGAACTCCCGGTCCCAGTATTTCGGATCGCGCCCGTGAAGCCGGACGTACGCCACCGAAGACGTCACCATTGACGTCGGCGGCATCGCCCGTGCGTACTCGGGCTGATCGATATTCACGAAGCCCAGCCGGTAGTCGATCAGAGTGCCGAGCGCCTCGTCCGCCAGCCAACTGTTGTGCCGCATCTCCACCACCAGCGGGAACTCGTGGAACGCGCGGCGAAGCTCGATCAGGTACTCCCGGTTCTCGGCCGTAAAGCGGAACGCCCACGGGAACTGCATCACCAGGCAGCCGAGCCGCCCGGCCCGCAACAGGGGCCTCAGCCCTTCCTTGAAGACCGCCGCCTCGGCCGGATCGAGGGCTCGCTCGTGCGTGAACCGGCGGTGCAGCACCGCGGAGAACGCGAAATTCCGGTTCTGGCTCACCTTCTCCAGCCACAGGCGTGCGATCTCGGGCCGCGGCACCCGGAGGAACGTGCTCCGGATCTCCACCGCGTCAAAGTGTTGTGCCAGAAACGCCAGCGGGTGGAACCCTCGCGGCAGATGTTTCGGATACACCACACCCAGCCACTGTGGGAATTCCCAGCCCGACGGTCCAAAACGGGGGGAGGTGGACGTCATAACAGCTCCTATTTCGCCTTTTCTTCGCCCAGGATAGCGCATTCGTGCCCCTCAGGTCAAGATCTTTCTAAATGATGGGAACCGCGGGGTCCCGCGCATGCCGCTGTTATCGAAAGTAGATCGCTCCCCGTTATCTCAATCCAGTATTTACCGCATTGGAAACAAATGGTAGATTCGTGGAAGGTTAGTACGGATGGTTAACAGCCGTGAGTCGTAAACCGTCGCCCGGGACGCGTACCCGGCTCCGGGGGGAAAGCACCTGATTGCACAGGCAGGACGCCGCCTTATGAAAGTGGTCATGCTTTGCGGAGGTCTCGGCACCCGGCTCCGGGAGGAGACGGAATTCCGCCCGAAGCCCATGGTCGAAATCGGCGGCCGCCCCATCCTCTGGCACATCATGAAGATGTACGCCCACCATGGCTTCCGTGACTTCGTCCTCTGCCTCGGCTACCGCGGCAACATGATTAAGGAGTACTTTCTCAACTACGAGGCGATGAACAATGACTTCACCATCTGCCTCGGCCAACGGTCCCAGATCCATTACAACGGCGTGCATACCGAGCAGGACTTCCGGGTGACCTTAGCCGACACCGGCCTCGATTCCATGACCGGAGGGCGCATCCGGCGGGTCCAGAAGTACCTGGATGGGGGCACGTTTCTGGTCACATACGGGGATGGTCTGGCCGACCTGGACATCGGCCGCCTGATCGACTTCCACAAGAGCCACGGCCGGTTGGCCACCGTCACTACCGTCCGCCCGGTCTCTCGCTTCGGCAGCGTCGCCCTGGATGAGGAGGGTTCGGTCAAGCAGTTCAGTGAAAAGCCTCGCTCCGACGGCTGGATCAGCGCCGGCTTCTTTGTCTTCGAACCCGGCATCTTCGACTACCTCAGCGGCGACGACTGCATCCTCGAGCGCGAGCCGCTCGAAAACCTCGCCGCCGACGGCCAGCTCAAGGCTTTCCGCCATCACGGCTTCTTCTATGCAATGGACACCTATCGCGAGTATCAATACTTGAACGACCTGTGGTCCACCGGCCGAGCCCCCTGGAGACTATGGTCCTGAACGGCACATTCTGGCGCGACCGTCCTGTGTTCGTCACCGGCGCCACCGGACTCCTCGGCGGCTGGCTCGTCCGCCGGCTCCTCGAACAGGGCGCCGACATCGTTTGCCTCGTGCGCGACTGGGTCCCCCAGAGCGAGCTCGTGTGCGCCCGCCTCATCGACCGTGTCAAGATCGTCCGCGGCGATCTCCGCGACCGCGAGGTTCTCGAGCGCACGCTCGCCGAGTACGAAATCGACTCCGTCTTTCACCTCGCGGCCCAAACCATCGTCGGCATCGCCAACGGCAACCCCATTTCCACGTTCGAGAGCAACATCCAGGGGACCTGGAACGTGCTCGAAGCCTGCCGCCGCTCGCCGAAAGTCCACGCCATCATCGTCGCTTCTTCCGACAAGGCCTACGGCGAACAGAAGCAGCTTCCTTATACCGAAGACTGTCCCCTCCAGGGACGCCACCCCTACGACGCCAGCAAGTCCTGCGCCGACCTGATTGCCCAGACCTACGCGGCCACCTACGGCCTGCCGGTTGCGATCACCCGTTGCGGCAATTTCTACGGTGGTGGCGACCTGAACTGGAACCGCATCGTGCCCGGCGCGATCCGGTCCGTGCTGCGCGGCGAACGTCCCGTCATCCGTTCCGACGGCCAGTTCGTCCGCGATTATTTCTATGTTGAGGACGGCGCCGCCGCCTACATGCTCCTTGCCGAGAAGCTCCGCGGCAGCCCCGAGTTCGCGGGCTCGGCGTTCAACTTCTCCAACGAGGCGCAGGTGACCGTGCTCGAACTCGTCGAGCGGATCCTCACCCGGATGGGTTCGGCCCTCGTTCCGGATGTCCGCAACGAGGCCTCGAACGAGATCCGCCGGCAGTACCTCTGCGCGGAACGCGCCCGCCGTCTGTTGAACTGGGCGCCGCTCTTTACTCTCGATCAGGGTCTGGAGCGCACAATCCATTGGTACAGGGAGTTTCTTTCGTCGTGAGCGAGCGCGCCCGGCAGTTGCGAGACCGTATTCTGGGCCTGGTCGCCGAGTATCACGAGGCCGCCCACGCTGGAGGGGAGTTCATTCCAGGAGTCTCTCCCGTGCCCGTCTCCGGCAGAGTGTTCGACGCCGGCGACATGCAGTCGCTTGTCGATTCCGCGCTTGACTTCTGGCTTACCGCCGGCCGCTTCGCCGCCGAATTCGAGAAGCAGTTCGCCCGCTACTGCGGTGTCCGCGACGCCCTGATCGTCAACTCCGGTTCCTCGGCGAACCTGGTGGCGCTGTCCGCTTTGACCTCGCCTAAACTTGGCGACCGCCGGCTCACGCCCGGCGACGAAGTGATTACGATCGCGGCCGGTTTTCCAACCACGGTCAACCCCATCGTCCAGAATCGCCTCGTCCCGGTTTTCGTGGACATCACCGTTCCCACGTACAACATCGACGTGAGCCGCCTGGATGACGCGCTCTCCGAGAAGACGCGCGCGGTCATGATCGCGCACACGCTCGGGAATCCCTTCGATGTATCCGCGGTGACCGCCTTCGCGCGCCGGCACGGCCTGTGGTTCCTCGAGGATTGTTGCGACGCTCTCGGCGCGGAATACGAAGGCCGTCGGGTCGGCTCGTTCGGCGATCTGGCGACGTTCAGCTTCTACCCTGCCCACCACATCACGATGGGCGAAGGTGGCTGCGTGGTTACGGACCAGCCTCTGCTTCAGACGCTCGCCGCCTCGTTCCGCGACTGGGGCCGCGACTGCTGGTGCGAGCCGGGCAAGGCCAACACCTGCGGCAAGCGTTTCGACTGGCAGTTCGGCGATCTGCCCCACGGCTACGACCACAAGTACGTCTTTTCCCACGTCGGCTACAACTTGAAAGCGACCGATATGCAGGCGGCCGTCGGCCTGGCGCAGTTGCGCAAGCTGGCCGGCTTTATCGAGGCGCGCCGGCGCAATTTCCGTGCGCTCTGTGAAGGGCTGCGGGATCTGGAGGAATTCTTCGTGCTGCCGCGGGCGACGCCGGGCTCGAATCCGAGCTGGTTTGGCTTCCCGGTAGCGGTGCGTCCGGAAGCGCCGTTTTCGCGGGCCGATGTGGTCCGTTATCTCGAGGAACGCAAGATCGCCACGCGGCTGCTGTTTGGCGGCAACCTGCTTCGCCAGCCGGCCTACCGCGACATCCCGCACCGCGTCGCCGGCGACCTCCGCAACTCCGATTTCGTCATGAACCACCTCTTCTGGGTAGGCGTCTACCCAGGGATTAGCGCGGAGATGGTGAACTACATGCTGGAGACGTTTCACCGTGTCCCAGTGGCGATGGAGAACGCGCTCCGATGAACCCGTTAGCCGAAGATCTCGATCACGTCCTCGTCCACACACAAGGACTCTGGGATGAGCTGCGTGGCCAGCGGATCTTCATCACCGGAGGCACCGGGTTCTTCGGCTGCTGGCTGCTCGAGTCTTTCACTTGGGCGAACGACAAACTCGGCCTTGGCGCCTCGGCTACCGTGTTGACACGGAATCCGGAGGCCTTCCGCAAGAAGGCGCCGCACCTGGCCGGGCATCCGTCGGTCCGGCTGCACTCTGGCGAGATCGCCTCGTTTTCCTTTCCGGAAGGCGAGTACGCCTACGTGATCCACGCCGCCACGGAAAACGACTTTGCGTTGGACGACTCCCGGC
>DATIFQ010000032.1:0-6558 GCA_035455185.1 Bryobacteraceae bacterium | reverse complement strand
TAGGTGTATTGAGTCTGTACGAGGCCGCTTGGATCAACGAGCGCCACGGTCGAGCCCAGGGCGTCCGTCAGAAGGTGACGAGTGCCGGAAGAATCCGTGCGCGTGAGAACCTGGTCAATGCCGAGGCCGGTCAGCAGGCCGGTCGTAGTCCCAGCGATCTCCTGGAGAGGATTGACGCCGTCGTAGAGAAACTGCGTGGTGGTGCCGCCGGTGGTCTTGCCGATCCGGCGCCCGAACGGGTCGTACTGAAAGTTGGCCCCGGTCATCGACACCAGCCGGTCGCGCGCGTCCCACGTGTAAGTGTTCACGCCGTCGCCGGTCAGGTTCCCGTTGTCGTCGTAAGCGTAACCCGTGGTCCCGCTCCTGGCGTCTTTCACGCTGAGCAGGTTGCCGTTGGGATCGTAAGTGAATTCCGTCTTGCCCGTCAGCGGATCGGTGATCTTCCGCAGACGGTTCAACACATCGTACTCAAGATGCGTCCGCTGCCCCAGCGCATTCTCCATCATCCCCAGCCGGCCGGCGTAATCCGTCACCCGCGTGGTCGTTCGTTGCAGCGGGTCGGTCACCGTGTTCAGGTCGCCGTACTCGTAGCCGAACTGCCAGGTCTTGCTCAGCGGGTTCGTCACCGAGGTCACCTGGCCGGCGGTGTTGTACCCGAACGTCGTGGCCGGGATGCTCGGGATCGGCCCCTGGATGCTCGTCAGATTGCCGGCTGCGTCATAGCCGATGCCGGTGGTGTGGTTCAGCGGGTCGGTGACGCCCGTCAGCCGGTTGTACGTCGCCAGGCAGTCCGAGGCGGTTTGATACGTGTAGCTCGTGGTCGCCGCCTGCGAGGTGCCGGCCATGCGGGTCACCGAGGTGACATTGCCGCACGCGTCGTGGCCGTAGTCGGTCTTCCGGCTCAGCGCATCGGTCACCCGCGTGATCAGGTTCGTGCCCGCCTGGCGGTCGAAGGTCAGCTTGAGCTGGTCGTGGCCCGAGATGAAGGTATCCGTCAGCACATAACCGTCGGTGTTGAAGGCCTTCTTGATCACCAACCCCCGCGGATCGGTCACCTCGGAGGATTTCACCTTGCCCTGGGCGTCGAGCGTGTAGCTGTAAAGCCAGACGCCGGTGTCCACCAGCGTCTGCCGGCTGACTCGACCGTTGGCGTCATACTGGTTGGTTAGGTACACGATGCCGGCAACCTACCCCAGCTCGGGTTCACCCATGAATTCTTCTGACGGGTCATAATAGTCAGGCACAGGGCATGCTTTGTAATGCTTTTACGAACACGAGTAATCAAGCAGGAAGGCGAGCACACAGGCTTCTTACTCACGATGCTCCCCGGACTTCTCTTGCTTCGTTCTCTCGTCGCGCCAACGGTGAGTTTCTAGAACGTTCATCACTGCACAGAAGACCCCCACGATGGCGAGAATGAGACCGAGAACAACAGCGGGAGCCCAAGCCAGCCAACCGATGTACTTCGCAGAATATTGCCCCAAGTACATGGCCAGAAACAGCGCCAAGAATAACAACAAAACCTGGATGACGTTGATCCTAGTTTGCACAACCACAACTCGTCGTAGGTCAGCGTCGTTGCGCCCCACTGCGTGAGCCGGTTCGCCGTGTCGTAGACAGCGCTCGTTAAAGGCTGTGGCAAGCCTGTCCGGGCAAAGGCGCCGCCCATGGCGACCCGTTTGCCGGCGGGGTCGTACTGATACGTCAAGTCGCCGAGCAGTGTTCGCTTGCTTGTAGTCGATTCGAATCAGTTGGTCGGCGTCACCGTACACATTGACCCCGTCGCTTGTCGGTTTGCCGTTGTGGTCGTAGCCGAAGGTTGTCGTGTGGCCCATCGGTTCGGTAATGCTGGTCACCTAGTTGAACGTGGAAGCGCAGGTCGCTCCCGGCGGCTGATATGTCAGCGTCGTGGTCAACGCCTCCTGTGTCCCCGCCAGCCGCATGATGGAAGCCACGTTGCCGCAGGTGTCATTCCGGGGCGGTATCCCTTCACCTCGCCCTGAGGAGGTTTGACGGCAGCGCGAAGCACCCTCAAGAGACGGCGAATCACTATGCGTTGTTATCCTCCTCTTCTCTCAATTCGAATACGTTGTACTTTCCGCCACGCCGCTTCAAGATGACTTTCTCACCGAGCACGAGCCAACTTGTCTCCATATTGTGTGCAGACTTGAAGCGGAAGATGATACTCAGTCCGACTTTTGGTTCTATGAAAGAACAGATCTGGAATTCAGACTTCCAGCCGCCCGGTTCATCGCTCTGGACTTCACGGTGCAGTTTGGTCAGGTGGTCTTGAACGTGCTCCACGCACTGCTCAAGGGTCATTGTGCGCACGACGGGGAGTCCCAAACGGCAACAGACGCAGTTTATGGATCTGACAATCCGGAAAAAAGCAATCGTCCAGCATCGTACTGGTTCCAGAAGGCCAAGCTCCTCGCCGAGTCTTTTCCGAAATTGCAGATCAAACGAATCTGAGCTGTAGACCGGAGCAGGCTCATCAACGTATCGAACCGTGTTGAGATCCAGCCCTGGGTAACGCTCCCGAAAGAGCAACATATGGAACTCTTACTTCCTCCCAGAGAACGGGAGAACCTCATGTGCAATTCCATTCAGTTCGTCCGCGACTTCGACTATATCGTTTGGGATGCTAAGGGGATTGAACAGGTCAGCCAACGCTGAAGCCGTCTCCGTCCACCATCCTCGACCTTCGGCATAATAGGACAAAGTCAGTGGACCTGTTATCGAATAGAGTTCTCGTCCGAAGAACAGATGATTTCGCTTGGGATTCGGTGAGGTCTGAACGTGAGGACCGTATTCGCGAGCCGTGACATCTTTCGTGTGCCCCTTCACGGTTTCTCCAGGGCTGAGCTTCTTCATCGCCCTCAGTCCTCTCCTCCCACCACTGGGCGTGGCGTAGTTCAGGTCACATTTCTTGGCCAGTTGCTGCTGAGCGGTCTTGTTACGAATGAGGCGCCAAGCACCCTTGACTGTTTGTTTGAAGATCTTCCCGGCAATCGACAATCCATCCGGATCGTATGCGCCTATCGGGTCGTTGAAGACATAACCATAAAAGTTCGGGTCTCCAGCCTCGAATTCTATTGGATCCTCGCTGATGAACCGTTGCAACACGGGATGATAGTACCGCGCCCGGTAATAGTACAGTCCCGTGCCGTCATTCTCGCGGCCCGTGTACTGGAACGGGTTGGCACTGGATGTCCCGCTCACGCTCACCTTGCCGTAGGGTTCATAAGTGTACCGGGTCTGCACGGCACCGGTCGGGTCCGTCAGCGCCAAAGTCGAGCCCAACCCATCCGTCAGGTAATGCCCGGCGCCAGCCGAGTCCGTGCGGGTGAACATTTCATCGACGCCCAGCCCCGTCAGCAGGTTGGCCGTCGTCCCCGAAAGTTCCTGGACAACGTTCACTCCGTCATACAGGAACTGCGTGCTCGCACCGCCGATCGTCTTGCTCTTCCGCCGCCCGAACGCATCGTACTGGAAACTCGCCCCCGTCATCGACGCCAACTGGTTCCGGGCGCTCCACGTGTAGCTGTTCGTCGCGTCGCTGGTGAGATTGCCGTTGTCGTCGTAACTAAGCGTGGTTCCGCCCCACTGGGTCAGCCGGTTCGCCGCATCATACACAGCCGAGGCCAACGGCTGCGGCAGCCCCGTTCGCCCGAAGCTGCCACCCATCGCGATCCGGTTGCCAGCCGCGTCGTACTCATACGTCAGGTCGCCGATCAGCGTAGTCCCTTGCTTGTAGTCGATGCGCGTGAGTTGCCCGGCGTGATCATAGAAGTACTCCATACTGACCCCGTTCGGCAGTGTCGTCTTCGTGCGCCGGTCGGCGTTGTCGTACTCGAACGTCACCGTCGAGCTTCCCTGCGTAATCCCGGTCAGCCGGTCCGCGTTGTCGTACGAGTAGTTCACGATGGGCTGCCCCGCCACCGTCATCGTCACCCGCCGCCCCGCCGCGTCGTAGACGTAATCGACCGTCCCCTGCGGCGTCACCTCCCGCGTCAGCCGGTCGAAATCGTCCCACGTCAAAGTGATCGTCCCTGAGATCGAATCTACCACCTGCGTCAGCCGGCTGATCCCCGTCTGACGAATCTCACGCAGCACATGGCGCATCCCAAGAATATTCGGGGCAATCGCGGATGTCAATAGGTTTAATGGGTATGAAACTCCTATATATATTTCTAACTCGAAAATCTTACGAAATCTTCTCAAAGATACTTTGGTACTTTTGAGCGGTCGTAACTCGGGACTTATGGTTACGTTAAGAGAGCCGCGCGCATCAGCAGGCGCTGCTATTCCGCTAACGGCGGTGTTTGAGTAGCCCAGTGACCAACGGGCCGCTCCCTCTCGGTCCTGGCGTTCACGCTCGCTTGCGCGGCCGCAAACGGCCGCTCCCCTGACCTTGCGTTAGCCTGGACGCGCCCCCTGTCATGCCCCATGGTCGCGTCGCGCATCCTTTGAATCTCAATCTCTTCCGTTAACGTCCGCGTGCACTCTCGCCCTGCCCCCGAGAACTCAATCGATCAGATCCACCGGATACTTTCGCATTTCACGCCGAGGGAGCGGGCCAGATCGGCCTTACCACCCGCCCGTCCCTGCGGATATAATTCGGATAGCCGATGCTGGAACCCTTTGGCCTCACCCATCTTGGCAGCGTTCGAAAGAACAACGAAGATAGCTACCTGATCGTCCCGGAGCTCGGGCTCTATCTGATTGCCGATGGAATGGGCGGGGCGCGTGCCGGCGAGCATGCGTCCCGGATCGCCGTCGAAACGGTTGCCGAATGCGCGAAGGCCTCGGGGCGGCGGAGTCCGCGGCTCCTGCTGGAAGCATTCGAAGAAGCCCACGAGCGTGTGAGAGCGGCGGCAACCGCTGACCCGAACCTCGAAGGCATGGGCACCACTCTGGTGGCGGCGCTCGAGGTCGGCGACGAGCTGCTCATCGCCAGCGTCGGCGACAGCCGCGCCTACCTCTTCCGCGACCACCAGCTCACGATGATCACCACCGATCAGACCTGGGTCGCCGAAGTCGGCCGCCCCCTCGGCATCAGCGAGGAGGACCTCAAAAACCATCCTCTGCGCCACGTCCTGACCATGGCGCTCGGCGCGAATGCCCCCCTCAAGGCCCAGTCTTACGCGGTCCCGATCACGCCAGGGGAGGTCGTCCTGCTCTGCACGGACGGCCTTCACGGAGCCGTGGACGACGAAACCATCCGTGGAGCGTTAGATTCGGAGCAATCTTTGGAGTCCTGCGCCCACTACCTGATCGACGCTGCAATTCAGGCAGGCGGTCCGGACAACGTCACCTTGGTGTTGTTGCGGGCGCCCGGGCAATAGATTCCTCCGGAACCGGCCTGTTTCCGTTGCGGCGCCGAGGGAAACATGGTCAGGCGATTGTGTCTCTTCCTGCCGCTCCTGCTGGCATCCTCTGTCAAACCGGCCGTGCTGCAAATCCACGTCGTCCACGGAGATCGCGCGGTTCACCAGCCGGGCTCCCGGGTACAGACTCCGTTAGTCGTGAAAATCACCGGCGAAACCGGCGAGGCCGTCGACGGCGCTCTCGTCAGCTTCCGGCTGCCGGCGAGCGGTCCGGGTGGCCTGTTTGCAAACGGACTGGCCACCGACATCGTGCGCACCGGCGCCGACGGAGCGGCCGCGATGCCGCCCGTTCGCTGGAACACCTCTCCCGGCTCCTTTGAAATCAGGGTGACCGCGGCGAAGGATGCTGCCCGCGCGGGACTGATGGTCTCGCAGTCCCTCGGCGAAGCGCAAACAACTTCCATGGTCACCGTGCATCCTGGCGCGGCCTCGGCAAGACCGCGGCGGAAATGGATTCTGCTGGTCGCCGGCGTCGCCGCGGGCTCGCTGGCCGCCGGAATGGCGGTGGCGAAAGGGCGCACGGATTCCTCCTCCGCCGCGCCGGCCACTCCGGGCCTGAGCGTGGGTACTCCGTCCATCAGCATCGGAGGGCCGAAATGACCCGGGCGGTGTCCCTCCTTCTCGTATGTGTCGCGCTCGTTCCGGGCCAGTCCGGCATCGGACCTCCGCTGGCAGGCCTTGTGCGCGACCCTTGCGGCAATCTGCGCCCGGTTCTTGGCGTGGCCGGTAGTTTCATCACCGGCGACATACTCTCGACACAGGTTGAGTCCGTGTCCTTCTCCGGAGACCTCGGTTTCGTGAAGACCGCGAAATCGATTCAGGTGTTCGACGCGGAGGGCGGACTCATTTCGGAGCAGGCCGCACCGCCCGGACCCGCGTTGTTCGCGATTCCGCCGGATGGCCGCGGCGCGGTTGCGTTCCTGCCGGTAACGGGTGAATGGTGGCGCTGGAGCCGCGGCGGATTCAGTCCCTTCGAAGTGGAACCCGATCTCGCAGGCGCCGAGGTGCTCGCCCTCACGATGCCGGTGGGCGACCGTCTCTCCCTCGTCATCCGGACCGGCGGCGGAACGTCCCTGGCCGCGCTCTCGCTGCGGACGGGCCGGGTGCACGCCGGTGCTCCACTCGACGGCGCCTCTGTCCCCGCCCTGTTACGCGCGGATGGGACGCT
>DATIFQ010000031.1:0-3220 GCA_035455185.1 Bryobacteraceae bacterium | reverse complement strand
GGCCGTATTACGCCAAAACCGCAAATCTGTAACGCTCCGATCATCGCGCTCGGACTTAGCTTCAAAGACAGCCCGAGCATTCGCGCGACTCGACCGAATCCTATCCAACAGCCCCGTACTCCCGCGCAGCGTCGCGAAAGTGCTTCAGGTTGCTCCAGGGTGTGCGGGCGGGGGTCGAGCAGCTTGACGCGAAGATGAAGCGGCGTTTGTCGCCCATGGAGGCGAACAGGTCGCGCGTGTACGCGTGGATGCCGGCTTCGGCGTCAGTGGCCATGTCCAGGCGCGAGGCGTCCATACCGCCGTTCACCGTGTAATTCGGCCAGCCCGCCAGCGTTCGCGCCTCGCAAAGCTCCACGTCTCCCATCGGCGGCGGCGTGAGTCCCTCCAGGCAATCCACACGGGAGTTGCCGACGTGCGGCAGAAGCAACCGGTTGTGACCGCAGGCATGCACCACGAAAATCTTGCCGCGGCTGTGGACGATGTCCGCTGCACGACGGAAGAAGCTCTCGCAGTAGTCCCGGTAGAAATATGGCGGGAAAAATGCCGAGTCCAGATTGTCGAGAGAGATGAAGATCTCAGCCTCGGGGAGGTCCACCACTGTTTCGAGCAGGGCCAGCGCCTTGGCTTCCTGGATGCGCACCAGTTCCTTCATCTCGTCCGGGTGATCGATCGAGAACAGGCTGGCGTTCTCCGGACCCGCCAGCCAGTGGAACGTCTTGAGCGGCGACTGCGTCAGGTGCACCATCATCACGCCGTCGTCGCCGACGCGCGCCACCCAGTGGCGAAACTCCTCGCGGTCAAACCGGTAGTCGCGCGCTTCCAGCATGTACCGGACGGCCTCGTACTCGCTCCAGTCCTTCCACCAGTACTCGCACAGGAAATCCGCGCCCGCCTCTGCGGTATACACCCAAGTCTGGCTGAGGACTCCGTGCGGAGTGGCGAACCGCTGCCGGCGGATGGACCGGCCCGGCGGGTACACGTTGAACGCCGTTACCGCGGGCTGGTCCTGGCCGCGGGACCCGCCGAAATCGTCCGAGTACTCGCCGGCGGACCAAACCTCGCGCGTCGCCCCTTGCGTGTCCCATCGCGCCAGGATGTCGGCTCCCAGAACGCGCAGTGCGTCGAACGGATGCCGGGCGGAGGCGATCTCCTCGGGCAGCGTGCCGGTCACCAAGCGGTTGTAGAACCAGTAGTAAATGTTGGGGCAAAACGGTACAATGTCGGCCTTCCCCCCGTGGAAGGCGGCCAGAATGCGCTCTCTCCCGGTCATCCACTCTACTGTACACGCGGCGGTCCGGCCGCCGGATCCACTCGTGGAGCGGGCCGCCTGAATGCCGCGCCTCCGCTGGTGGATCGCCGCTCTTCTATTTCTCGCCACCGTCATCAATTACGTGGACCGCCAGACGCTGTCCGTGCTCGCACCGGTTCTGCGCGACGAGTTCCGGATGAGCAACACGGACTACTCCCGCATCCTGTTCGCCTTCCTGTTTGCCTACATGATCATGCAGGCCGGCTCCGGGCGGATCATGGACCGGCTGGGCACGCGGCTCGGATTCGCGCTGACGATCTCGTGGTGGTCGGTTGCGGCCATGCTGCACGCAGCGGCGAATTCCGCCTTCGCTCTCGGCGCCTGCCGGCTGCTGTTGGGGCTCGGCGAAGCCGGCAACTGGCCCGGAGCGGTGAAGGCCATCTCGGAATGGTTTCCGCCAAAAGAGCGCGCCTTCGCGATCGGTTTCTTCAACAGCGGTTCCACCATCGGCGCGGTGATCGCTCCGCCGCTGGTCACCTGGATCGCGCTCACGTGGGGCTGGCGCCGGGCGTTTCTGCTCACCGGAGCGCTTGGTTTCCTCTGGCTGATCGCGTGGCTCCTTCTTTACCGAAAGCCGTCCGAGCACCCCGGAGTCGACCGCGCGGAACTCGATGCGCTTCAGGAGGCGCAGGCACAGGGCGCCGAAGCTGGCGGCGCGCCCGTGCGATGGCGCGATCTGCTGCGAGTCAGGCAGGTTTGGGGGCTGGTGCTGGGGAGGATGCTCGCAGATCCGGTGTGGTGGTTCTACGTGTTCTGGCTGCCCGAATACCTGCGGCGCGAGCGGGAGTTCAGCCTGGCGATGATCGGCTACTTCGCGTGGATCCCGTTCCTGACGGCGGACCTCGGGTGTCTCGCGGGCGGGTGGGCTTCCGGCTTTCTCGTCAGGCGGAACTGGGCAGTGCTGCGGGCGCGCAAGGCCATCATGCTGGTGTGTGCGGCGCTGCTGGTTTCGGGAATCCCGGCGGTGCTGGCGAAAGACGCGATGATCAGCCTGGCGCTGATCAGCCTGGCCACGTTCGGCTACTCCGCATGGGCGTCGAACATCCTGACGCTTCCGGCGGACCTGTTCCCGCCGCGCATCGTGGCGTCGGTGTCCGGACTCAGCGGCACCGGGGCCGCGTTGGGCGGCATGATCTTCACGCTGATCGTGGGAGCGGTGGTCGACCGCTTCTCGTACGTTCCCGTGTTCGTTGCCGCCGGGCTGATGCCGCTCGTGTCGGTTTCCATTATCCTGTGGTGGGTCCGCCCGGTAGCTTCGGGCGAGTGAAGGAGGCGAGTGATGATCCGGCGTCAATTTCTGCAGGGATCGATGGGTCTCGGGGCGATGGCACAGGCGCCCGGTTCCGCGCCACATTCTCCGGCAGCGTACAACGTACGCTCGTTCGGAGCGGCGGGAGACGGAGAGCACCTGAACACGGCCGGCATCCAGGCGGCGATCGACGCCTGCGCGAAAGGTGGAGGAGGCGCGGTGCTGTTCCCGGCGGGCCGGTATCTCAGCGGAACGATTTTCCTCAAGAGCCGCGTCACCTTGTACCTCGACGCCGGCGCCGTGCTGCTCGGCAGCCGCAAGCTGGAGCACTATCCGGTAACCGTGCCCGCGTTCCGGTCCTACACCGACAATTACACCGACAAGAGCCTCATTTACGCAGAGAACGTCGAAGACATCGCCATCGAGGGCCGCGGCGTCATCGACGGGCAGGGCGCCGCATTCCAGGGTCCATACAAAGTCCGGCCGTACATGATCCGGATCATCCAGTGCCGGAACGTGTCCGTCACCGGCGTGACGATGAAGGACTCGCCGATGTGGGTGCAGCACTATCTCGCCTGCGACGGCGTGACCATCCGCGGCCTCACCGTCCACAGCCGCGTGAATCACAATAACGACGGGATCGACATCGATTGCTGCGAGCG
>DATIFQ010000030.1:0-9396 GCA_035455185.1 Bryobacteraceae bacterium | reverse complement strand
AGCGCCTCGCTGCTGGGCGAACATGCATGCACTGGCCGCTACGAACATCGCCGCGCCTACAACGTGCTTCACGCCGTTGATCCCTCTCACTTGCAGCTTACCGCTAATTCGGCCGTGGAGCCACTCCTACCCGGCGCTTTGGCCCACGGCTTGCAAACACGGCCATGGTAATTAAGGATAAAAAGGTCTTAAGACCATGAATAATGAGGTCTCTATCGAAACCCTTGCCCATGAAATCTACCGCGTGGTGGGCCAGCAGCAGGGTAAGCGCTACTTGAAGGCGGGGGATCTCACGCAAATGATGATGGAGAGGTTCGGAGAGAGGTGCTCGAAGGACAATTGCCGACGAGCCATCCACCAGTTGATCGATTCGGGCCGCTGTGTTTACAGCTACTTTGGCGCCAGCTACATCACCCTTCCGCACAAAGCAAAGAAGCAACTGTGACGCATCTTGGGAACAGATGCGCCACGGAAGCTGCAACTCACTGAAAAATAAGGCTTAAGAAAGAAACGGCGAGCACCCAATCTCAGGCGTAGTAGGCCGCATTTTTCTCCGCGAACTGCGCCAGGTTGGCGGGGAGCTCGTCGAGAACGTAGATTGAGTTCGTCGGACACACCGGCACGCAGGCGCCACAATCGATGCACTCTTCGGGTTGAATGAAGAGTTGCGGCACTCCCTCGAATTTTGGCTCGTCTTCCTTCGGATGAATGCAGTCCACCGGGCAGGCCTCAATGCAGAGTTTGTCCTTTGTGCAGGTATCAACGATAACGTAAGCCATAGTATCCTCTGCAATGGGAAGAGGCAATTGTGATTCCAATTGCGGAGTTACGAGCACCACTCGCAAGTGCTAGACAGTAGGGCTCTTTCCAGCCTCAAGACTAATGCCGTTGAGACGAATCTGAGGCACACCGCCCCGAGCGGGCAGCATTCTGCGTGAAATCCCCCACAGAACGGAATGCCCGCGAATGAAAGGGAGTGCGTGGGCGCGCGGCTGCCTTGACTGTTCAGTTTCGGATAGGATAGTCTCAAACTAGGGCATCGAATCCGAGCAAAGGGCCTTATTTATTCTTTTCTGTGCGTTTTGAGCCGGTACGATCGTTGCCCAAGGAGAGAACATGGTCATTCTGCTATTCGGTCCGCCTGGATGCGGCAAGGGAACCCAAGCGGTCTCCATGGCACGGTCGATGGGTGTTCCGTCGATTTCGACCGGTGAGATTTTTCGCGCGGAATGCAAGGCCGGCACGAAGATTGGCAAGCTTGCCTGCGAGATTCTGCGCAGTGGCGGTCTGGTGAGCGACGAGATCGTCAACCAGATGGTTGCCGGCCGATTGAGTCAGGATGACTGCCGAAACGGGTTCATCCTCGACGGCTACCCGAGAACCAAGGCGCAGGCCGAGTTTCTGGACCGATTACTGGAGGAGCAGAGGCTTCCCGCTCCGACGGTGATCTACCTCGACGTTCCGGATTCGGTTCTGGTAGCTCGGATCACGTCGCGCCGGCAGTGTCCTACATGCAGCGCGATCTACAACCTGCTCCACCAGCCGCCTCGCCATGCGGGTGTGTGCGATAACGACGGGACTCCTCTGATCCAGCGTGAGGACGACAATGAGCAGACGATTCTGGCGCGGCTGAAAGCGTACCACGAGGCGACCGGGCCGCTGGTGGACTTCTATGCAACCCGCGATTTTCACCGGATCGAGGGTGACCGTACGCCGGCAGAGATCCATGCGGAGATCGAGCAAGTGATCGAGCCAGCGCTGGCGCATGCTGGCGAGCCTCGCCGCGGATGAGGACTGGGCTTGGGTGCGGGAATGTCCTCACCCTTGCGAAAAGACCCACCGGCCACAGGCACTCCAAGTCAGTTTCAGATGGGTAAGTCTATTAGATGCAGCATGCGGTCTTTGGCAGGCAAAATGCTTCAGATAGTAGCAAATGTAAGTCGTCATTGACTTATAGCATCCCCGGCGACGAGTCCCAGCTCGTCGCTAGCCCCTCTGAGTGAAGCCCCGGGCCCCCAGACCCGGGGCTTCCGCCTTTCTTGGCACTTCTTCCGAATTTACAGGAATTAAGCCTGCCGGCGCTCGACCGGCAGGCTGGGCAGGCTTACACGAAGGGGGCCTCAACGGCGTGGCCGGCCCACGGCTCCGAACCTACGCATACGCATCCCCATCCCCATGGGTCCGAAGCCGGCGCCTTCACCGCCGACCATGACTTCATCCCGCGCTTCCTGCGCAGGCGGCAGTAGCAGGTTGAGGCCGTGCGCCTGGCCGATGACCGGACGGAGCTTCGCTGCCGCTTCCAGTTCGGCGAGTTTCGACTTCTGCTCCTCCTTCAGCACGGCGAGCGCCTTCGTATGGTAGTTTTCATTCGTTTCGCGGATCTGTTTCCGCAGCTTTTGCATATCGATCAACAGGTTACCGAGCGTGGAGGCATCGGGACTGGTTGACTGAAGCGCCTCCCGCAGGGCCTTCCGGTTCTCGGTAATCTTCTCGAAGACAGCCTTCATTTCGTCCCTCTCGTCCTTGCGAAGCTGGACAAGCTGGTCGACTTGGGCTTGCTCGAGGTTCAGGTACGCCTTAACTTCATCCGTGGCGACCGGACCCCGCAGGGGCCGAGGACCCATGGGCCGGTCAGCCGGAGTACCTTGCGCAAACAGCACGCTCGTGGAAACAAATACCAAGACTGTGAGAATCTTCATTTCTCCTTTGGCACCTCTCACCCTGGTTTGACGGGTTCGCCTTCGGCAGGTTTACACGGGGGAGCACGGAGTCGTAGGTTTCGGCCCTCGGCTTGCTGAGGGCTGATGTGCTCGTCGTGGTGGAGGGTCTTGCATGGTACCGCTGACAGTGGGGCAAGCGGTAGTTCCAGTACTAAGGAACATCGAAATGAACCGCTTTTGCTATTTTCCGTAGACCGACGTTGGGGCATGATCTGAGTGAATGGAGGAAGGAGGCCGCAACATGAAGACAGCAGAGAGTTCGAAAGCGCGTTTGGAACGCGGTTTCCACATCCTCCAGCGGATTCTTCTCCGACGGGCGCTCGAAGGATCGACCATGATCGGCTGGGGGGTCGAAAGAGCAATTGTCGATCGGGAGCTTCAAGAACTGGAAGACGATCTCCGACAGCATCCCGTAGTTCCGCCGATGGCCGGGTGGATCATACGCGACAACATCCCACGGCGGGGCTCCATTCCGAACCGGTTGCCGCGGCGGACGGGCCATCCCACCAGCGAAGACGCGTAGGCCCCCAGCCTTCCTGTTGGCTCCCCCTCGCTTCTCTCAAAAAAGTTTCGTGTGACCAGGGCCGCTCACTCACGGGCGCAGTTCCCTTATGACAGGAGAGATGCAGCCGGAGGGGCTCCCACGGTACAACGTTGAGTAATGGGAGAAGGCATGAGAACTGTGTGCGCCGTCCTGGCGCTCTGCGCCTCGTGCGGATGGAGCGCCACCGTTACGGTCAGCGAAGGCAGAATCGACATACCGGCGTATGAGCACGTGGGGAGAGAAACGCAACCTCCGTTGTTCGCCGGTTCCACGGTTGGTGGGATGTACCCGTTACCGCCGTTTATCCTGCCGCTGAAGGGCGAGCCGAAGCCCAGGACGTACGGGGCGCTATTCGTAGAGAACGAATACCTGAAGCTGACGTACCTGCCCGAGTTCGGAGGGCGGCTCTTCTCGCTTTACGACAAGGTCCGCAAGCGGGAGGTCTTCTACCGGAACGATGTCGTCAAACCGGCGAACTACAACTCCAAGGGGAGTTTCCCGCTATTCGGAATCGAGCTGACTGGCGCGTTCGATACGCACATGCTGACGCTCTACGGCGAGCCTTTCTGGTCGCACAGGGTGGTTCGGCACGCGGATGGGAGCGTCTCGCTGGTGCTCGGCACGACCGATCCGGTGTACCGCATGAAGGTGAACTTCTCGGCACGGCTCTACCCGGCGCTGGCCGTGGTGCAGATGAGCGTCTTCTGCTACAACACCCGCGATGGGCGCCGGCCGCACATGTTCTGGATCAGCGGAAGCCTCCGGGCCACCGAGCAGACGCGTTTCGTGTACCCGATGACGCGGACCATCGGCCATACTACCTCCGAGGTGGGGGACTGGCCGGTGTTCAACGGTATCGACTATAGCTGGGACCGGAACAACAAGAACATGCTGGGCGTATTCGGCATTGACATCTACGACGATTTTCAAGGCGCGTATCACGAGGATCTCGACTACGGAGTGTTCCGGTACGCCGACCGTCGCGTGGTACAGGGCATGAAGATGTGGACGTTCGGATACTCCGACCGTGCTACGTACCTGGAACGTGCGTACACCGACAACGCCGGGCCGTACATCGAGGTGCAGAGCGGGCGCTACGTTTGGGACGGCTATTACGAGTGGCTGTCGCCGCACAAGGTCGAGAGCTGGAGCGAGTGGTGGTTCCCGGTGGCGGGGATCGGAGGACTGACAACCACCTCTCGCGACGTGGCGCTGCACCTGGACGTGAAGCCGGACCCGTCGGGCCGGAACTCAACAGTGACAGTGGGTCTCTCGGCGAACCGCCCAATGCCCGGCGCCCGGATCACAGTGACAGCAAAGAGCGGTCGGATTCTGAGCGCCGTCGCGGACCTGGCGCCGGAGACGCCGTTCCGGCACGCTGCCGGCGGGATTGCGTCCGATGAGAACGGGCTGCGCGGCATGGTCGTGACGGTGGCGGATGCCGAGGGCTCGGAGGTGCTGACCTATCATCGGCCGGACGAAAGTCCGGGACGGAAGGAGTACACTCCATTCACGCGACCGCTGGAGCGTCCAGCGAAAGAACCACAGGAAATGAGCATCGAGGAACTCGCCCTGGCAGCGGAGGTGAAATACAAGCAGTTGAACGCTGCCGGCGCCGCGGAACTGCTCAACCTTGCGATCGAAAGAGACCCCGGCTATTCACGGGCGCACCTGATGTTCGGGATCGATCACTTCAACAGTGGCCGTTACCGGACGGCGGCGGAGCATCTGGAGAAGGCGATCGACCGGGACCCGTACCTCTTCGAAGCGCATTACTACCTGGCAATGAGCCGGCTGGCGCTCGGGCAGGAGAAGGCTGGGGAGCGGAGTCTGTATTTCATCCCGCCGGATAGCGCGTATTTCGCCAACCGCGAATACCACCTTGGGAGGCTGGCACTGCTTCGGGGTGAGCGGGACAAAGCCGCGGAACACCTGGAACGCGCGGTGAGATCGAACGGCTACTACCTGGACGCGCTGCTGCTTCTGGCGCTGATGGACCGGGAACAGGGCGCACGTGAGCGGGCTCTCGCGCGTCTCGCGGAGGTGGAAGCGATCGATCCGACGAACCAATGGGCAGCCGTGGAGCGATTCTTCCTGGCCCGCGGTGCAGAGACGCGCAAGACGCTGTGTGAACTGATGGGCGGGCAGAGCCAGGAGGGGCTGGAAGTCTCCCAGTTCTATCGCAGACTCGGCCGGTGGAAGGAGGCGGTGGAAGTACTCATGCTGGTGGAACAAGAAAACCACGACCCGTGGGGCACACCATCGGAGTTTTACTACACACTGGGCCACTGCCTGAAGCGGGCGGGGGCGGAGGCCGCCTCGGCGGAGTATCTGAAGAAGGCGCAAGCGGCCGCGGCGAACATTGACCGGTTCCCCTATCGTGAAGAAACAGAGGCAGTGCTGCGGGAGGCGGCTGAACGGGATCCGAACGATGCGGTGGCCCGGTTCTACCTGGCTTGCCTGTTGTACCACCAGGGAAGGACCGACGAAGCGATCAGACAGTGGGAGACAGCAGCCGGGATCAGCCCGTCGGACTTTCGCACGCGGCGGGCGCTGGGGCTGGCGTACGAGGAGCAGGGACGTGGCGTGGAGAAGGCAGCGGTGCAACTTGAAAAGGCGATCGCCATCGACCCCGGGCATGTCCGGACTCTCAACGACCTGAGCGCAATTTACGCGAAGAGCGGGCGTTTCGACGAGCAACGGGCGCTGCTCGAGCGGGCTCTGTCGCGGTCGCCCGAGGACGACGATCTGGCGGAGGGGCTGTTGCTCGCGAATCTCGCCAAGGGGCGCTACTCGGAGGCCGAGAAGCTGGCGACCGGGCGGAAGTTCGGTCCGCGGCACCGGACGTACGGATTACGGGACAAGTGGCGGTTTCTCAAATACGGCATGGGCGCAGCGGCTTTCCGTGAGGGCAGGTACGACGAGGCCTTGAGACAGTTCGAGGCGGCCCTTGCACCGCCTGTGTCGCTCGGGGTAGATGATTTTGGATTCCAATCGGTCCCGCGAGCGCACTACTACATCGGACGGACCCTCGAGGCGCTGGGGAGGCGGGACGAAGCACGGGCGGCGTACGAAAAAGCGGCTTCCGGATATGAGCACCTATCGGGAGACTGGGACAGTTGGAACGCAGAGAACGTGCATATGGCTCTGGCCCTCAACAGACTCGGGAAGACAGCCGCAGCGTCCAGGATACTCGGGGAGATGGAAGGCTTTGCCAGAAGCCAGCTCGACAGCGGTAGGGCTATGCGGCGCGCGAGTTCGCGTTATCTTCTGGCGCTGGTACTGAAGCACAAGGGCGACCAGGCGGAGGCGCACCGACTACTCGACGAAGCGCTGCAGATCCAGCCGGATCTGCTCGGCGCGCGACTGGAATTGCGAGGGGATGTGGTGGACCGGCCGGGAGAGTGAGTGAAAAGCAGGTACCTGAGAGCCGCGGTAGGGCCGGCAAGGGGCTCAGAGGAACAGAACCGGTTGCCGGCCGCGGGTTCTACTTCTTTTTTTTCAGCGTGCGAACGTAGCTGATGACGCTATCCGTCCACTCCGATTTCAGATTATGTTCGGCTATCGGCTGGCCCGGCTGGACCGGTTTCATCTTGCGCCGGCCTTTCGTGATGATCTCTTTCAATTCCTCGTCGGACTTCTGCTGAACATAGGCTGAGTTCAGACGAGGAATTCGGATCTGATAGAACTTGTCCGCCGCAGCATCTCCCTTGCCATCCGGTCCGTGGCATGTCTTGCAGGTGCGATCGAAGATCGCCTTTCCCGGGTTGTCTTCCGCGAGACAGGCGGTCGCAAAGGCTATTGTGCCGAGCAGGCTCAATACCAGTTTCAAAGGATTCTCCCAGTTGTCCATTCGGAGTGTCACGGCATCTGGCTATGATCGAAGCCGAGCCTTCGATTCAGCCAGCCCGGCCATGCAGCCGGGCACGCGCGGTTTGTCCCAAGTACTGACACCGGCGCGACGCAAAAACCCAACGATCGCGGAAACGACATCAACTCAACGCGTCGTCGTTCAACAAAAAAAGCCCAAAAGTCACGGCCAATGAGTTCGGGTTTCTTGAGCGCTCAGATGAATACCCATCAATCAACGAGGAAGAGTCGCCCAATCTAACGCCGGTGGCGTAAGCCTGAGTATAACACTGGTATAGTCGTGGCCGCTACCACGGAAAGTAGATTAATTGTGGTTTGTGCGAGAAAGACAATCGGACTGAAGGTAAGAAAAGCGGCCAAAGGAGAAGTTGTCCTCGAGCGCAGGCATCTACGCTGGGGGATTCACCTCTAAACTAGCGCTCAAGCCTCACCACGGCGCTACTCATGATTGCTCGTCTGCCAGAGGCGTCTTCCGAGACGACCTCAATCCGGTTATCCCCCGGTACGAGCTCCCAGGTGAAGCGTGCGTCCACGGGCTTCCAGACGGCGTCTCCGATGCGGGCGACATAGCGCCGGAAGAACGGCTGGCTGTTGCCGCACTCGACAAGGATGGTCCTTTCTCCCGTGCGAACCAGGCGCAATGAGGCTTGGTTCAGTGTCCACCAAAGGTCGCGTTTGCGTGTGTACCAAAGGGAAGCGTCCTTGGACGGCAGGGGCGTCTGCGCGTCCAGGTAGAGCGGGAAGCCGTCATACCCCTCCGGTCCCTGACCAAACCAGCGAAAGGCGGGCTCGGGGCGGGAATGCCAGTCGTTCCTCGGGGTCAACTGCATCCACCCGGCGCTCATGTAGCCGTGGTCCCATTGCCAGTCCCACTTGGTAGGTTTCCCGTAGGCGTAGTCGCCGGTAATGCAGAGAACCGAATGCCTGCCCCGCAGAAGCTTCAACCGGTCTTCGTTGTGGGTACGCCCCATTTTCTGGACCTCGCCCGGGCGGAGGACGGTTTTCAGGTAGAGGTCGTGCATCTCGAGCAGGTTCAGAGGAGCGCGCGTTTCCGGATCGGCGTAGTACGTGTCAAGCGATGGATCGAAGAAGACCCATTTGCCGAGTTCGTCGATCCAGAACTCGGGCACCTCGTGACTGGTATCGCGGACACCGTGGATGGCCCAATGTCGCCCGTGCCAGCCGAGCGCGGAAGCGGCGGCGATCATCACCTCGCAGTAGCTCATGCAATGCCCGTAGATGGCGCCCCGGCCGTCAGCGGCCATGACGCGCCGGACGTGCCAAGGATAGGGCTCGTTCTTCGCCTCCCACGGGCCCGGACGCTTGTTCGGGCGGGTTGCCACCCAGTGCATCAGGGCGCGCAGTTTTCCGAACTCCGTCTTCTGACCGGCGATGACATCGTCCAGGCGGAATGTCCTCCGGAGCCAAACTAGATCCGGCTGCTCGGGTCGCTCGTAGCTAAAGGAGACGGGTGAACGGACGATCTTTTGAACGTTCTCCGAGACCACTACGATCTTCTGCTTCCGCGCAACGGCTTGAATCCGGCAGGAGAGTTTCAATCCTGTCACGCTTGGCACGGACTGCGGATCAGGTGTTGTAAGAATCAGACGGACCTGAGCATAACGGCCCTGCGGCTCGACCGCGCCGCTTGCAGCACGCCAGTCGCTCCACGTCTTGGGCTCTTGGAAGTACGTGCCGCCCGTGCGAACCTCCACGTTTACCGCGGAGCCGGCCGGAGTTTCGGCATTGACTGCCACGCGGAACTCCCTTGCGACAGCCTCCTCGGCCAGCACGCCCGCACCGGCGAGGTCGATGACATCGGTCACGATGATGCCACGGCTTTCGGCTGTCCAGTTGCGAGTATCGAGGACAAGACCGTCATCCTTCAGCAGGACCCGGGTGGCTTCGAGGCCGCCATAGAGGTCAGCCGCGGTGAAGGTTCGATCGGTAACGCGTGAGGTCCCGGCGCAAGAGGCGAGGACCACGCACGCGGCGCAGACGGCGGGTGTGAATTGTCGCGGCAACCGGTTCATTTTTTCACACCCAGGGACGCCTGTGGTACACTCCGGAAACTTCTCATGACCAGGCACCTGACACGCAGAGGTTTCACACGAGCTGCGGCAACGCTGGTAGCGGCGCCGGCGGCGGCATTTTCCCGCGGACCCGAATTTCCGCTGGTAGACTACCACGTCCATATCGAGCGCGAGATGACCATCGAAAGGGCGCTCAAGATCGCAGTGGAGCGAGGAGTCAAAATCGGCG
>DATIFQ010000029.1:0-17418 GCA_035455185.1 Bryobacteraceae bacterium | reverse complement strand
TTAGTCGTCTGCCGCTCTTGCAGGCCACGGAAAACGATGGTCTGCAGTACTACCGGACGCCGAACACCTTCTCGGTGAACTCCCGGCTGCGGCGAAGATTCTCAACGAGCGGGCGGCTGATCGTCATCCCCTTTTCATGAGCGAGTTCCACGATGAGATAGCCCTGGAATCCGATCTCTTTCAGAAACGCGGCCACGGAACCGTAGTCGTAGTCCCCCTCGTCGAGGCTCTCGGTCCAGACACCGTGCCGGGAGTTCCTCAGGTGCAAACTGACGATCCTGGACCCAGCCTCTCGCAACATAGTCATCGCGTCCTGGCCGCCGCGGATCACCCAGTCGACGTCAATGCAGATCCCAGCCAGCTTTGGGTCGACGTTCTTCAACAGGTGACGCCACTCCCGGGCGTTCTCGGCCATCTCCGGATTGTGGTGGTGGAGGGCGAGTTTCATCCCGCGTTTCTGCAATTCCTCACCGAACTTAGTGACGTAGCGAGCCTGGATGGCGAGTTCCTCGTCGGACTTCCGTCCCCGGTTTGGTTTCGGGTTCGGATTCGAGAGAATCATCTTGACGCCAAGCTCACGCGCGGCCTCCGCCGTCTCGACGGCCTCGGCGATCGTTTTTTCGGCCATCGCGGCCTCGTACATCGGTCCTGCCGCGTAAACGCTGGTAAGCCGCATCTTGTACTTCTTCAGGAGCTCCGCTGTCTTCGACTTGAGGTCGGGGGCCAGCAGTTCCTTGCCTACCTCCATTTCCCGAAAGCCCGCCTTTTTGCACCCGGCGAAGATCTCCTCCAGGCCGTCACCCAGGGTTCTTTTCTGCTCGCCCAGCACCTGCGTCCAGACATAGGTCTGCACGGACAGCTTCGGCTTATAGGCCGATTTCGTCGCCAGCACCGCCGGCACACCCGCGATACCCGTCAACAACTCTCTGCGACTCACCCTGCTATGCACCATGATTCCCTCCCTAACGAACTTGAACGCGCGCGCCGCGAGCACTATCGAGCCGCGGGTTGTGAGGCCAGATAAAGAAACGCCTCCAGAATGCGCGCCCGCTGGACTTCGTTCACTGTCAAGTACCGGTGTCTGCCGTCCGGAGATGCGTCAAACCGCGTTTCTCCGCCGCGTCCGACTCGAATCGTACCTCGGTCCGACAGATCGAAGTATCCGTCCTCGGGACGCACACCGTAAAGCACAGCGGTCAGGTCCCACGTCTGGCGATCGTACGGCATCTTCATGTAAGCCCGGTATCCTTCCGCAACCGGGTGATGCGGCGTCCAGGCGAAGTCCCGCTCGATGTTCTTCGCAGGGTACTTGATCCGTTCCCCGATCTCGTAGCCGCTGGCAACGATCTCCGTCGGCCACTCGCCGAACACCCTCGCGGCCGACGCGACGTCCTCCTTGATGTTGTACTCCCGGTAGGCCGGCCTCTCGAAGTCTCCCGCCATGACGACGAGCCGCCTGACTTTCTTCGCCGCCAGATCCCTTCCGCCCGGAGATTCAAGCAAGTGCGCCAGGTTCGTTGAGAACCCGACCTGCACGATCGACACCGAGTTGTCCGGCTGCGCCGCCAACGCTTTTCGGAGAACCGTTACGGCGTCCTCGAAACTCGCTGCGTGCGGGTAGCGGTCTACGATCACTCGGTTATAGTTTCCGTCCCCACGCGTGACGCCGTTATTCACCACGCCCACCGGAATGGCTTGCCGTCCGTAAAATGTGTTGATCGCGCTCGCCGCCTGTCCCGCCAGGCGGTTGTCTTTGGTCACCGTGACCGCCAGCAGTTCCACGTCGCCGCGTGACTCAAAAGCGTGCAGCATCGCCAGCGCCAGCACGTCGTCTATGTCGTTGCCAATGTCGGTGTCGAAGATCACCCGCGCCGGCTCGGCCGCCGGGAGACACGCCGCCATCAGGCACGAGAGCCACAGCGAACGAAGCCGCCAGATCATGGAATCTCCAAAGTAGCGAAGGCTAAAGAATTCTGCGAAACGCGTTGAGCAGCTTTGCGTAGGTTACGTCGAGGTCTTCCGGCAGCACCCGTGTCTCGCCAACCGTTGTCATGAAGTTCGCATCGGCGGGCCACCGCGGCAGCACGTGCATGTGGATATGCCCGGCGACGCCCGCTCCAGCGCATTCCCCGATGTTCATTCCGATATTCAGACCGAGGGGCCGGTAGACCGACCGAAGGGCGACCTCGGCCTTCCGCGTCAGCCTCATCATCTCGATCACCGTCTCCTCAGGCGCTTCTTCCAGTGTCGCGACGTGAAGGTACGGGGCGACCATGAGGTGACCGGTCGTGTAGGGGTAAAGGTTGAGAAGGATGAAATTGCTGTGCCCGCGGTGAACCACGTAGTCCGCTGCATCGTTGTTCCCCGCGCTCTTCGCACAAAAGATGCATGGGCCGCCTGCGTCGGCCTGACTGACGTACCGATAGCGCCATGGGCTCCAAAGACGGTCCATGCTGTTGTCAAAAGGAGCCGTCTATGAGGTCGGGTTGGATTCGGCGGACGCCGCCTCCGGGGCTGAAACACCGGGCGACACTACTTCTGCCGTGCCTTCGTTCACCAAGTCCTTCAGTTCCTTGCTCGGCTTGAAATACGGGATCCGCTTGGGCGGAACTTCGACTCGCGCACCGGTCTTCGGATTACGACCGACCCTCGCGCGGCGCTCCCGTGTTCGGAAGCTGCCGAAGCCGCGGATCTCGATCTTTTCCCCGGTGCGCAGGGAGCGTACCACGCTCTCGAAAATCGCGTCCACAATTACTTCCGAGTCTTTGCGGGTCATCTCCACAACCCTCGAGACTTCATCAATCAGATCCGCCTTCGTCATCTTTCTCCTCTCCTACTGTTCTCGTGAAACCATTGAGGCCGCGTCTACGAGCGGATGTCGCCCCGACCTTTCAGATTAATCACTTCCTCAATCGTCATCGTGGCGGCCGCTGCCTGCCGGTGATAGTCCTCCAGGCGGCTTCTCTCCTCATCCTCCGCGACTGCCTGAACGCTAAGCCCAATCTTCTTGTCAGCTTCGTTGAGTTTGATGATTTTGAAGTCCAGTTCTTCGCCGATGGGAAGCACGGGCTCCTCACGATGGCGATCCGCCGCCCCCGGAATCTCCGAGTTGTGGCATAGCGCCTCGACGCCCGGCGCCAGTTCCACGAACACACCGAAGTTGACTGCCCGCACGATGCGGCCGCGCACTACGTCGCCCATCTGATGAGACCGGAAGAACGTCTCCCACGCATCGGGTTGAAGCTGCTTGATGCCGAGCGAAAGCCGCCGGTTGGACGCATCGATACTCAGAATCGCAGCCTGGACCATCTGACCTTTCTTCAGGATCTCCGCCGGGTTCTTGACCCGCTTGGTCCACGAAAGGTCGGACACATGCACCAGACCGTCGATGCCTTCCTCGATTTCAATGAACGCGCCGAATTCCGTGAGCTTCCTCACCCTGCCCTCGACGACGGACCCGACGCTATAGCGCGCCTCCACCGTCGTCCACGGATCAGGTTCAAGCTGCTTGATGCCGAGCGAGATTCTCCGCTCCTTGGACTGCACCGCCAGCACCACGGCCTCCACCTGATCGCCAACTTTCACGACCTTCGACGGGTGCTTCATACGCCGCGACCACGTCATTTCGGAGATGTGAATCAGGCCCTCGATGCCGGCCTCGAGCTCGACAAATGCCCCGTAGTCGGTGATACTGACCACGCGGCCGATCACCCTGTGGTTTACGGGGTACCGATCCTCGACGAGTTCCCAAGGGTCAGGCTGGGCCTGCTTGAGTCCCAGTGAGATCCGCTCCTTCTCCTTGTCGAACTTCAAAACCTTGACGGTGATCTCGTCGCCGACGTGCAAGACCTCCGACGGGTGCCCCACACGACCGTGCGAGATGTCGCTCACGTGCAGCAGTCCATCGATGCCGCCGAGGTCGACGAACGCGCCGTAGTCGGTCAGGTTCTTTACCACACCGCGCACCAGCGCGCCCTCTTCGAGGACGTCCATGACCGCGGACTTCCGGCTGTGGATCTCCTCCTCGATCGCCGCCTTGCGGGAAACCACCACGTTGCCGCGCCGGCGGTTGAGCTTCACGATCTTGACGGGGATGTCCTGCCCTACGAAGCTGTCGAGATTGTGCACCGGCCGCACATCGAGTTGCGATCCCGGCATGAACGCCTTGACTCCAACGTCGATCGAGAGCCCGCCCTTCATCCGCCCGAGGACCCGGCCGGAAACCATCAGCCGCTCGCGATACGCTTTCTCAAGGTTCTCCCACGCCCGAAGCCTGACTGCTTTCTCGTGCGACAGCAGGATGTAGCCCTCGATCTCGGCGCCGCCGCGGTCGATCATCACGTCGATGGTGTCGCCGGGGTGAACCAGGATCGAGCCGTCCAGCTGGACGAACTGAGCAATGGGTACGAGCCCCTCCGACTTGTACCCGAAATCGACGATCACTTCTTTGTCGGTGACTTTGAGGATGTGACCCTGGAGCACCTCACCTTCGGCGGGAGGCGCAAAGTGACTGTAGTCATCGATGAGCTGCTCGTAATCGGTTATTTCGGCGGGAACCTCAGGTTTCGGCCGCCGCTCATCCGCGTTGCCTGCCATGACCAAGTCTCCAGGTCAAACACACCATCAACAGTCAGGTCAAGAACCCGGGGGAACTTACATTGGGTTTCAAAGGGGCCGCTTTGGACAACAGTGACCCCCAACAGGACGCCTGCCCCCTCCGACGTCCAAAGAGCTTGAGCCCACGCTGTGCTCCGTCGACAAACCGTTGACAGATCAATACCTTACAAACTATAGCGAAGCGGATATGCCTTGTCAACCCGAATCTCCTCCCAATAGAGACGCTTGCGAGACTGCAACTCCCGCCTCCTCCGACGGCGTCTTCGCCAACACGTAGGGTCCTTCGGGGATCACGGCGACCGTTGGTTGTCCGGGTAACCGCCCGATCAAAGCGTCCAGAGCGTTGGCAGCCGATTCGTACGCGGTTCCCCACAAGGTCGGATAATATTCCGCCGGCAAGCCCGGCACATAGAACAAAACCCGTACTTTGCGCGTTACCAGTGCAAGTTTCTCCAACTGCCACTGGTCGATCACCACCGGCGCGGCGTCGATCCTATCCAGAAACCCGCGATCGGATGGGAATTCCTTGAGCATCGATCGGAACTCCGGCGCGCCGGCGCCCTCTTCGCAGGCTGCCACGAGCAATATGGAGCCGCCCGGCTTCACGATGTGCGAAGCGGCTGTAATCCCCTTGATGGACTGGTAGAACGTCAGGTCGAGCGGATATCCCGCCGCTGTCGTAATCACCGCGTCGGCCGGCTCGTCCAGGGTCTCCAGCATCACCTGGGAAACGAATTCCACGCCCCGACGGTGTGCCCGTTCGGGGTGTCCGGCGAATACGCCCGCGATCCTGCGGTCCCGCGTTAGGGCGGTATCGGCGATAAACGTGTGCCCGGCCATTCGGGCGATCTCAAGCAGTTCACGGTGCAATGGGTTATCGTCAATCGACCCTTCGGCCGACCTCGGATCCCGCATGAACTTCGGGCTGTGCAGCACCTCGATGGTTTCTTTCGCCGCCAGACCGGGAGCTACGAGCTTCCGTCCGCCCGAGTACCCAAGCATCAGGTGTGGCTCAATGAACCCCAACGAAAGCCGCAGATCCGCCGACACGAACCGCTCATCGATGTAAACGGGCGTACCGGAGGCGGTGGCGCCCAAATAGCGGTGCTCGGCAAGAGCCCGGGCATTGTGATTCCCGACGCGGTAAGACTCCGCGATTTCCGGCCCCACGATCTCCCGGATTTCGGCGCCGGTGGCCGGGCGGTGCAGGCCGGTGGCGATAAGAATCGTGATCCGCTCACGCGGGATGCCTGCCCGTTCGAGCCGGCGCAGGAGCGGCGGAAGCACCTGTCGATTCGGCGCCGGCCGCGTGATGTCACAGACGGAGATGGCGGCGCTTCCCTTTCCCTTCGCCATCTCCATGACCGGCGCGCAACCGATGGGCGTGTCCAGCGCCTGATCGATGGCCGCGGCCGCATCCGTCAGCGGTTCTGCGGAACGCGCTTCCAGTATCCGGTACCGGGGACCGTCCGGCAAGTTGAGCTCAAGTCCCGTCTTCCCGAACGCCAGTTCCACCCGCATATGAAAAACCGTAGCACAGGATGGTCCACTGTTGCGGCTAATTCGCGCCGAACCCGCCGCAGGTTGAAACTTTTTGCCGTCGCGTTGCACCAAAGGAAGAGAGGAGTTGTGGCTATGGAGTTCTGGATTCCGGTGGTCGTCGGCGCACTGTTTGTCCTCGGCCTGTTTCTCTCCATGATCTCCTCACCGCCACCGATGAGACGCTAGGCGGTCCGGCGGGAATGCTTTATGATTTGATCTATTTGGAATCGGAATTGCAACCGATTTATCGCGTCAGGGAGACGATTTTATGTGGGTCGCTTCCGCAATCACGGCTTTGTTAGTGCTTGGGCTGTTCTTCGCCATGCTCTCCTCGAGCCCGAAGAGCCCCCGCTGAGTTTCATTCCGCCCCGCGTCCGCGGAATTCCTACACACATCACCGTGTAAAATGGCCTGCATGTTGCGGGTCCGCATTGCCTTGGTCCTCTTGTCTGTCACCGGCGGCGCGCTTGCCCAGGGGCCGCCGTTCGACCTGTTAATCCGAAACGCAAGGATTGTCGATGGCTCCGGAAACCCGTGGTTTTACGGTGACATCGCTATCCGCGCCGACCGTATCGCCGCTGTCGGCGCTCTCGGTGACGCTCCGGCACGCACCCGCGTGGAAGCCCGCCGGATGGTGGCCGCACCCGGCTTCATCGATATCCACACTCACGGCCGCGGCGGCATCTTCGAGGCTCCCACTGCCCCGAACTACATCCGCCAGGGAGTGACGACGCTACTGGAAGGCCAGGATGGCAGTTCTCCCCTTCCCCTCCGTCCGTTTCTCGACAAACTATCCGCCACGCCCTTGTCGGTCAACTTCGGAATGTTCACCGGCCAGGGATCGATCCGGCGTGCGGTGGTGGGTCTCGAAAACAGAAGGGCCACCCGGGAAGAAATCCGAAAAATGATAGAACTCGCCGACCAGGCCATGCGCGATGGCGCCTTCGGGCTTTCGACCGGCTTGTTCTACGTCCCGGGTAACTACACGCCGACTGAGGAGATCGTTGAGATTGCTCGTGCTGTCGGAGCACTCGGAGGAATTTACATCTCGCACATCCGCGAGGAGGCCTCCCAGGTGATCCAGAGCGTCCAGGAGGTGATTCGGATTGCCGAGGAAGCGCATCTGCCGGCTCAGGTGACCCACCACAAGATTGTCGGCCGGGCCAACTGGGGCCGTAGCACCGAGACCCTTCGCCTCATCGGACAGGCTCGCGCTCGTGGTGTCGACGTGACCGCCGACCAGTACCCTTACACGGCGACCAGCACCGGCACGGCGGCGCTTTTCCCCCAATGGGCCCTCGAGGGCGGCAACGATCAGCTCATGGAACGCCTCCGCCGCCCCGACATCCGAGCCCGCATCAAGGCCGAGATCGTCTCCCGGATCTTGAACGACAGGGGAGCCGGAGACCCGAAGAACGTGGCCATCGCCTCGTGTCCTTTCGATCCCACCCTGGCCGGCAAGAGCTTGGCGGAGATCACCGCCTTAGCAGGACGCGAACCGACAGCCCAGAATGCGGCCGAGACTGCCATCGAACTTCAGCAAAAAGGAGGCTGCGCGGCCATCTACCACGCGCTCGATGAAGGTGACCTCGAACGCATCCTCCGGGCTCCGTTCACGATGATCGGCTCGGACGGCGAGATCCCGATGTTCGGCGCCGGAGTTCCTCATCCCCGCAGCTACGGTACGTTCGCCCGCGTCCTGGGACGCTACGTCCGGGAGAGGAGGATTCTGACGCTCGAGGAGGCCGTCCGGCGAATGTCGTCATTTCCAGCAGCGCGGCTCGGACTCTCAGACCGCGGGTTGCTCCGGCCCGGCATGAAGGCCGACCTGGTAGTTTTTGATCCTGCGAGAATTCGGGATACGGCGACATTCGCGCAACCGCACCAATATGCGGAAGGCGTACTGCACGTGTTCGTGAATGGAAAGCCGGTCGTGCTGAACGGCAAGGTCACTCAGGAACGGCCGGGCGAGGTAATCTATGGGCCCGCGCGCCGTCTATAATCCGCCGCGTTTCACTTGCCCTTCGTGGTCGCCGCCTCGCGAGCCCTCACGTACTCATCGAGATTGCCCTTGGTCACAAGGCTGGCTCCGGTGTCGATGAAGGATGGGATGGGCGAGAACGGATCCTGCGCCCATTTCTTGTCAAGCGAAGCTGGTTTGTGGTGGTGCAGATCGTCCAGAACCTTCAAGGCGGTGAAAGCCATGGTGAACGGCTTCTGCGCGACCGTCGCCACAATGGAGCCTTTGCGGACCCACTCCAGCGTCAGTTCGTCGGTATCCATCGCCACGACGACCTTGCCGGTCAGATGCTTGCGGTCGAGAACCTCCGCCACTTCCTCACAGGCCAAGGCCTCCATGCACACAAACGCGTCGGCGCTGCCGGGCGACTTCTCGATCATCTCCATTGTGCGGTCGAAGGCGATCGTCGGATCGCCTTTGACGTTGATCACCTCGGCGATCTTGATCTGCGGGTGGCCAGCGAAGACCTCGCTGTAGCCTCGCAGCCGGTCGTTAAGATTCGCCTGCTCGGGCATGGTGAAGACGATGACATTACCCTTGCCCTGAAGTTGCTCGACTGCCTGCCGGGCGCCCATGACGCCGGCCTGGTAGTTGTCGGTACCGATGTACAGCAGCCGCTTGCTTTTTGGGGCGTCCGAGTCGACGGTCACCACGGGGATTCCTTGAGCGATGGCGGCGTCGATCTCAGGCCCCATTAACTCGGGGTCTGCCGGTGAAACCATGATGCCGGCCGGTTTCTTTGCGACGATCCGGCGAAATTCATCGCGTTGCGCTTTGGGATCCCAGTGTTCAGGCCCCACGACATCCGCCTTCACTTTGAGTTGAGCCGCCGCCTGGTTTAGACCTGCCGTGGCGGCCTGCCAGTACGGAATCTTGATGTTCGTCGCCACCAAGACGTACATTTCGGCGGCCTCATGGTAAGACGCCGCGCAATTCCAGAGCGGCAGAGCCAGGGCGATTACGAGAACGAGAAACAACCACACTTTGGTCTGCGCGAACATGTTCTTCCTCTAAGCTGCAGTATAGAACGCCCTTTACGGCTCGGAGTTCCGCCTCACTGCACAGCCACCACGGAAATCTCTTCCAGCTTCGGAGCCCGGCCATCAGCGTCGCGCCGGCGTTCCACGGACGCCTTCGGCTGCACGGTGGTTCGCGTCGGCGGCGCGTCCTTGGGAAAGAAAAGCGCGTAGATCCGGTTCATCTTTGCGAACTCATTCATATCGTCGACATAGACGTTTGTCGCCACGGAGTGCGAGAAGTCCATGCCTGCCTCCTCAAGACCGTCGAGAAGGTTTCGCATCGACATTCGAACCTGGTGTTCGACATCCTCCGCGAAAATGCCGCTGTTGGGACCGGGAATAAACGCCGATTTCGCCGAGCAGAACAAGGTGTCGCCGGCGAACACGCACGGGCTCGCTGTGGGGCTCGGCGCCATGTTCTTCGGGCGCACGGCCCGCCTTTGGCTGAGATCACGCACGGCCACGCCGGTGAATTCGATCCGCGCCCCGTGCGGCAAACTCGCCACCTCAATCGTCGCCCGTGCCGGAGTGTTGCCGAACTCGAAATGACTCGCGTAAACACGATTCATGACCCCCATCGGCATTTCGGCGGTGAGGTACGGATTCACGAAGACGACGTGCCGGAAGTCCAGACCTGCCGCCGTCAGCACCCGCTTCATGCCGTCGAGCGCGGCCTGCACCTGCGCGGCCGGATCAGCGGGGACCTGGCCGGTGGCCTGGTCCACACCGAAGGCCCCCGGCAGATACAAACGGTCATGTGTCAGCACGCCTCCGCCTTCGACGTTCTTCCTTCCGGCCAGATCCCACACTGCGACGGCGTTGATCTCGATCGGCGTGTCGATCGGCATACGCTGAACACCGAGCACAGCCCGCGCCGGCGGCGCATCCGGGAAGTACTCCGTCCATAGACGGTCCATGGTCCCGTAGTTGTTCATATCGGACAGATAGACCTGGGAATAAACAACGTGGCGGAGAGTCAGCCCTGCGCCCTCGACAATCAGTTTCACATTCTGCAGGCAGAGCCGAGCCTGTTCCTCGAACGTCGCTGGCATCTGCCCCTGAGCGTCCCGAGCGCCCTGGCCGGAGACGTACAGATAGTCGCCGGCCATGATACCGGGGCTGTATGGACCCACAGGTTTTGCAGAACCGGCGGGGACAATCACTTTTCGCTCGGCGGCGCTCATCGTCAGAGCCGCAATCGTAATCCACATGAGAAGAGAGCGGGACGCATGCATTTAGACGCTCATGACCTCCGCAAATGTTTTCTTGAATTTTTCCATTTCCGCTTCCGTACCGATTGTGACACGCATCATGTTTGTGAGTGGCGGGAACGGCCGTCCAGGCGCCACACCGCGGCGATACATTTTGGGGAGAACCGACGTCACCTCGCGCCCCAGGTCGACCATCACGAAGTTGGCGTGCGGCTCTAGGTAGTTGAGATTACGCTCGCGCAACCAGGCGCAAAGCGACGCGCGGATCTTCGCCAGCTTCGTGCGCCTTTGCGGGATCAGAGTTGCCGCCTCTGCGAGAGCCGCTTTCGCGGCCCGCGCACTGACGATAGAAATGACGCTGTTCCGGAATGGCTCCATCTGCCGCGTCAATTCAGGCTTTGACAGCGAGAACCCGATTCGGAGGCCCGCCATTCCGTAGATTTTCGAAAAGGTCCGCGCCACCACGACATCCTTGCCCTCGCGTACGTACCGGAGTCCGGTCTCCAGCTCGGGGCTTTCGCTGAAATGGAGGTACGCCTCATCGACCAGCAGCACCGTGTTGGCTGGGAGGTTGGAGACCAGCCAGGCGAGGTCGCCCTTTCCCGTTATCGTGGAGGTCGGATTGTTCGGATTGCAGAGATAGATCAGGCCGCCGCCAGCCTTCTCCGCTTCCGCAGCCATGCGTTTCACGTCCGACGTGTAGCCGTCAGCCAACGGAATGCGAACGACAGGATGCTCAAGAGAGCGGGCGACGCCCTCGGGCAATTCGAATGTCGGAACTGCGGCGATGAGCGGGCGCGAAGGCGATGTGAACACGCCAACCGCGATGCTCAGAACCTCGCTTGACCCGGCGCCGACAACCACGTGCTCCCGGCCGAATCCTTCGCTCCGCGAGACCGTCGCATAGAACTCGCCGAATTCCTGGTAGTGGTAGCGCCAGGACCGCGGCATGACCTCTCGCATCGCCTCGAGCGCAGCCTGCCCCGGACCCTCCGGGTTCTCATTGGCGTTCAGCCAGACCGTATCGCCCGGCATGTCGGCCCGCACAAGGGCTCGCTGGGCGAGCGCTGCCTCGCTCCACACATTCACTCCCGCCGCGGCCCAAGCCAAGCGGTTCGCAAAGTCTCTCCGCGTCATCCTGAACCACCTCCTCGCGTTGTTGGACGTATGATACCGCAGGTACCGGAACGGTCATGCCTTGCGAAGCGCGCAGTAAGCCTGTAAATTGAACCGGGATTTTAAGGTCTCATACTCGAATTGTGCGAATGAGGAGAAAACGATGAAGAGAAGTCTTCTCTCGATACTTGTCGTGATTTTTGTGGTCGGCGTCTCGCCGCTGCTGTTCGCAGCACCGTCTGGCAAGAATGTCGTCGGCATCAACGTCGTGCTGAAGGTGCCGGTGGCGGCTCCAGTGCTGGCCGACCTCGGCAAGTACGGAAAGGTGCGGGACAGCATTCCAGAGATCAACGCCGTGCTGATGCAGGCGCCCGCGGAACAGTTAGCCGTGATCGCTGCCCTGCCCTACGTGGCCGTGGCCAACCCGGATGCCGAGAGAACCGCGCCCCGGTGGATACGGTGGCCGCCGGGAACTTTACAAACGGTCTCAGCACTTGGGACCTCGACGCCAGCAACGTCACTGATATCGGTCTCGACAACCGGCAGGTCGCTTTCGACGGTACGGGGGTCTATGTGGCGGTACTGGACTCCGGCCTGCTCGATTCCTGGCGGCGGTATTTTCCCCAGGAGCGCATCGCCGAGGAGTACGCCCGCAGCTTTACCGGAGGGCGATTCGAGTGGACCGTTGCCACCCAGCCGAACAAATGGCAGCACGACCAGAATTCGCACGGCACCCACGTCACCAGTACCATCCTCGGCTATAGTCTTGGTGGCGCCCCGATTAACGGCGTTGCGCCCATGGCCACCGTCATCCCAGTAAAGGTATTGAATCAAAACGGTAGTGGCTGGTCGTCCGTGATCGCACAGGGACTCATCTACGTCGCTGATCTGAAGGCCGGACCGCTGGCCGATTATCCCGTGGTTGTAAACATGAGCCTGGGTGGGCCGGCTCTCGAAGCATCTGCTGGGGCGCCGACACGACCGGCACCGGCCTCGCGACAGCGGACACCGCACTCGCCGCTACACCGTAGGTACTTCGGCTAGGGGCGCGCCACCGGCGCGTCCCTACTTCAGTTCCAGGATTTCTTTTTCTTTGGTCTTGGAGGCCTGATCGAGCTTCTGGGTGTTTCCGTCGGTCAGCTTCTGGATCTCGTCCAGCGCGCGGCGCTCCTCGTCTTCGCTGATCAGCTTGTCCTTGACCAGCTTCTTGACCGCCTCGTTGGCATCCCGCCGGATATTCCGTACCGCCACACGGTGATCTTCCGTCACCCCGTGCAGGTGCTTCACCAGTTCTTTGCGCCTCTCTTCGGTCAGCGGCGGGATCGGAACGCGGATGAGCTTTCCATCGTTGTTCGGATTGAGACCGAGATCCGAACTGCGGATCGCTTTCTCGATCACCCCGATCTGCGAGACGTCCCAAGGCTGGATCGTAATCAGCGAGGGCTCCGGCACGTGCAGGGTTGCCAGCTGGTTAAGGGGCGTGGGTGTGCCGTAGTAGTCCACCTTCACATGATCGAAGAGGCTCACCGAGGCGCGTCCGGTGCGGATACCCGCCATCTCGTGCTGGAGGTCGCTCAAAACCTTCTCCATGCGCGATCTCGCATAGTTCTCGACATCCTTCACCGTCCGAAACGCCTGGGCCGTAGCCGCGGTCTGCTGTCCTGGTTTCATATAAGCCTCACGGATGGATCAAGGTGCCGACGGGCTCGCCCATCGACATTCGCATTATATTGCCTGCCACGTTGAGATTGAAGACGACGATCGGCAGGCCGTTGTCACGGCACATCGCGATCGAAGTCGCGTCCATCACTTTCAGCGATTGTGTCAGAACCTCGGTATATGAAATCCGGCGGTAGAGGGTGGCATCGGGGTGTTTCAGCGGGTCCATATCGTAGACACCGTCGACCCGGGTTCCTTTTGCCAGAATTTCCGCCCGGATCTCGAGCGCCCTAAGGGCAGCCGCGGAATCGGTGGAAAAGTAAGGGCTGGACGTTCCCGCCGCGAAGATGACGATTCGCCGCTTTTCGAGGTGCCGGATCGCCCGCCGGCGGATAAACGGCTCGGCCACCTGCCGCATCTCGATGGCCGTCATCACCCGCGTGGGCGCGCCGACCGCTTCGAGCGCGTCCTGAAATGCAAGCGCGTTGATCACCGTCGCAAGCATTCCCATGTGGTCCGCCGTCACGCGGTCCATCTTCCGCGCGACCGTGGAGACGCCGCGGAAGAAATTGCCGCCCCCGACGACCACACCGATCTCAACCCCTCTCGCAGCCACCTCAGCCACCTCCGCCGCCAGAGAGCGGACGCGCTCCGCGTCGATGCCGAAGCCGGCTTCCGCGGCTAAGGCTTCGCCGCTGAGCTTCAATAGGATCCGCTTGTAGGTGGTCACGCCCGGTCCGGGGGATAGACGTCCTCGCCCGTCCCCTCCCTCCGCTTATTGTGCCTGCGCGTCGCCGATCTTGAAGCGCACGAACCGCGACACCGTGATGTTCTCGCCGGTCTTCGCGATCTTGGTCTTAATGAGCTGGTCGATGCTGGACGAGTTGTCCTTGATGAAGGGCTGATCGTACAGGCAGGTCTCCTCAAAGAACTTGCTGAGGCGTCCTTCGACGATCTTATCCGCCACCTGGGGCGGCTTCCCCTCGGCGAGGACGCGTGCTTTTTGGATTTCCCGCTCCTTATCGAGCACCTCCGCCGGGACCTCCTCCCGGCGAATATACTTCGGATCGGCTGCGGCGATCTGCATCGCCAGGTCGTGTACCAGCTCGCCGAACTCGTTCGTCCGCGCCACAAAATCGGACTCGCAGTTCACTTCCACCAGCACCCCCAGCTGGGCACCGGCGTGGATGTAGCTCCCAACCAGGCCCTGCATCGTCGCGCGGGTCGCCTTCTTGGCGGCCGACGCGATGCCGCGCTTTCGCAGCACCGTCTCCGCCTCGGAAAGGTTGCCCTTTGCCTCGAGCAGAGCGTTCTTGCATTCCATCATCCCCGCGCCGGTGCGCTCGCGGAGTTCCTTGACCAGTTGCGCGGTAATTTCCGCCATATGATCTTCCTTGTCGTCGAGAATCTGAAACGAGACGAAACGCGGCGCGGGCTATTTCTCCGCTTCGGCCGCTTTCGGCTCCAGAGCGCTGTCCGGCGTTTCCGTACCGGGTGCCTTGCGCGGCAGCGACATCGAAGGCAGGTCCTCGTCGGAGAGGCCCTCGGCCATGATCTGCTCGGCGTAGCGCGGGTCCACGTACTGCGTGTATTCGGGGATTTCCTCGCCCGGCCCTTCCTCGGTGATGATCTTCTCGGCGGCGAAGTCCTGCTCGGTCGCCAGAGCCTTGCCCTCGATGATCGCGTCAGCGACTTTGTTCGTAAACAGGCGAATGGCCCGTAGCGCGTCGTCGTTGCCGGGAATCGGGTGATCCACCTCGTCCGGATCGCAGTTCGTGTCCACCACCGCTACCACCGGAATCGCCAGCTTGCGGGCCTCGCGCACCGCGATCGACTCCTTGTTTGAATCGACCACGAACAGAAGATCGGGCAGCCGGGGCATTTCCTTGATCCCCGCCAGGTTCTGGTCGAGGTGTTTGCGCTCGCGCTCCAGGCGGGAGATCTCCTTCTTGGCCCTTCCCGCGTATGTTCCCTCGGCGGCCAGGGCTTCCAGCTCCTTCAGCCGTTTGATCGACTTCTGGACCGTCATCATGTTGGTCAACAACCCGCCCAGCCAGCGCTGATTCACGTAGAACATCCCGCAGCGCGTTGCTTCCTCCGCGATCGCCTCCTGTGCCTGGCGCTTGGTGCCGACGAACAGCACCGTCCTGCCTTGCGCCGCCATCTCGGCGACATACCGCATGGCGTCTTTGAAGAGCTTCAGAGTTTTCTGAAGGTCGATAATGTAGATCCCATTACGTTCGCCGAAGATGTACTCTTTCATCTTCGGATTCCAGCGCTTGGTCTGGTGCCCGAAGTGAACGCCGGCTTCGAGCAATTCCTTCATCGAAATTGACGGCAAACTGCCTCCTTAATCGAATCAACTCGCGCGCGGCCCAAGTCGGAATTTGCGCGCGGAAAATCCTAAAACAGGGATGCCCGCGGGCCCGGGACAGGCAAACCGATGGTAAGCCTGAAATGAGTCCGCGACTCCAGGGACATTAACGTTTCGAGAACTGGAACCGCTTCCGCGCGCCCTTCTGGCCGTACTTCTTGCGCTCGTGGCTTCGCGGATCACGTGTGAGAAAGCCGAGCTCTTTGAGCTTCGGCCGTAACTCGGAGTTGAACTCGATCAGCGCCCGCGCGATGCCCAGACGCGCCGCACCGGCCTGTCCGGTGATGCCACCGCCGTCGGTAAGAATCAGGACGTCGAACCTGTCCGCGGTTTCGGTGGCCAGCAGAGGCTGCCGCACGACCGACCGGCTCGCCTCCGTGGGGAAGTACTCCTCAAAAGCACGGTTATTAACAGTGATTTCGCCCTTGCCCAGACGCAGAAAAACGCGCGCCACTGCGCGCTTTCTACGCCCGGTTCCAATATGCTGCACAATCGTTCCTGCCACTCGGATTCCTCTCTCCTCTGCCTACTTGACAGCGGCGATCTCGACGGGCTTCTGAGCCTGATGCGGGTGCCGCTCACCCGCGTAGACTTTGAGCTTTTTCAGCATGTGCTTACCGAGCTTGGTTTTCGGAAGCATGCCCGCGACCGCTTCTTCCACAATCTTCGCCGGGCGCTTGGCGCGCATCACGGCGACGCTGACTTCCCTCAGGCCACCCGGGTACCCCGAGTGACTGCGATAGACTTTCTGTTGTTCTTTCCGGCCGGTGAGCCGGATCTTGGACGCGTTGATCACCACGACGTGATCGCCGGTGTCCAGAAACGGAGCGTAGCCCGGCTTGTGCTTGCCCATCAGAATCATGGCCGCTTTGCTTGCCACTCGACCCAGTACCTGGTCGCCGGCGTCAAGCACGAACCAGTTGCGCTTGATCTCGTTCCCGGACGGAAATACGGTATTCATGGACAGACGTTTCCTCTTCGATTACTGCCGTAACATTCTTAGGCTACAGGACTTGTCGCTCGCTGTCAAATCGGGCGGCGGTGCACGGACCGAGTCCGCGTTCGCATGGCCGGCGCGGACGGCGCCGTCGTTCGTCTAGCCGGCGCCAACCGCCCGCAACGGGGCGGATCAGTGCGTCTCGACCGGGCCGATTGTTCTGATCGCGCCATTGGCTCCAAGAGCTCGCTGGACTCGATCTCGCAGCTCCGCCAACGCTGCGGGATCAGGCTTGTAGAGTAAGCGCTTGATCGGGTTTAGCCCAGGGTCATGGTTTACCGATACGACCCATTGAGCTGGGGGTTCTTGCGGCCCATCGCCCATGTAGGAGATGGCTACCCAAAACCGGTCTTTTCCACGGGAAGCCCCGAAGCCCCAGCCGTAGTCCTCCTGGATAGACTCTGAAAAGGAATAGCCGGAACCTGCAAGCGGCGACAGTTGTTGCTTCAACCAGCCAGCAAAGTCCTCACCAAAGCAACAGGGATTGATGAAGTGCGGCTTAGCTTCCCGGTGCTCAAACAGATCAGTTTCCACCCTGATTGACCAGTCCATACTCGCGCGCTGCGTTGCCGGACCGCCCAGTCCGTGCCAAGGCTCCCGCCCGCCCCCACCCGGTTACCGGCCATTTCGAAAATCGGATGTCCATCGGTGTCCTCAGAAACTGTTTGCGCGGTGGATATTCCGAAATCCCCAAAACCATATGCTTTTATCTCGATACCTCTTCTTGCCTAGTCTTAGTCGGCACGCTAATCCATAGTCCCCTTCACCGTCAGCAACTTCGCATCCGCACACATAGAAGTCTCTGAGTCCCGTGTCGCCGCAACAAATCTTCATGTTGTCGCCGGCGGCGATGACTTCGATCC
>DATIFQ010000028.1:0-2931 GCA_035455185.1 Bryobacteraceae bacterium | reverse complement strand
GCGGTACTTCTACTGCGATTCGCTCGCCGTCTACTCCGAGGATCTCAAGGCCCTCACACTCAAGCCGCAGCCGAAACGAAACCTGACACCCTTCCGCGGCCAGATCGCCGGACTGAACACCGGAACCGGCAAACTTCCCTTTCCGACTCGCGAGGAGACCATCCTGCCCGAGAACTTCGAGCGGGACTTCCTCGTCAGCGTCCGCGAGACCGCGGCCGGCCGTTTCGAGTTCCGTTATGAAGGAAAGGATGCCACGCTCGTTTACGAGTACCGCCCGCGCACCGGTAACCTCGCAGAACTGACCGCAAGCCTCAACGGCGGGACGCCCTACCGGCCGATGGAGAATGGCGGGGTACGGTTCGCGGGCACTCCGGAGGGGCATGTCGCCGAAGGTCGCCTGTTGTCGGCGGCCCTGGACGGCGACGTCGTCAGGGCGAAATTCGCCATCGGCTCGAACGTCGTGGACTACGAGATGCGGTTGTGGCAGAAATCGCTCGTCCTCGACGCGTGGTGCGACGGCGGGAATGCGGCCGAGCTCAGTTTCGGCCGGGTCGCCGGGATCACCAACCCGAAGCTCATTCGCAATCCGTACATCACGTACCGCGCCATGAGCTTCCTCTACCCGCGCGTGCTCGTCTCCGGTACCGAGTCGGCGCCGGTGTTCACCTCAGTCTGGTTCGACTGGTACCGCTCCAATGCCTCCGAGCCGTTCTATAAAGACACGCCTGAGGTGACTGCCACCACCGCTGAGATCAACGGCGGCATGCGATACAACCCGAAGACCGACGGACAACGAAACAACCTCTGTGAGCGCGTCTTCCTCACCGTCTCCCCGCGCTACGAGGAGACCCTGCCGACGATCGCCAACCCGGCATCGATCCGCCAGCGCGACGGCAAGCAAGTGCTGTGGACCGTCTCTTCCCCGGAGACCTTCCAGAAGGATCACGCTCTCAGCAAGCGCATCCGGTCCTACGGTATCGACAAGGTGATGCAGCACAGCCACGAAGTCACCTGGCGCGACGACGGCGACAGTTTTACTCTCCGTGACCGCGCGGCGCCGCAGAAAGGCGGAGACGCGGCGCTCCAGTGGTATATCCGCGCGCAGGGCGACCTCGGCTGGCTCCAGGGCACGTACAGCAACTACACCGACTTCGCTACCGTCAACTCCAACTGGAACCCGGACTGGGTTCAGCGCATGCCCAATGGCGAGTGGCGGCGCGCATGGTACCGCTGTTACGCGCTCAAGCCGTCCAAGGCCGTCGAGTTCGACGAATACTACGCTCGGCGTATCAAGGACCGCTACGACATCAAGATGTCTTACACCGACGTGCATTCCTCCATCGCGCCGTGGGTTTACTGTGATTACGACGCGCGCGTGCCCGGCGCCGGCACCTTCGCCGCCACATATTACGCCTACGGCCAGATTCTGCTGAACGACCAGCAGGTGTACGGGCCAACTCAATCCGAGGCGACCCTCCAGTGGATGTACGCCGGCCTTGCCTCCGGGCACTACGGCTGGATCCAGACCCGCGTCAACCTGCTCACCGAACCCCTCGATGTCGCCTTCAAACTAATGAAGATCCACCCTCTCGAATGCGACTACGGGATGGGCTACACCTACTTCTACCTCGAGCAGATGGACAAGGAGTGGATGAAGTCGCCGAAGCGTCGCGAGTTGGTGGACCTCTTCCTCGCCACCACGATCGGCTACGGCAACATGGGCTGGCTGGTAAAAGAGTGGGGGCTCGACGAGCCGTTCGGCGTCGAGGTCCTAGCGCGGTCCTACTACATGCTCCAGCAGCTTCAGCAGCAGTATGCCTTCGTCCGCCCGAAGACCATCGAGTATGCGGACCGCACAGGCCGGATGCTCACGCCCAGTCAGGCGCACGCGACGGGCGCTATTAGCGATTCCAGGCTTCACGTCGAGTACGAAAACGGAACGCACGTTTACGTCAATCGCGCGACAGACGGCGCGTGGAAGGTCAAGGATCACACCGGCCGTGAGGTCGAGCTTCCCGTCACGGGCTGGCTTGCTTTCAACCCGAACAACGGTTTCTATGAAACGTCGGCAAACATTTCCGGCCGCCGTGTCGATCATGTAAAGGCGCCTGAGTTCGAATTCCTCGACGGCCGCGGGCGGTGGACCGAACGCGGTTCTCTTGGCGCCACCGGCAGCGTCGCCCGCTGCGACCGCGCCTCCGGCGTGATCGAACTGATCGACATTTACGGCAATGACCGTATCGCCTTTCAGTCTCCCTCCGCGGGTCGCTTGACGGCCTACGACGAGGAAGGCAAGTCTCTCGGTATGGTTGACCTCACGAACCCGCGCGCCGGCTGGTCCGAATTCAAGCCGGTTTCACGCGGGCGAACGTATGCCTTCGTCGCCGGGCAATAAGGAGTTCCATGCGAATGCTCACCGTTCTCCTCATTCTTTGTGGCGCGGCCATACCCGTGTTTCCCGCCGCCCCGGACAAAGTCCTTCCCGCGATCAACGAGATCGATCCGAAACACCGCGAGGGCCAGCAACCCTATGAGATGACCTGGGTCCAACGGTCCGAGGACCCGCGCACGCTGATCGACTTCGAAGACATGCAGGGCTGGACTCTGGAACTCCACGACGGCGCCGCCGGCGAACTGCGCCGCTCCAAAGAAGAGCAAATGTGGGGTCAATACACCGCGAAGGTCGTATACTCCGGCGGCAGGCCGGGCAGCCGTGTCGTGGCGCGCCCGCCGAAGCCAGTCCCCATCCCCGGCAAGTTCAACGCCATCGACATGTGGGGCTACGGCGACCGGCGCCGCTACAGCTCCGCCCAGAGCGGAACAGGCGTCATGATCGCGATCCTGGTTACCGACGCGCGCGGCAAAGAGTTCCGGTTCGAAATCACCGACGTGCGCTGGGTGGGGTGGTGGCTGATCCACCGCCGTGCCGCC
>DATIFQ010000027.1:0-13061 GCA_035455185.1 Bryobacteraceae bacterium | reverse complement strand
GCCGGCATTGTTGCGCTTCGGCGATCTTGTCATCGATTCCGGCGCCCATCGGGTCACCAAAGCCGGCGCAGAGGTCATCTTAACCCGAAGGGAGTTTGAAATCCTGGAATTCCTGGCTCGGCATCCCGGCCAAGTCATTCCGCGGGACAGGTTCTATAACGATCTCTGGGGCGAGACCATTAACGTGACGGAGCGAGTGATCGATACGCACATCGCGTCGTTGCGCCGGAAACTTGAGAACGACCCCGCCAACCCTCAGCTTATCCTGAGCGTGCGCGGCATGGGTTACAAACTTCGCACAAACTGATTGGAAGCCTGACAGAATCTTGACGAACCACAAGTGCAGCAGAGCTAGAATACACTCCGCATCAGTGTCACTGTCTTGGAAGTTCTGTATCTTCGCACTAACGGCTCTGCTTGGTTTCTCCGAGGAGAGCGTCCGGCACCTCTATGAGCGGGCGCGCCTGCTCCAGGAGAGGAATCGAAATCTCGACGAGGCGATCCGGATTTATGGCCGTGTGGTCGAACGCGCCAGGGACGACCGCTCTCTGGCCGCCCGCGCGCAATTCTCGCAGGGCATGCTCTACTTGCGCCTCGGCCGCGACGAACAGGCCAGGCAGGCGTTTCGTAAGGTGATCATGGACTTTTCGGACCAGCCTTCTCTGGTGCGTGAAGCTCGCACCCGGCTTGGGGTCGCCTCGATGACCGCCATGAGCGTTCGCCAAGTTTGGGCTACTCCGGACAGTGATAATTGCGGAGGGCCTTCGCGGGACGGCCGTTACCTCTCCTTCACCGACTGGTCCACGGGTGATGTCGCCATCCGCGATCTTGCCACCGGCGAGAACCGCCGTGTCACGCACAAAGACAAGGGCTTCGTGGAGTCTTTGAGCGGGCAGGCGCCATCCTCGGTGTTTGCTCCGGATTCGAAGCATATCGCCTATTGGTGGGTTGATGAGCCGCCACGGTCTTACATAGGCGTCGCGGGCATCGACGGCTCGGCGCCCCGAGTTCTGTGCCGGTTTGACAACGCGGGCCTGATCCGGCTCACGGATTGGTCTCCGGACGGAAAACACATCCTCGCCTGTCTCGCATCCGAAAACTCCCCTGCACGGATCGTGCTGGTCTCGGCAGCGAACGGTTCCATTCGCACGCTGATGCAGTCCGATGCCTGGCCTGGACGGATGAGCTTCTCGCGCGACGGCAAGTTCATCCTCCATGACGGTCGTGGATCCCCCGGATCGGACGTCTATCTGCTTTCCATCGAAACCGGCCGTGACATTCCCGTGGTGCGTCATCCCGCGTATGACTTTGCCATCGGATGGTCGCCCGGCGGCGAGCAGATTCTATTCGGAAGCGACCGGACCGGTCCGCTCAGCCTGTGGACGCTGGCAGTGAAGAACGGCGAGCCACGCGGTGAACCACGTTTGATTCGTCAGGATGCCGGCAAAATCGAACCCTTGGGCGTGACCAGAACCGGAGTATTCTACTACTGGCTGAAGACAGGGCTGCTCGATCTGTACTCAGCGGCAATCGATCCTGAAACCGCGGCCGTCCTCGATCAGCCGAAAGCGATCGGGCAGCGGCTCGTGGGATCGAACCGGTTTCCCGGCTGGTCACCCGACGGCAAGTCGCTCCTCTACCAGTCCGAGCCCCCTGGCCTCGAACCCGTCATCGTGATCCGCTCCCTGGACACCGGCAGAGAACGAGAACTCAAGGCCGAGCCTCCCCTCCAATTCAAGATTCCACGTTGGAATGCGGCCGGCGATGCGATTTTGATCTCGGGGATCTTGGATGGAAAGAAGGGCATCTACCGGATGGACCCGAAGAGCGGCGCGGTTGCGCTGGCCGTCCAACTGCCGGCGGACAAAGAGCTCTTCGTCCCTTCCTGGTCGGCGGACGGGAAGATCCTGTTCGGGCGGTTCAACGATTTTGATGGCGTTCAACGCATGGACGTTGCCACGGGAACGATAGAGACCCTGTATAACCCCAACGACCCGCCTGGTCCTTATCACCGCGGCGACACGGGGCCTAGCGACCCCGAGATCTCGCCCGACGGACGCACGCTCCTGTTTCAGCAGCGGGACCGCCCGCGGAGCGACAACCTGCTGATCATGCCCGCACAGGGCGGCACACCCCGGGTATTGGCAAGCGGCAAGTGGCCGGAGCGCTGGTTTCCATTCGGAGCGTACGCCTGGACTCCGGACTCGCGTCGCATCCTCTTTGTGCAGCGCGATGGCGAGCCTTCCGAGGCCAGCGTAATCAGCGTGATCGCAGCCGCGGGAGGTGAGTTGCGAAGAACCGGCATTCGCATGAACGGCATCCGCCAACTGCGCCTCCATCCCGACGGAAAACACATCGTATTCCTGGCCGGAAAGCCCGGGGGAGAAGTGTGGACCATCGACAACCTTTTCTGAGGTTCATCCCTTCGCCAAACTTTGGCGTAATTCTCATTCAATCCTGACACACTTCATATCCCCTGCCAGTAAGATTGTTGCGTTGGGATGTGAATTACTTCCTGGGAGAGAAAGATGAAAAGCGTTTTTGCAGTGCTGATGACGATGATCACCGTGGGCCTGCCGGTAACGGCCCAGGGAAAAGGAGGCTGTAAGAGCATTCCCGTTCAAGTGACGATTAGTCCTGTCGACAGCTTTGGCGTCGGCGGGGCAACTCCATCTGCGCTGCAGCCGGATAGCGGAGGGCCTTACGTGGACGCGGTCAACGGAGTTTCAGCGACGATCAATAGCTGTAGCGGGTCCTACGACCTGCTCCTGAATCTCACAAGGAGCGCCCGTTCGCTCACCGTAGACCTGGGAAACATAGTTGGTTCACCCACATCTTACACTCCCGGTTGGGCTTCGGCTGGACCAGTCCCATTGGGTTTCTTCAATGTTCGCAACCTCTTCTACAACTACAGCCAGAACTCGACATACTCGTTCACTACGCGGTTCATCTCGAATCTCGATGGCGTCGCGAAAGGGTACAGCCTCGGTCTGGTGAATCCTACCACTGACGCCTATACCGCGCCGCCGGCAAATCCGGAGATGAACGATCCGATTACGACCTCCAACGTCATCGTGTGGCACTATGCGGCAGGATCTAACGGATACACAGTGGAGACTTGGGTTGCCTATCCGGACACTACGCAAATGGATAGCAACACTGCAAATTCTGTATATGTAGGCGGCCTCATCACAACCGTTCACAATGCGACCGTGAGCGCCGGCCAGTATAGCGTCCCGTTCCAGATCACTGTGCAGCGCAAGTAAGTCCCTATTTCAGCGCCCCGCATGTTGTTCGCGAACTGGAGGCGCATTACAACGGTCGCGGTGCCGCCTGGCGTGATCCGGAGCCCTGCTCCGCGCTGATGTTGGCCGGCGGTAGCGGCCCCATCGTGGACATGGTTAATGATTATTAGGAGATCACACATGAAAAGCAGACTTTTGCCCACAATAGGAGCCGTTGCGTTCTCACTTTCATTGCTATGGAGTGCCCCCGGCATCCCGGCCCTCACATTTTGGGCGTTCACTCCGATCGATGTGCCGGGCGCTGATCGGACCTATGCCCGCGACATGAACTCCGGAGGTCAGATCGTAGGCCACTTCGAGAAGGAGGGACCGCCGTACGTCTACCGTGGGTATCTTCTCAGCAATGGTGTCTTCACGCCGCTTGAGATTGGCGACTATAGTGACGCGCGCGGAATCAATAGCGGTGGTGACATAGTTGGCATCTTCTACACCTCCATTGACGACTACGTGCCGCACGGTTTCTTGTTGAGCAGCGGCATCGTCACTCAGATCGACTTCCCAGGCGCGGACTTCAGTTTTCCGCAGGCGATCAACGCCACAGGTGACATCGTCGGAGTCTATGTACAGGGAGATACGGACCATGCGTTCTTGCTGCGCGATGGTGTGTTCACCACGGTCGACTATCCCGGTGCGCTTTATACAAACGCTCGTGGCATCAACGCCAAGGGTGACATCGTAGGCCTCTATGGGGTTGTCGACCCGGATGGTCGGCAACGGTCCCACGGTTTTGTGCTGGGCGCTGACGGCACATTCACCACAATCAACGGCCCTGACGCCCTGAATGGCAATGTCAACGGGAACAATTCTCGAGGCCAGGTTGTAGGCGAGTACTCGCTGCCCAGCGCGCCCGGAGTTCGCTTTGGGTTTCTTCTTGGGAAAGATGAGTACACCTTGATCGACTATCCGGGTGCGACCGTAACGCGCCCTTGGAAGATCACACCCGAGGGGCGGTACATCGTCGGGTTCTATGACGATCTACACGGCTTCATCGCGAGTCGCAAGCCATGAAAGGAACGCACCGTACCTGACAAACCAATCCAGCGGAAAACACATCGTGGTCCTGGCTGGACAGCCCCGGAGGCGACGTGTGAGTGATGGAGTCAGCTTGTGTAAGTTCCAGTTCGATGCCTGGGATGGATCGGTCGGGTCTGGCGGCTGCGACTAGCCGTCAACATGATCAAGACTTCACGAAAGCCTTGCGGACAACAACAGCCACCTGCGTTAGAATCTCAGTATCTGGGAGGAGTTCTTGGGACGCAGGTTAACGCTGCCCCTATTCTCGCTGGTGTTGTTGATTCCCGTGCCCGCCCTGTCCGCCCAGTCCACGTTCGGCGGTATCGTCGGCATAGTGACTGACGCCTCGGGCGCGCTGGTTCCAGCGGCTGCCATCAAGGCCCGGGAGATCGACACGAACACACTCCGCTCCGCCACAACGGACGCCGGCGGACTGTACGAGATCCTCAACCTGAAGCCGGGCCGCTACGAAATCACTGCCATCAAAACTGGATTCGCCACCGCGAGGATCGCGGAGGCCCGCCTGGAGGCACGGCATACTCTGCGCGCCGACCTGAGCCTGCAATTGGCGCCGCACTCGGAGACGCTAGTGGTTGCTGAGCGCCTGGTTCCTCTAATCAACACAGAAACCGGGATCATCGCTCACACGAAGACCTTCGACCAGATCACGCAACTGCCGCTGAATTACCGCGGCGTAACCACTAGTCCCCTTGCCGTCCTCTTCGCCGTCCCCGGTGTGCACCAGGATGCCGGTGACAGGCCCTCGATCGCCGGTGGGATGCCGGCCCAAGTCGAGTACAGCTTAGACGGAATTTCCACTGCCAATGTCTCGTTTTTTGGTCCAAACCCCGACATGTACCCCTCGACGGAGATGTTGAGCGAGCTCAAAGTGACCTCGGTCGATAACAGCGCTGAGTTCGGCCAGATGGGGGACGTCACGGTGATAACCAAGGCCGGCGCGAATTATTTGCACGGCAGCGCACTGTGGTATCACCAGAACGCGGCGCTGGATGCCAAATCCTACGGGTCGCCGGAGAAACAAGCCAAAGTAGGTAACACCTTCGGCGGCAGCCTCGCCGGACCGGTCTTCTTACCAAAGCTCTACTCGGGGCGCGACAAGACCTTCTTTTTTGTCGATTACGAAGGCAACCGCCGGCCCGGCTCCTTTCCGGTGCAGCACTCGGTGCCTACGGCGGACATGCGCTCGGGCAACCTGAGCGGTGTGCCTGGCCCTCCGGCAGTGGACCCGCTTTCCGGGGCGCCGTTTCCGGGAAACCAAGTTCCCCTCACTCAGATCAATTCCGTGGCCCGTGCCTTGCTCGATAATTATTACCCGCTGCCGAATTACAACTTTGACGGGACCACCAACAGCAATTACCGGCGGCTGTTCCGCAATGCGTTCGATACCGACGGATACGATACCCGGATCGATCATATCCTCACTTCGCGGCAGCAATTGTGCGCCCGTTGGAGCTGGAAAAAGCAGGCAAGCCTGGGATATCTCCCATTTCTGCCCGAAAGCAGCGTGCGCTCTTACAACAAGAATCTGGTTGTTTCCCACAATAGCTCGTTCACGCCCCGCCTGCTGAACGAATTTCGATTCGGCGTCAGCTTGTCCACTTTCGCGGAACTGTTTCCGGTTCAAGGCAGCGACGCAGTCGCCGTGCTGAGGCTCCAGGGCCTGGACCTGAGCCATGTGCCCGATGGCCGCGGTTTCCCCTATTTCAACTTCGGCGACGGTACCGGCTTCACGGCGATCGGCCACGGCCGCGACGGCATCTCTCGCTCCAGCACCTACCAGTACACCGACAATCTGAGCTGGCGGAAGGGACGGCACGCCCTGAAGTTCGGTGCCGATCTCCGCCGGCTGGGTTACGGGAACACGGCCCGCGGGGGATGGAACGATGACTTCGGGGGGTGGGTCTTCAACCAGGGCACGTTCAGCGGAAATGCACTTGCCGATCTTCTGCTCGGATTGCCCACGACTTCCAACCTCGCCATCATTGGTCCAGACTTCGACGAACGGGCGACCCACTATCACTTCTACGGCCAGGACGCGTGGCGCGTAAACGAGCGCCTGACGGCAAGTTTCGGCCTCCGCTGGCAGCTTCATCCCGCCATGATGGAGGCGTCCGGCAACATCACCAATTTCAATCCGGTGACCCGCTCCGTCATCGTTCCCGACCATTCGCTGCCGGCGGCGCCCGGATTTCTGGTTGCGATTAACGCCTGCCCAGGCTATACGAGTGAGATTCCGTGCACCCCGATGATTACTGCCAGCCAGGCCGGACTGCCGCAAGGCCTTCGTCGAACCTACTACGGAAACTGGACGCCACGATTCGGAATCGCCTGGCGTCCGTTCGCGAACAACAAGACAGTGGTCCGCGGCGGCTTCGGCGTCTTCACGCACACCGTCTTGGGACAGTTCGCTGGGAGGCTGACTGCGATTCACACATCGGACGAGCGAACCTATGCCAATTACCAGGGCCCGGGACTGCCGCCCCTGTTCACTCTGCCTCAAACCTACGCCGGAGACTTTGCATTGCCGGACCTCGGAAGCGAAGATTTTGGTGAAGCCATCTCTCCAAGCTACCGGGATCCCAGGGCTTATCAGTGGAACGTCACCGTGGAGCGGGAGCTGCCGAACAAAAGCTCGCTGCGGTTGAGTTATGTCGGGACGCGTTCGATCGGTTTAAATCTGCTCACGGATCTGAACCAGCAGCATGGCGGCACGACGCCATTCTCGGCCAGCCGGCGGCCTTATCCCCAGTTCAACCGGCTATACTCCTTCGAAAATCTCGGCTTCGCGGCTTACGACGGCGCCGAAGCGGAATTCGTTCACAGATTCAGTAGGACCCTTTTTTTTCAATCCAGTTACGTCTTCTCAAAACTGCTCGGCAATGCCGGCTCATCGCGTGGCGGTGCCGGTGGCGGCTCGCTTTTTCCGGGTGACGCGCCCGTCCCGTTGCTGATTACAGACCGGTTCAATACACGGCTTGACCGAGGCCCACTGGGCGCGTCCCGCCGCCACAGGCTCCTGGTAAATGGCATCTATCAACTCCCCGTCGGCAAACGGCGCAAGTGGGGTGCTCGCATGAGCTCGGTGCCGAACGCCTTCGTGGGAGGTTGGGATCTCAGCACCGTCACGCTCGTCGAGAGCGGACCCTTCCAGACGCCGACGATCGCCGCCCGCTTCGACCAGTCCAACACCGGTATGCTCTCCAGGGGTGTCCCGCTTCGACCGGACCGGATCGGAGACGGAAATCTCTCTCACCCCACGCTTGAGAATTGGTATGACATTGCGGCGTTTGTCCCGCCCCCGGCTGGATCGGGCCGCTTTGGGAACTCCGGGGTCGGCATCCTCCGGGGACCGGGGCTCGTGACCGTTGCCGTGGGTCTCTTCAAGAGTTTCCCGCTTTCCGAACAGCTTCACATGCGGCTGGAGGCCACGTTCACTAACGTCGCCAATCATCCTAACTTCGCCGCACCGCCGGTGAACGTTTCCCAGCCAGTGAGCTTCGGCAAGATCACATCCACGGTGGGCCAGCAGAACAGCGGCAGTCGCGTGGGCCAGATTGCCGCTCGGTTGGATTGGTAGACGCCGCAGCGCAACTTACCTCGGCAGCCTCACCAGCCGGATGTTGCGGAAGTCCAGGTTCGTCGTCGGGTCGTGCGCTTGCAGGCTGATCGTCCCCGCTGTCAGCCGCGCCGCCTGCCGCGCGTTCATCCCCTCCGGCCGGTCATCCTCCCACGACGTCACCGCGTACCCGTTCACCCACACCCCCATCTGCCGCCCACGCGCCACGATTGTCTTCGTGAAATACTCCCCGTCGTTCGCTACCACCTTCCGCGCCGCCACCCGGTTGTAGATCGCCCCCGTCCCAAAATCCACCGGCTGCGTCCGATCGCCCCCCTTGTACTCGTTCCGGATCTGCGACTCGTACCCCGTCCAGTACCCGTTCGCATCCCCGCGGAAAAACACCCCGCTGTTCGGGTGATGCTCCGCGTCCTTCGGATTCGTCCGGATGTCCATCTGCATCACGAAATCGTCGTACATCCCCTCTGTCTCCAACTGTCCCCCGCCCTTCTCCACGTGGATCGCCCCGTCCTTCACCGTCCACTCCGCCGGCTCCTTCGGCGGCTGCGGCGGCTGCACCACCCGCCACCCGCTCAGGTCCTTCCCGTTGAAAATCGGTGCCAGCCCCAGCGGCCGCAGTTTGATGTTTCGGAACTCGATCTTCTTGTCCTTGTTGTACTGAAGTCCGATGTGGCCGATCCTGCTCTTTGCATCGCGGCCGTCAAGAACCTTCTGCCCGTTCACCTGCACGACGAACCGCTCGCCCTCCGCGCGAATCACCATCGTGTTCCATGCGTCCGCTTTCAGCTCCGCTTTCTTCGCCGCGATGTGATTCACCAGGCTGCCGGTCGTGAACTTAGGGTGCTGCTGCCAGATCTGAACCTCGTACCCCGTCTCGTGCGGCGCGCCTTCCTTCGCCGAACGGATGAAGACCCCGCTGTTTCCGTCCGCCGCCGTCCGGAACTCGCACGACAGCACGAAATCGGCGAACGGAGTGTTCGCCCGGAGCCACCCAGATTCGCCCTCCGGAACAAGGACGCCGCCCGCAGCGTGCCATTTCGCATCGCCCACCGGCGTCCAGCCGAAAAGTGTCTGGCCGTCGAACAGCAGAATCCACCCCGCGGAAATTTCTGATGGTGTCAGCGCCGTTTGCGCGGAAAGGAGCGAGCAGAAAAGCACAAGCACGGATAGGAGTCGCATAGCGGCTCTATCGTAACGCAAAAAGCCGGTCAACGGCCGCCAGCGTCCGTTCCAGCACCTCATCCGGATCCGGTTTATCCACGCGCACGATTTCGATCGGCCCCCGGCCCGTCGGCCGCCACCGCTCGAACATTCGCGGACACGGAAAACCCGCGAAAACGCTGACCAGCGGCGTCCCCGAGGCCGCTGCGGCGTGCTGTCCGGCCGAGTCGTACCCGACGTAGAGGCGGCTTCCGGAGATCACGGAGGCGAAGGCCGCGAACGACCCCTGGAAGGTCCGGACGCCCGGAAAACGCGCTGCCAAACGCTCGGCACGGAGCGCCTCCTCGTCGCCGAAACCCTTGTCGATCAATACATTAGCTCCGCGACCGACCAAGCCTGCCAGCAGCGTCTCCTCGAACGGATCGGCGATGCGCTTGGCCTGGTTCTCTCCGACGCCGAGGCTGACTGTAACCGTCTCAGGATCAATGGCTTGCGGCGCCGGTGCGATATACGGGGAGGCGTCTTCGACATCGAATGTTTCGGCGAGCCAGCGCCGCATCAAGTCGGTTAGCGAGTCGGCGCCATCCCAGCCAAATGCCCTACTTTCATATAGATAGTAGGATTCATCGGGGCAGACTGGCAGCAAACCAAGCTGGGTCAGCCGCGAATCCGGGTCGATTACGATGCTGTTTGGCTCCGACAGGCGCTGGCGTAGCTCGGGCCAGACCGAAAGGCGTTCGCGGAACGTCGCGGACCGTCCGTAAGTGATTGGAATATAATCTACTTTTGGATCGGATACGAAGAGGTCGCGGGTCTTGGGGCCGCCGGCGAGGACGATTCGCGCCGAGGGGAAGCATCGCTTCGCGGCGTCGAGCGCGAGGCTTGTGATGGCAATGTCGGCGCCTAAGGTGACTCTGGAGAGGACGAAAACGGTGCGAATTTGGTCATTTTTTGCATCAAAACGGCGCGTTTTGCGCACGTTTTCGTAGCGTGTGACGAGGGTTTCCGGTCTCCATTCGGGGTATACGCGGCAGACGGCCTCGGCAAACATCTCGGCATAGACTTCCGACAGGCGAGGTTCGAATCGATCAGCCAGACCCTCGACCAGAATCCGGAACAGGGCGTCGCTTCCCGCGCGGGCTTCTTCGCCGTGGTAGCTAAGGCAGACGTCGATCAGCGAATGAAATGGCTCACGGGGCCACAGGTCGCCGTGAAGACAACGATCCAGGATGTCCTGGGCGATCTCGGCGGGTCGTCGAGCGGGCAACCCTACGATTGTAATGCGCCGGGCGTGGCCTCGGAAAGTGATCGGAGCGCACGCAGCAGGCGCTCGCGGCGGTCACGCCGTCTGCGGATTTTCTCTCCGCGCAAGATCAGGGCGAAACCTAGCATGACAGCCAGAAGGGCTTGGTACAGTGGCATCGAATCCATCCGTCGTGTCCTCTCACTGGTTCTATCGACAGCGAAGGACGTTGTGTGTAGGCCTCCGGCCTAACACCGCATAGTCGCCGACCGGGCGAATTTCTCTCCACTGAGAATACAGGGAATAAAGAAAGGCTCATCGGCCCCGGGCAGCAGGACCGATGAGCCTGGTACCGGCGTTGATACCGGCAGGAGGAGTGAACGCAAAACCTTCGGTTCTCGGACCCCCCGGCCTCCCGACCCGGGTTTTCCGTTCGTATTGCACGTCCGAACCTATTTAAAGTAAACACCGTTTTGTCATTCTCTTGAAGCTTATCTTTCGATAGAAAAAGTAGTACTTTGGTACTGAAGCCTCAACAGTACTATTCCCTTGTGCCTATGGCGTGGGCGTAGCACGCTATAATATGGCCTGATGTGAGCATCCGGGCGTCAAACCCATGAAACTGCCCGACATCCTCTCCGCACGGCAACGGCTCGACCGAACGACGGTTCTCGCCGTCGCTGGCTTCCTGATCGCGAGCATCGCATTTGCCGATTTCCTTCTAAGTCCGGCGGTGTCTCTCGGTTTCCTGTACCTTTACCCGATCATGATGGCAGCGCTGTTCGTCAGCCGTACGGAGTTGCTGGGGCTGGCGATCTTATGCACGTTGTTGCGCGAGATACTTGGCCCGTTTCAATGGGACTGGGGAGTGGGGGTGCGGGCGTTTTTCGGCCTGGTATCCTATTTCGGCCTGGGCCTGTTCGTGGTGGAACTGGCTCGGCGGCGGCGCCAGACTCTGGAGCACCTCCGGGTGGTCGAGGAGCAGGAACGGTTACGGCGGGCGGCGGAAGAGCAACTCAAAGTGCTGATCGAGACGAGTCCAGCCGCGATCATAACCGTTGACACTGTGGGTCGTATCCAAGTTGCAAATCAGGCCGCCCACCAGGTTCTCGGCTCCGAGGACCAGCCGCTGACCGGTGAGCCGGTGGGCGCGTTTCTGCCACTGCTGGCGGGGGTCCCGCAAGCCGACGGGGGCGGGCGGGTGCTGCGAACCACACTCGAGTGCCGGGGGCGGCGGCGCGACGGCGAGGTTTTCCTGGCGCACATCTGGTTGTCGACGTTTCTGACATCGGATGGGCCGCGCCTGGCGGCGATCGTGTTTGACACTTCGGAGGATCTGCGGGATCGGGAGGAGTTGGGGCTTCACCGGCTGATGACAAGCTCGCGGGTGCTGGTGCGGGCGGTGTCGCACGAGATCCGCAACTTATGCGCGGGGATCGCGGTAGTCCACGCGAACCTGAGGCGGGTTCCGGGAGTCGCGGCGAGCGAGGATTTCCAGGCGCTGGGAACGCTGGTGGACGGGCTGGGACGGCTGGTATCAGCCGAATTGCGGCCACCCTCGGAGAACAGCACGGTGAGCGTCGATCTGCGGGAGGTGCTGGACGAGCTCCGAATTGTGATCGAGCCGTCGCTGCGGGACGAGGAGATTGAGGTGCGGTGGAAGGTTGCCGAGGACCTGCCGCCGGTGTACGCAGACCGGCATGGGCTACTGCACGTGTTCATGAACCTGGCCAACAACAGCCAGCGGGCGATGCGGGGTTCGGAGCAGAAGGAGCTGGCGATCGCGGCGACGGTGGAGTCCGGGCGGGTGGTGGTGCGGTTCATCGACACAGGACCGGGGGTGGCACGGCCGGAGCAGTTGTTCCAGGCCTTCCAACAGGCGGCGGAGGGGGCGGGCCTGGGCCTGTATTTGTCGCGGGCGCTCGTGCGGTCCTTCGCGGGGGAGCTGCGGCACGAGCCGCGGGCTTACGGTTGCTGCTTCGCGGTGGAGCTGGCGGCGGCGCGAAGCGCGGCGGAACTGTCATGAGCGCGACCAAGGGCAACAAGATCCGCATCCTGCTGTTGGACGACCACGCGCTGTTCCGCGAGGGTCTGGCGAGGTTGTTGGGGATGGAGCTGGACTTCGAGCTGCTGGTGCCGTGCGCCAGCGTGGACGAGGCGCTACGGATACTGGACACCACGCAGGTCGACATTGTGCTGCTCGATTACGATCTCGGACCGGAGACGGGGTCGAGGCTGATCGTCCATGCGGCGGAGCGGGGTCTCGGCGGGAAGCTGAAGGTACTCGTGGTGACGGCGGGGCTGAGCGACGCGGAGGCGGCCGAGCTCTTGCGGTTGGGGGTGGCGGGGATCTTTCTGAAGCACAGCGCACCGAACCTGCTGTCGACGGCGATCCGGAAGGTGATGGAGGGGGAAGCCTGGCTGGACCAGCGGTTTCTGCGGGTGCTGCTGGCGGGACCGCCGACGGCGAGTGCGGACGATCGTCCGCCGCGGCTGAGCGAGCGGGAGCGGGAGGTGTTGCGGGCGGTTTTGGAGGGGCAGGCGAACAAGGAGATCGCGGGGCGGCTGCGGGTATCGGAGAGTTCGGTGAAGGCGACGCTACAACAGTTATTCCTGAAGACGGGGGTGCGGACGCGGAGCCAGTTGGTACGGATGGCGCTAGAGAAGTTTCGGGATTACCTGTAGGGGGCGCTAGCACCTAATCATCGGAAATTCTCCATGAGCATTAGGTCGGTGTTCG
>DATIFQ010000026.1:0-15160 GCA_035455185.1 Bryobacteraceae bacterium | reverse complement strand
GTTTCCACGGCGTGGATACCGGTTTGTATACCCGATAGAAACGCAGTGCAATGGCGAACCGGAGGTTGCAGCGGCGGAGGCAGTAACGACCCAGGCAGCGGCTCTGCGCCGGCGGTCGTGGGTGCTGTTCTATGTCGGGGTGACCCTGGTGTTGGCGCTGGCGGCTGCGTTCCTCGCCGTGCGGCACTATCTGACGACAGCGAGGAAGCCCGACACGCAGCTAAGACCGGTCCCCCTGACCACGTATGTGGGGTCCGAGTACATGCCGAGTTTCTCTCCCGACGGCAACCAAGTAGCTTTCGCCTGGACGGGGCCCAATCGCGACAACCTCGACGTCTATGTGAAGATGATCGGCACGGAGAACGCGGTGCGGCTGACGACCGGCCCGGGCCCCGAAGGGATGCCGGCATGGTCGCCGGACGGGCGTTCCATCGCGTTCATGAAGGTGCTGCCCGAAAACAAGGTCGGCATCTTCCTTATGCCGGCGATCGGCGGGCCGGACCGCAAAGTGGCAATGATCAACCCGTGTTCAGAGGGGCTTTCCTGGCACGCGAGCGGGGAGTGGCTAGCGGTTACGGAACAGAATCCTCTAGGGGCTCCCTGTTCGATCTACGCGGTGTCCATCACGACTGGAGAGAAACGAAAGCTGACGAATCCGCAGGCCCCGAGCGCCGACAGTTTCGCGGAATTCTCGCCGGACGGATCCCGTCTTGTGTTCTTCCGAAGCCGGGTGGCTGGAGATCTGTACATCGTGACGGTGTCGGATCAGATGGTTCCGGCAGGCGAGCCGCGGCGGCTCACCTCACTCAACTTGTTCCGCTCCACGGCGAACTGGACCCCTGACGGGAAGGAGGTCATTTTTTCTTCGTTTCAAGAGGGCGAGCCGGATGAGCTATGGCGCATGCCGGCGTCGGGAGAAAGCGCTCCCCGCCGTGTTGCGATCCAAGGGGAGGGGGGCGCGTTTCCGGTGATCTCCCGCGAGGGCAATCGACTCGCTTACGTCCACTTCACGTGGAATACGGACATTCTGAGGCTGCCGATCAACGGGAGGAAGGGCGAGGGAAGCGAACCCACCCCCTTTGCGGCTTCGACTCGCTCGGACCTTGCGCCGCAGTACTCCCCGGATGGCAAGAGAGTCGCGTTCATCTCCGTGAGGTCTGGTACGAACGAGGTGTGGGTGTGCGACGCGGATGGTTCGAACCCAGTCCAGGTGACAACGATGGCGGCGACGATGACGGGAGCCCCCAGATGGGCTCCGGACGGGCAGCAGCTCGTGTTCGACTCGACGAAGCAGGGCAGCTTCGATATCTATACCGTGCGTGCGGACGGAGGAGCTCCAAAGCGACTGACGGACGATCCGGCCGACGACGGTGTGGCGAGCTGGTCGAGAGACGGGCGCTGGATCTACTTCGCGTCCGACCGGTCCAAGGACTGGCAGATTTGGAAGATGCCGGCAGCGGGCGGGAAGGCAGTCCAGGTTACCCAGAAAGGCGGGCGGCTGGCGTTCGAGTCCGCGGATGGGCGAGATCTCTACTATAGCAAGGACTTTTTGGGGACCTCGATTTGGCGGATGCCTGCCGGGGGAGGAGAGGAAGTGCAGGTGCTTGAATCCGCTCTGGGCTTCAGCTTCGTACCCGCGGCGCAAGGCCTGTACTTCGTCGCTCACGACCATGCAGCACAAGGGTCGTCGATCCGGCGTCTCGATCTGGCCACCGGACACATCGCGACCCTTTTTCATCCCCAACGTCTGATCGATCTGGGACTCGCGGTATCGCCGGATGAGCGTTTCCTGCTCTATGCCCAAAGGCAGGATACAGACACGGATCTGATGCTGGTGGAAGGGTTCCGGTAGGCCGAAGCGCTACCGCTAATTCATCCCCGAGGGGAGGCTCCCGGCACCCGCGACCAACGCCGGCTTCGGTTGCCGCTGTATCCATGCGATCTGGTCCAGGGTGAACGCGGGCCAGACGCCTTTTTCCGCGTCCCGAAACTGAGTGCTGAGCAGACCTTCCGCCATGAGCCCCGTGGCCGAATGACCCTTCTCCAGAAGGAGATGGCCCAGCTCGTGCGCGGTGACGATGCCCAGAATGGGCGGCAGCAGCAGCGATTTGGCAGCGGTGTGGTTGCGCAGACGGTCAAAGAAGACATAGGCGCCATATTCACGGACAGCGAGGCCGAACTTGTCCCGAGGCAAGCGAAAGCCGCCGGCCATGGACTCGGGGACGATCTTCAACGTCAACAGGCCTTGGACCGGGCCGATATCGCAGGCGGCGGGACGAGTATTCGAGGGCGCCGTGATGGGGCAGTCCACCCACATCAGCTCCACACCCGCACGGTGGAAGATCGCGGCGACTCCATCTCTGGCTGCCGCCTGGACGTTCGCCGGGACCCCGCTATAGTCGTAAACGCGTACTGTCATCTGCCGGAGGTGCGTTTCACAGAAAGCCGGTGCGGTGACGATGAGGAAGGTGCTGGCGATGAGGCGTCGAAGGGCCCTCTCGTTGTTCGATCTCGCTGGTCCGTGTGCCATTGCGAGACCGAGCTTGCGGCATGGGGAGCGCTACCTCCATACACGCGGCGTCAAAATGCGGTCAAAAGCGTCGTAAAGTCAGGTCATTGTGCAAATGATTGATGGCCTTCGAGATATGCGGAGTTCTCACTGAGCCTTTGGGGGCTCCGATGCAGCGGAGGCGGACTTACACGGGAACTCGCGCCTGCGGTAAGCTGCGTGCAAGGTGATTCGTGGACGCCCGTAAGCTATTGGAAACAGAAGGCGGCTGAGGCGTTTCATTGCGAAACTTCCGGCTAGCACCCGGTAAAACTTTCCCGGGACGCGGGCGGCCCTGCGTCCGGGTCCGGTGGCGCTGTGAGACGTGTTTTGGAAGAATAAGAGACTGGAGAAAATCATGAGGCACTTTCCGTTGTATCAGCTACTCTCGAAGATCCTGGTGGTTGTCCTTTGTCTATCCCTTGTAGCCCCTGTGGGAAGGGCGGCGGAAGCAGCCAGTACATCGCCGAGCAATGCTGACTCGCCGGCAGCGCCTGAACCGGCGACAGTGACTTCCGCTCCTGCCAATACGGGCACGGGCTCGCCAGAGTTGCTTACCGCGGAGGAACTATCCGAGTTGTCAGCACGCGCAGAAGATCCCGGTCCGGAGGTTGTGGGCGGTTCGCTGTCCAACGAGCACCTGACTTACATCGTCATCGCGCTCGCAGCCGCGGTGATCGTGCTGATCGCCAAGTGAAGCAGGCAATCGTGTTACGCTATCCGCTCGTGGCTGCGATCTGTGTTGCCACGCTGGCCGGGGCCGCAAACCAGCGGCTCGACGTTCCGTTCTTCGCGCAGAAGAAGAATGGCTGTGGGGCGGCGAGTGTAGCGATGGTGGAGCACTACTGGAGCGGTCGGCCGGCGAAGCAGTCTGCCACTGCCCCATCGCCCGAACAGGTGTACCAGCAGCTCTATCAGCCGGACCGGCGAGGCATCCTGCTGGCTGATATGAAGCGATACCTCGAGGATCACGGCTATCGTGCGGTTACACTCCGCGGCGAATGGGTCGACCTCGAGCGCCATCTGTCGAAGGGTAGGCCGGTCATCGTCGGTTTGAAGCCTGGGCGTTCCAAGGGGCTTCACTTCGCTGTCCTGACCGGAACCGAAGGCAATCACGTCTGGCTGAACGACCCGACGCGAAAGCGGCCCAATCGCGTGGATCAAGCGAAGTTTGAAAAGCAATGGGAATTCGCGGACCGCTGGATGCTCTTAGCAACACCGGCAAGCCCGGAGTAACGCCAAGTCTGTCTCCCTAACAGTTACGTCTCTAGCTAGTTCTCCGTCGAGTGGAGGCCGCCGGCGCCGGCGCGGAATTCGACGTTGGTGCGCTCGGGGTCCTCTTCGAGAGCCTGCGAGCAGTTCCAGAGGCAGGCGCCGCAGTGGACGCACTTCTCGCGGTCGAATTGCGGGGGACCTTCGGCGGAAGCTGTGATGGCCTCACCGGAGCAGACCTCGATGCAGATGCGTGTGCCACAGGTTTCGCAGAGGCTCGGATAAAGGAAGACAACGTGGTCGGCGTAGCCGGGAGGGGCCTGGACCTTGCCGCCGACCAGCAGCGCGTCCTGCTGCGAGAGAAGTAACTGGCCGTCGTATGGAATGGGCGGCCAGCCGCAACGCTCCATGAGCGCTTCATGAACCGACGACCCGCGCGCGAGACACTCCTGCCGGATGCGGGCGATTTCTAGCGGAGGGATGCGGCCGGCGTAGTATTCCTCGAAGGTAGGCAGGCGGTCGTAGGGAGGCACGGCCTCGCCAGGTAACACAACCTTGCCTTTCGTGAGGCCAGCCAAAGCCATGCCCAACAGACCGGTGACGAGGCCCTTTTGGAAGCCGATACGAGCGTGTTCGGCGACCTTGCCCTCGGACTCGACCCAACTCGCCCGGCGACGCGCGACATAGGCACGATCGAGATTCTCCTTCGTGAACGGCTGCCGGGCCTCGAGGAGCTCGGCGACGCCCTCGGCAAGCAACACGCCAGTAGTCCAGGCTTCATCCACTCCCGAACCCGTGAGGACATTGGTGGAGCCGGACCCTTCGCCGATCCGGGCGTAGCCGTTTCCGGCGAGATGCGGCTCGCCGAGTTTCCCGGATTCCTGCAAGGACTTGGCGCCCCATGAGCGCAGACGTCCGCCTTTCAGATAACGCCACAGATACGGGTGCTGGATGTAGTGCTGGAGATAGCGGTAGGACGTGCGGACGGGGCTGTCGAACCAGGACGGGACGAAGATGCCCACAGAAGCGACACGATCCGGATGGACATAGAGGAAGCCGAAGATCTCCGGTTCGGGATAACCGAAGGTGTGGAGCACGAAGCCCGGTTCGAGGGCGGTATCCTCGGGGAGGTCGATGACCATCTTCATGCCGACGGCCCACTCGTGCTGGTGGTGCCCTTCGGGCATGCCGAAACGCTCGGTGAGCTGCCGGCCGATCGGTCCGACGGGGCCGTCGCCGACGACAGTGAGCGCAGCACGGATGTCCATGCCGGGCATGAAGCCCACCTCCGGCTCGCCGGCCTTGCTGACACCCTGATCGAGCAGCCGAACGCCGATGACGCGGTCCTCTTCAATCAGTGGCTGCGCCACCGGGGTGCCGGGCCAGATCTGGACCGCTCCAACGTCCATCAGTCGCTGGCCGACCCATTGGTTGAACTGACCGATGGAGAGGATCAGCCCGCCGTCCTTGTGGAGGAAATCCGGCGTGTAGGGCAGCTCGATGGCATTGTGTTCGCAGCCGATCGCCCGGACGGCGACGTCGGCGGCACGCAATGCGGCAGAGCGACGGCTGGCGCCGACAGGGTCGAGAAGAAAGAGCACTTTCTCCTCCCGGACGGGCGCGGCCATGGGGATCTCTGTGTGGTCGAGATCCGGAAAACTGGCGCGAATTCCGCGCGCCTTTGTCACAATGCCGGAGACACCGAACCCGATGTCGTCCGCGCGCTCGTAGCAGATGACCTGAAGGGGCATGCCGGGCATGACTCGGCTCTCGAGGCGCGGCGTGCCATCGGGATTCATGATCCGGCGCGAAAGCTCGGTAAGAAAGCCGCCCGTAGCCGGGCCGAAGCCGACACAAACAATGTCGACTTCGATGGTCTGGCGTTCGACGGTGACTTCGCTCATGCGGGGTAGTCCAACGCCTCCGGGATCATCACCTTGGTCAGCGCGTCGGCGGCCCGCTCCTTCGCGAGGTGCGATCCTGTCAGGCAACCGTCGAGGCGGTTACGAATCCGGATGAACTGCTCGACGTCGTCGAACGTCGCGCAGGGGCCCTCCTTGGCGGGATGGGAGCCGTCGCTTTCGACGACGTCGGTTGCAACGCTCGACATGCCGGGTACCATGGCCTCGATGGCGATCAGCTCGTCGGACTTGAAGCAACCCGCGTAGTCCGGGGTCTCCCACGCCGGATGCGGCCGGTAACCGTAAACCAACTCCGAGCAGACGCGAGCGACTTCGCCGGCGGCACGGGCGCTCTGGACGTGGCAGAGATCGGTGTAGAACTTCAGGAGTCCGGGAAGGCCCTCGGCGACGACCGGGTTGGCCGGACCTTTTTCCGACAGTTCCAGAACGTCGAGGATGAAGTAGCGACAGGCGAGCAGCCAGCACAGCGCGTCAGCGAGCGGGAAGGTCACACCCTGGCGCGAGCTGTGATACAGCTTCGAGCCGTCAGGGTCAGTGGCCTTTTGCAGATAAGTCAGCGTCCAGAGCCAGAGCTGCATGGCAGTGGCGAGCGTGCAGGCGCCGGTGCCCGGGCGCTTGCTGGCGATATCGCGCATCTCGGCGATCCACTGGTGGAACTGCGCGAGGAACAGCTCGTTGGTCATGGTGACGCTCAACTGCCGGCGCTGGACAGCCTCGGGGCCTTCGTAGGTGGCTTCGAGCTGAGCGTCCATCCACTTGTGGCCGAGGAAGCCGGGGCAATCCTCGGTGATACCGTAGCCGCCCATGAGGCTGACAGCCTCGCGCATCATCGTAGCTCCGTGGCCGGTGTTCCAGAGTTTGCATGCGGGGCAGAGCACGTTGGCGAGCGAATCGAGAACCACATACTGGATCATGGGCTGGTCGCAGTTCACGCCGTGCTGGAGGCAGTCGAGTGCGTCCTTCTGGTACCGACGCATCGCCTTGAACGCGGCTGAGCCGCGGCCGACGCCTTCCGCAGCGAAGATCTCTTCCTTCTTCCGCTCGAGCGGATCGAGCTGGTCGAAGAGGCGGGCGGCCTCAAAGCCAAGCGAAGTGCCGGCCTCGCCGGTGGCCCAAACGTCCACGAGGCGGTGGAGCACGTCTTCCTTCATCTGGAGGCCGAGCTCGTACCGGGGCGAACCGGGCTCGGCGATGTCGCCGCCGCGGAAACGGCCCCGCTGGTAGCGTATGACCGGCTCGACGGCGGAAAGGAGTTTGGCCGACGTCATCAGCGCCACGGTGACGCGGGTGCGCCGGAAGACGGCCTCGATGATCTCGCCGTGGCTGTACCGGGGTACGATGACGCCGTCCTTCACTGTGTAGCCGCCGATGATTCGGCCGGCAGGGACGCGCTGGCCGAAGATCGGATCGTTCGTCGAGGAAAGCTGGTGGACAAGCTTCCGCGCGGGCGTACCGCGGTCCCAGACACCGGGGTCGGTCTCGTGCAGGATGACCATGCAGCTTCCCTTGATGCGCGGGTCGGCCGAGTCCACGGCGGCGGTGACGAAATTGGCGAAGCCCATGTTGGTGATGAAGCGCCCGCGCTTGTCGACCTGAAGGACTGGTTCTTCGCCTTCCTTCCATTCGGCGATCCGTACCTTGCCGCCGAGCAAGCCGGTTTCGACGCCAACGAAGGGAATCGGCTCGGTGAGGCAGAACGCGCCGCGCCACGGCTGGCGTTCCTCGCCGGGGGCGGCGGGTGCGCAGAGGCGCAGGTAGTAATCGCGCTGGGCGGCGGTGCCGCGCTCGTGAATGGGAGCGAGCGCGAGGCAGCCCGCCAGGCTGCCGGTGGCGGCGCCGGCGTCCACCCAGGCGAGCTCGAAGGCGACCAGCGCCAGGGCGAGGTTCTTCGGCCCTTCGATGAAGCCACCCTGCTCAGGATCGAGGAAGACGGAGGTGATTCCGGATTCATCGAACGCCTTGAGAAGGCTGGCTTTTGCGTCGGTCCAGTCATGAGTATTACGGGCGCCCTCAGCGACGAGCCTGGCGACAGGACCGCGAGCCACACCGCGGCTGGACTGGACAATCATCTGGAGGTCGAACCGATCGGTGAAGCGCCACATAATTTGGCGCACATCGTCGCCCGGGAGGGTGCGTAGGGTTTCGCTACTGGGCTGGGTGACACTTACCGGCATCCGTGGAGGTCCTTTCTTTCGCAGGGGCTAAGATCACCTGCAATTCATTCAATTCATTAAGGTTACGAAAAAAGCAACCAAACTGTGCCTGGGCTGTAATTAGTCCCGCCGGAGGAGATCTGATCCTATGTCCAGCTGGTGGTGCAACTGATCTGCCAAAGCTGAGAGTCCAGTTCAGACATGCCGTGGTATGATTCCAGATGCAGCATCTGAAAGAGCTCCGGAATTTATAGGCATGTCCTTTCGCATCAACTGGTTACGGAAACGCCTCCACGATGCGGTGAATTACCGGCTACGGACATTGGCCGGCGGGCAGTTCTCCGTGCGCTGCCGGCCAGTTTCGATCATTTTCCTGCTGACGGAGTTGTGCAACGCGCGGTGCGTGCACTGCGATATCTGGAAGAACCGCGGACGGGAGGATACTCCCACGGCCGATCAGTGGAAGACGGTGCTGACCGATCTGCGCCGCTGGCTCGGGCCTGTCCACGTGGTCTTCAGCGGCGGCGAGGCATTGCTCAAGCCGTTCACAACGGATCTCGTGGCCCACGCGTCCTCACTCGGCTTGTTTCTCGAGATCCTGACGCACGGCTATTGGGACGATCAGTCGAAGATCGAGCGGATGGCGCTGGCGAGGCCGTGGCGAGTGACCGTTTCGCTGGACGGGATTGGCGACACACATACGAAGATTCGCGGCCGCGACGCGTTCTTCGAGAAGACGTCCACGACGATTCAGACGCTTCTTCGCGTCCGGAAAGAGAAGCGGCTGCCGTACCACGTCCGGCTGAAGACGGTGGTCATGTCCCACAACCTGGACGGAGTTTGCGAAGTCGCCCGGTTCGCCACTCAGGACGGAATGCACATCTTCTTCCAGCCGATCGAGCAGAACTACAATACACCGGAGGACCCGCGCTGGTTCGAGACGAGCGAGAACTGGCCGCGGGACACGGAGAAGGCGACCGAAGTGGTCCGGCAGCTCATCGAACTCAAACGCGGCGGACTGCACATCGACAACAGTTACGAGCAACTGGAGGCGATGATCCCGTACTTCAGGAACCCCGATTCGCTACGGGTCTCCACGCAGTTCCACGCGGCGCACGAGCGGCGGGCACTGTGCGCCGCGCTCACGACGCTCCAGTTTCAGGCAAATGGAGACGTGACCGTGTGTAACGGGCAGAAGCCGGTCGGGAACGTGAAAACCATGCCGGCCCGGCGCATTTGGGAGGGCCGTCCGCGCTTTTGGGAAGCGGGTTGCTGCCTCGATCGCCGCTGCTCCGACGCGGAGAAACAAACTCTGTCGCTTCCGGTCGTCCAGTGAACCGTTCCGATCGATGAGACGCGCCGTACTGTCGGTTTTTGGGGTCGAGCCGTTCCGGATTGGAGGCAATGAGGCGTTCGCCCGGGAACTCTCTAGCCAACTGGGACGGCACGGCTGGGAGAGCATCCTGTGCTTTCTGAGTGAGCCACCGGAAGCCGTACGGCGCTTTCTGGCGCTGTCGAACGTTTCTTTTGAGACTCTGCCCGGTTCGGTGAGTCTCGCTTGGCAGCCGTCGGCGGATCTGGTCCGACTTTTGCGCCGGTGCCGGCCGGAGATTCTGCATCTCCACTTCACCGGATTCGTCAGTCCGTATCCCTGGCTGGCGCGGCTGTGTGGCGTTAAGCGCGTGTTCTTCACGGACCAGTCGTCATGGCCGGAGGGTTACGTGCCGCGGCGCGCTCCGCTCTGGAAGCGGGCCGCCGTGCGTCTGATCAATGCTCCTCTGAATCGAACGTTGTCCGTCTCCGAATACGGGAGGCGCTGTCTCACATCGCATGATCTGATACCACCGCGGGCGATCGAGCGGGTTTACAACGCGGTGGACTTCTCGATGGTCGGCGGCACAGGGGATGAATTCCGCAGGAAACACGGAATCCCGGCCGAACGTCCACTGGTCATCCAGGTAAGCTGGATCCGGCCAGAGAAGGGCATCGCCGACCTGATCGAGGCAGCCCGGCGCGTGATCGAACAAGAGCCGCAAGTCCACTTCGCGGTTGTGGGCGATGGTTCCTGGAGGGAAGAGTATCAGCGTCAAGCCGAAGCGGCGGGTCTGGGCGGAAATATCACGTGGACCGGCCTCATCGAAAACCCTTTCGCCGAGGGCGTCTACGCAGCCGCCGATGTTGTCTGCCAGTTGTCGCGCTGGGAGGAGGTGTTCGGCTGGGTGATCGCCGAAGCAATGGCCACGGGGAGACCTCTTGTTGCGACACGAGTGGGCGGCATCCCTGAATTGGTGGATCACGGCGAGACGGGCTTCCTGGTGAACCGCGGCGACGCGGGGGAGGCCGCGTCGAGCATCCTCACCCTTCTGCGAGATCCGGATCTCCGCGAAAGAATGGGTTGCGCGGGGAGGAAGCGGGCCGCGGAGCGTTTCAATCTGACGGAGAACGTCGGCCGGGTGGTGGAGTTGTACGGAATCGCGTGAAAGTGATTCACCACGGAGAACACGGAGGAGGACCGCTGCTGCTTCCGCCGCGGTTCCTCATTAGATCCCGAGGCAGTTCTCGCGGCGGTAGAAGATCGAAGTCTGGGACCGTTCGTTGATAATCGGGCACATGCCGACGAAATCGAGCCGCCGAAATCCACGGTCGCCCAGAAAGCGGTAGCCCTCCTCGTACTTCGTCCGGTCGGAGTTGTCCCAAAGTACGACCCCGTCCAATTTGAGCGCCCCTAAACAGTTCTTCGCACAGTTCACACGATCGCGCCCGTCAACGACGACGATGTCGAAGCGGTCCTTGAAATTCAGGATGGCTTTTGAATAGGCGCCGCCGTATTCGAGGGGATGGTGTATCACGGTGACGTTTTCCCGCGCCCGCGCCCGGATTTCCAGGAACCATTTTGGGTCGTGCTCGCAAGCGACGACTTCCCTGACCCTGGACGCCCACCACAGGGTGCTCGAACCTGAGCCGAATTCGAAAACCGACATTTCTGGATGGATCCGCCGGGAGAGGAATTCGATGGCAGGATATGTGATGAACGGTACCGGGTTGCCGTCTTTGTCCACGGCCCGGCCCTCGTCGAAGCTGCGAAACCAGCCGTCGTCACGCAAGGGTCCCTTCACGTAGAGGCTGTACAAACCGTATAGGTGAAGCTCGGTGAACAATTTTCGAAGGAGTGCACGTACCATCGCGGGAACAAGACTCTCATGTTAACTCCCCAGGAGGCGAACGGTACCCGCGTCAATCCAAGCGGCCCGTGCAAGTCGTGTGCTAATGTCTACACCGTTGGATCAGCGTATGACGGGGTGGCGTTAGCGTGCGGCGTCCGCGGGAGATCGCATTTCGTGTTCGGCAGGAAGCATCGAATCTGCGCCTGGCGGCGTTCCCGCCGGAGACCACCTCGGTGGAACCCGCACCGCTCGCCGGGCTGCCCAATCCGGACGCGGTCGCCGAGGCGCTACGGCACACGGCGTTCGCCGCCGAGGTGATCGCGTTGGCCGAGATGGTGCTGGCGCATCGTTTCCCCCTGTTCGGATCGGTGGCCGATACGGGCCCGGAGATCGACTGGCGGCGTGATTGCATCCATGGCATCTCGAGCGGTCTGCCCTACTTCCGGTTGGTCCGCTACCTGGACTTTGCCGCCGTGGGCGATCACAAGATCGTTTGGGAGCTGAACAGGCACCAGCACCTTGTCCTTCTGGCGCAGGCCTGGCTACTAACCGGAAGGAGGGAATTCCTCGCGGAGCTTACCGCACAAATCGACGACTGGATCGACGCGAATCCGTACATGCGCGGCATCAACTGGGCGAGCGCGCTCGAGGTCGCCTTCCGGGCGGTTTCATGGCTCTGGATCTACCACATCGCGGGCGCTGATCTCGAGTCCAGCTTCCGCGCACGCTTTCTATCGGCGCTTTGCCGCCATGGCGCCTACCTCGAGGCGAACCTGTCAGTGTACTTCTCACCGAACACGCACCTGCTCGGCGAGGCGGTCGCCCTGCATGCGCTCGGCCTCCTGTTTCCCTCGTTTCCACGGGCCGGCGACTGGGCGAGACAAGCGGCGCAGATCGTAGCAGAGCAGATGGAAGCGCAAGTGCGTGAAGACGGAAGCCACTTCGAGCAGTCCAGTTACTATCACCTGTACGCGCTCGACATGTTTCTGTTTCATCAAATTCTGTGCGAAACGGACGCCGGCTACACCGGCAAGCTGAGGCGAATGGCGGAGTACCTCGCGGCGCTGATGGGCGACACCGGGAAAGTGCCGATGCTGGGCGACGACGACGGAGGCCGGTTCTTTCATCCTTATGGCGCGAGGGAGCATTTCGGCCGGGCGACGCTGGCCACGTGCGCCGTCCTATTCGACCGGCCCGAATGGCTGGCGGATCGCGCGGCCATCGGGGAGCAAGCCGCGTGGTGGCTGGGGGGCGAGTCTTTGGACAATCCTCGGACAGCGGCCCCCGTAAGTTCTCTGGCACGTTTGTTCCCCGACGCCGGTGTAGCAATCATCCAAGATGAGGGGCTTCACATCATCTGCGATGCGGGGCCGTTCGGGTCCGGTTCGGGCGGGCACAGCCATTCGGATACGCTGGCCATCGTAGTGCGTCTTGGCGCGGACGAGATTCTGATCGATCCGGGCACCTGTACTTACGTCGCCGATCCCGCTCTGCGAAACTGTTTTCGCGGCTCGGCCGCTCACAACACCGTGCGCGTGGACGGCGTTGATCAGGGCGTCGCGAACGGGCCGTTTTCCTGGGCGAGCAAGCCCGAGGTGCGGATTCTCGGATGGAGGTCGGATCCGAACCACGCCTGGCTGGCCGCGGAGTGCAGCTTTGCGAAAATCCGGCACCGCCGCAGCCTCCTGTTGCTTCGGCCGTTCCTCCTGATTGTGGCGGACCAGATTGACGGTCTCGCTGGACTTCACAGGTTAGAGCAGTTCTGGCATTTCGGCGAGCCAGTGACACCCGTTGCTCCGGGGACGCTTCGGATCGGGACGAGCGCACTTCTCAGCTTCAAGGGCGGCGAGCGCTCCGACCTGAGTGAGGGCGCTGAGTTCGGCTGGCGGTCACCCGTTTTTGGAACGAAGGCGACCGCGCCTGTGCTGTGCGTCCAGCGAGAGTGCGAACTACCGGCGAGGTTTTGGGCTGTGCTGGACTTTTCGGGCGCCAGAGACGCGACCCTTTCAGACGGACCGGGAACCGGGTGCGTGTACCGGGCAGGCGGCCGGGAGATCTCCCTGGACTACGAGGAAGGCAGCGCGCTGGCGTGGAAACTGGCGTCCGTCTGACTACCTGCTCCGGGCCGAATCACCACCCATGAGGTTTAGGACCGGAAGGCCGCTGTCGTCGATGAGCCGCAAGTACGAGGCTTGGGGCTTCTGCGTGATTACCAGATGATCCGCCCAACCGAGCGTGTCTTCGAAGCGGGCATCGAGCAGCCGGGCGATATGGGGAATCGCGTCGAGCAGAAACCGCTGATTGCTGCCGTAGATCTGATCGAGGGTGATGTGCGGATCGAACACCCTCACGGCACGTCCCTTACCGATCAATTGCTCCAGCAGCGCCACCACCGGGCTTTCGCGCAGGTCGTCGGTATTCTCCTTAAAAGCCAGTCCGAAAAAGCCGATGCGCTTGGACGGAGCGTCGAGTACGGCCTGGATCGCGCGCTGGAGTTGATGCTCGTTACTGGGGAGCACTGCTTGCAGGAGCGGGAGTTGGAGGTCGAGGCGCGAAGCGCGGAAGGTGAGGGCCCGCAGATCTTTTGGAAGGCAGGAGCCGCCGAAGGCAAAGCCGGGTTTCAGATACGCCCTCGAGATATTCAGCACGACATCGCGGCAGAGCGTATCCATCACCTCTTCGCCGGAGACGCCGCAGCGAGCGCTCAGCGCGCCGATCTCGTTAGCAAAGCTGACCTTCAGAGCGTGGAACGCGTTACAGGCATACTTGATCATCTCCGCGGTGCGCAGGCTGACCAGACAGGCGTCGACCTTCAGGTTGATGTACAGGCCTGCGACCTTTTCGAGCGCGCCCTTATCCGAGCCGCCGACGACAAGGAGCGACGGCGCGAGGAAATCGCGCACAGCGTTTCCTTCGCGCAGGAACTCCGGGTGTGAGAGCACAGAGACTCCGGCAAAAGGCGCAAGGAGGGGCATCACCACTTCTTCGCACGTCCCCGGGAAGACGGTGCTACGGACCGCGACAACGAGCGGTGCAGTCCTCGAATGGAGACAAGTCGCGATCTCGGCGGCTACCTTCTGGAGCTGCCGGACGCTAAGGTTCCCGTTCCTCTCGGATGGGGTGCCAACGCAAAGGAGGGCGACCTCCGCATCCTCGAGAGCTTCGGCGGCGCTCACGGTCGCTTGGAGGCGACCGGCCTTGGCACCGTCGCGCACGAGTTCCTCGAGTCCCGGCTCATAAAAAGGCGCGCGGCCGTCGAGCACGCTGCGTACCTTGAACTCGTCCGGATCGACGCCAGTGACGTGGTGTCCGAGGCGAGCAAGGCATGCCGCTGAGACGCATCCAACATAACCGAGGCCAAATACTGCTACGCGGTTGCCCGTGTCCACCGAACTAGTATGCCACGCCCCCTGTCCGGCATCGGTGACTCGGGCGGTATATGACTGTGGAGTGGGGCGGCGAGATGTCGACCAGCATGGCAGGCCACACAAAGCCGATGGCCTGAACCACAACTGCCTCACAACTGCCGAGTGCTACAGTAAACAGGAGCGGGGCGCTGTCGCGTTCTCCCAGTTACTATGTGTGGCATCGCCGGATTCGTTGTACGCGAGGGAGAGCCCCCAGTGGAAATCCTCCGCCTGATGTGCGATCAGATCCGGCACCGCGGTCCCGATGACGATGGGTATCACGTCGACGACGGCTGCGGAATCGGGATGCGCCGCCTGAGCATCATCGATCTGAATACCGGCCACCAACCGATGTCCAACGAGGACGGAAGTGTCTGGGTGGTTTGCAACGGAGAGATTTACAACTTCCGCGAACTACGCAACGACCTTGAGGCGCGAGGTCACCGGTTCACTACCCAGAGCGACACCGAGACGCTGGTCCACCTGTACGAAGACGCGGGGGCGGACGCGGTGAGCCGCCTACGAGGCATGTTCGCATTTGCCCTGTGGGATGCAAAACGGCGGCGGCTGTTGCTCGCACGAGACCGTTTTGGAAAGAAACCGCTGTATTACGCAGTCCTGCCGTCCGGACTGTACTTCGCAAGCGAACTGAAATGTCTCCGGGCGGCGGGGGTGCCGCTGGGGCTTGACCCAGAGGCACTCCGCCTGTATTTCCAGTTCAACTACGTGCCGGATCCCTATAGCCCGTTCCAAG
>DATIFQ010000025.1:0-28084 GCA_035455185.1 Bryobacteraceae bacterium | reverse complement strand
GACGGTCCACGAATACTTCAACACCGGCGGACTGGCGGGCGGCAAGATGATCGGCTGGCCGCAGTGCAAGGAGTTCATCCCTCTCGATTTTTCGCGCGTCGAGTTTCCGGGCGGCTATCCCAACGACGCTGGCGTCAATTTCCAGCACGACGACTTCTTCGGCCGACGCCAGCCAGAGACCCAGGCGCTGTTCGATCTCACCGCACGCGAGCGCCCCGACCTCATCATGAACATGCACACAGGCGCTGTGTTCCCGATCATGCTCCGTCCATTCGTCGAACCCGACTTGGTGCCCGTATTCGAGCAGTTAGTCCGCCGCGTGCAGGGACGGCTGGCACTCGACAAGTATCAGGCCACCGAGGATCCGGCGAAAGAAGGCAACCCCGATCGCGTGAAGAACATCTCGCCCTATAACCTCGACACCGCGCTGAATCTGCATTGCGGTGCGCTGAGCGTAGTCATCGAGTCGCCGTCGCACGGCTTTTCGACGGCGAAGCGGCAGGACAAGCTGGTCGTTTTTACCCCAGACGATCTGGTCAACATCCAGTTGCTCTGCCATCTTGAGGCGATGAAGTTTCTCGGCGAGACGGGCGGCCGCGCCCGGTGGACGTCCTCCAATCGCCGCTAATCGCCGGAGACAGGCTTTACCTGGTTGGCTTCTTCGGCGTCTCCGGTTGTTCGCCATGGAGAATCTGGGCGATGCCTCTGGTTGCACCGCCCCATTCGACGCCGAGAATATTCGCCAGCGCGACAATCAGGCTACGCTCCTCGGGCAGCCGCACTATCATGCTGGTGAAGCCGATAATGCCGCCGAAGTGCTCTATGACGGGAAGCTTCTGCCCGCTGCCGGCGAGCGTGAGGACTGAGAGCATCCAACCGTATCCGTAGGCCCGGCCCGCGCCGATCTTAACTGCCGGCTGGAACATGAGATCCAGGTGCTTCCTATCGAGCAGCTTCTCGGTGTACAGCGCCGCGTCCCACTTCCTCATGTCCAGGACCGTCGAGTACATCCCGCCCGCTGCGTAGGGAATCGACATCTCTCCAAAGGCCGCATTTTGCAGGCCTTTGGGCGTCTTGGTGTAGCCGGCCGCGCGGCGCGGAAGAATCGCTTGCGTGTGATCGTAGCCGGTGTCCCGCATGTCGAGCGGATCGAGAATGCGCTCCCTGAGCGCCTGTTCGTAGGACTTTCCGGTAACCTTTTCGACCACGATTCCGAGCATGTGGTAGCCAGAGTTCGTATACGAGTACTTCGCGCCTGGCTCGAAATCCAGCGGTCTTTCCCAGAACACCTTGGCCAGGTCCGTTGGACTGAAGAACTCGCGCGAGCGTTTGGCAAGGAACTCCGGGGTTATGTAATTGGGAATGCCGGACTGGTGGGTCAGCAACTGGTGAATGGTGATCCGTTCGCCCGTGGCCTTCGGATACTCGGGAACATATTCGCTGAGTTTGCTCTCCAGACGAACCTTCCCTTCGGCCACGAGTTGCAGCACCAGCATCGCGGTGAACTGCTTCGTCAGGGATCCCAGCCGGTATTTGGTTTCGGGTGTGTTAGGGACGTCAAGCTCCACGTTGGCCAGACCGTAACCCTTTTTGAGGATGACTGTGCCCCTGTCGGCCACCAGCACAGCCCCCTGAAAGCCCACGGTATTCGTGTAGGCCTGCATCAACCGGTCGATCTCGTCAGCCTTGGGTTCGGCCGCCTGCATCGGTGGCAGGGACAATAGAAGTGCGACGACAGCCAGGCAGCATCTCAGCGGCACGCGGCTGTCAAACTGAGCCAGACCATTCATGTTCGGGTAGACACCGCGCCGGAAGGGCGGGTTCCAGCGAATACGTGCTCGGAGAGGGTTTGCTGAGGTCGGTCTTGAATCACCCCTGCGTGTCGGGCCGCAATTTCCGCTCCCGCCGTTTCTTGGCCCATTCGGCTTTGTTCACCTGGCGGGCGCGGCCGAGGGCAAGGGCGTCCTCGGGGACGTTTTCCGTCACTACCGAGCCGGCGCCGATGTAGCTGCCGTCCCCGATCACCACCGGGGCTACTAGCGTGGCGTTGCTCCCCACAAACACGCCACGGCCGATCTTGGTCCGGTGTTTCCGCACGCCGTCATAGTTGCAGGTGATCGTGCCCGCACCGATGTTGGCCTCTTCCCCGATCTCGGTGTCTCCGAGATACGCAAGGTGCAGCGACTTCGCCCCCGCGCCGAGCCGGGCCTTCTTTAGCTCGACGAAGTTGCCAACGCGCGCTTCCCGCCCCACGTGACTCTCCATCCGTACCCGCGCGAACGGACCCACGCGGGCACCCGGTTCGAAGGCCGAATCCAGTACCAGCGTGAACGGCTCCACCACAACGCCGTCACCGAGTTGCGAGCCACGGATGATCGAACACGCGCCGATCACGCAGTCCTCTCCAATCGTCGTGCGTCCGAGAACCTGCGCGAATGGTTCGATCACCGTGTCCATACCGATTGACACGCCGCTGTCGATAGTCACGGTCTCCGGTTTTTTGATCGTGACCCCGTCGAGCATCAACCGCCGTATCGTTCGGTCGCGGAAGATTCGGTCCACCGCCGCCAACTCCACCCGTGTGTTGATGCCAAGCAGTTCCCGTGGGTCTTCTCGGAGCAGCGGAGCGATGGCGTGGCCCTTGCCGTGGAGAATTCCGACAATGTCCGTGAGGTAGTACTCGTTAGCCGGGTTTTCAGGCTTGATCTCGCCGATATGCTTCCACAGCGGGCCGGAGTCGAAGCAGTAAATCCCGGAGTTGATCTCGTGTACGGCGAGCTGCGCGGGGGACGCGGCTTTCTGCTCGACGATCGCGCGCACCCGCCCGTGCTCGTCGCGAAGGACGCGCCCGTATCCGGACGGATCGTCCAGCATCGTCGTGAGTACTGTGGCCGCCACGTCTCCCTGCTGCTGCCGGGCCACCAGCCGCAGGAGCGTGTCCGCTGTGAGCAGCGGAGCGTCGCCGTAGAGGACCAGCAGGAGCCCGCCGGCGCCCTCCAGCGCCTCGCGAGCAGCCATAACAGCATGTCCGGTGCCCTTTGGCTCGGCTTGCTGAACGAACCTGACGCCCCGGTCTCCCACCGCCGCCATCACCTCGTCAGCCTGGTGCCCGACCACGATGAACACGCGCTCCGGTGGAGTCAGTTTCAGTGCGGCGTCAGTTGCGTGCTCGATCAACGCCATCCCGCCCGCACGATGGAGCACCTTGGCTTTCTTCGACTTCATGCGCGTACCAAGGCCGGCCGCGAGGATCAGAACGGTTACCGGGATATCCATAGGTTCATTGTGGCTCACCGCGTGGCAGCACGCTTCGTGAGTCGCCGCGATTGTCTTTCTCCGGCAAGTTTCAGGACCGCCTCTGCCAGCGCTTCGGAGTTGTGCCGCACCTTGTCGGATTCCTCCAGAAAGTCGCCCTCCACGATTGTCAAGCCCATTTCGCGCAGCCTTGCCAGGTCGGACTCTACCGGCCTCGCGTGTTCACGGGCGTAACGGCGGCGCAGAACAGGGCTGACCGGCCGGGTGTTCACGAGCACACAGTCGATCAACCGCATGCGCGCGTGTTCGTGGATCGCGGCGATGTGGTCCGCGGCGGAGTAGTCGATCGTCTCGCCGGGTTGCCACATCAGATTGACGACATAGGCCTTGATCGCGTGGGAGCGCTTGATCGCCTCCGGAATGCCCTCCACCAGCAGATTTGGTATCACGCTGGTGTAAAGTGATCCGGGTCCAAGGGTGATGATGTCAGCCCGCGTGATGGCGTCGCATGTTTCGGGCAGCGGGCGGCAGCGGCGCGGCTCGAGGAAGACGGACTCGATGGGCGACCGGCTGCGGCTGATTCGGCTCTCGCCGCAAACAACCGTTCCGTCGGCGAGACGTGCCTGAAGAGTGACGTTAGCGCCGGTCGAGGGGTGGATGTCGCCGGCGATCGCCAGCACTTCAGAGGAAACCTTCACCGCCTGAGCGAAGTCGCCGGTCACTTCGCTCAGCGCGGTCAAGAAGAGATTCCCGAAACTATGTCCTTTCAAGCCCCGTCCGGTGCGAAAACGGTACTGGAATAGCCTCGAAAGAAGCGCTTCGTCCTCGGAAAGGGCAACCATGCAGCTTCGGATATCCCCCGGCGGCGGCACGTCGAACTCACGCCGCAGGCGGCCAGAACTGCCGCCGTCATCCGTCACGGTGACCACCGCTGTGATTTCCACCGCGCGGCCGGCTTCCGTGGGCGAAGGGACTGTGCCCGATCCAAGTGAGTACGGTTTTAGCCCCCGCAACAACGTGGCGAGTCCCGTGCCTCCGCCGATCGCGACAATCCGTAGCGGAGCGTTCTGGCGAGTCACACATTCACCTCTTGAGACGGGTGTTCCGGCGGGCGGTTGCGGTCCGTCAGGCCGTCCGCTCCTTCTCAGGGTACAGGAGATCGGATAGCGGGGCGCGGCGGGCGAGGTCCCCAAAGTCCGGATCGCGCAGCGCGCGTCCGCGGTTGCGAGGATCAATTTCAATGGCCCGGCTGAGATTCGCGTACACCGCGTCTGCCTCTCCCTTCAGAGCGTGGCAGAGCGCGAGCGCGTAGTAAACGTGGTCCGCGCCAGGGTTCATGCTCGCGGCTTGCTCCAGGTGTCGCCGGGCGGCGTCAAGCTGACGCTGGTTGATTAGCGCGATCCCGTAGTCATAGTGCTCCTCGGCGGTTGACAGGGCTGGCGGCGTCCGGCTGAGCCGCTGCTCGCAGATTCGCGCGCGCACTCGTGCCGAGTGCGCCATCTCGATCACCGGACCGTCGGCAGCCCGTTCAAACAGTACCCTCGCTTTCGCGAACTCGCGAGCGTGAAACAGGGCGACTGCCTTCTCGAACAACGCGGCCTGTTCCTTGGAATTCAGTGGCGACGCGACTGGGTTCCGGTCTCGCGTTTCCGCCACCTCTCCTTGCGCGGCGCCGCGATGCCGGTGCTCCTTTGAAGAGCTGCTTTTTGGAGCGGCTTTCCCGGAATGTGGAACCGACTTCCTCATGGCTGAATCACGCAGTCCGCACTCGCAATCCTGGCTGGCGAGACCGCGGATTTTTGAAAGCATACCACGGCCTGATACATCCGGTCCCGAGGAGCTTCGGTCCCGGGCGTCCCAGGCCCGGCCGTTTCAGGGAATCTCAGGAGTGGAACGTGACGTCTACCCTATTCGTCCTCACCGGTGACGGGTACCGGCTCGAGGTCATCCGACTCGAAGACCTGATCGCAGTCCAGACAGCGAACATAGTCCACTCCGTCCCGCCTCGCAATCAGTTCGGTGCGAGTGTGCATGCAATTCGGTTGCATAAAGACCGCAATTACACTCATTCTAAGCCGAAAGCGGTTCCTGTCAAGCCCCTGTATTCCGTTAGACTGAACCTTTGTGATTGCCCTGGCAATATTTTGTGGCACCTACCTGGTCCTTGCGATCGGCACTTTTCCAGGCCTCCGGATTGACCGCACGGGTGCGGCGATCATCGGCGCCAGCCTCATGCTCGGCTGCAATGTCCTGACGTTCGAAGAGGCAATTCAGGCGGTGGATTATTCAACGCTGGTGTTGTTGTTTGGCATGATGATCGTGGTCGCCAACCTGCGGTTGTCAGGGTTTTTCCGTCTGGTGAGCACCTGGGCAGTGCGGCACGCCCACCACCCGTGGACGCTGCTGGCTACCATTGTCCTAGTCTCGGGGTTCTTTTCGGCGTTTTTCGTCAACGACACGATGTGTCTGGTTCTGACCCCGCTGGTACTTGAGGTGACAGCCACGCTGCGCCGCAATCCCTTACCCTACCTTCTGGCTGTCGCTATGGCGTCCAACGTGGGAAGCGTCGCCACCATCACCGGAAACCCTCAAAACATGATGATCGGGAGCTTGTCCAGCATCCCGTACCGGCAGTTCACAGCCGCGCTGGCGCCGGTGGCGATTGTGGGTTTGTTACTGACGTTTGCCGCCATCGTGCTGTTTTTCCCCACGGAGTTTCGGGACCGCCAACGGGTGGAGATGGCGGAACTGAGGGTTCGCGTGAACCGCGTACTGATGTGGAAGGCCGTCGTGGCCTCCGTCGGCATGATCGTATTCTTTTTCTGGGGCTGGCCGGTCGCCAAGGTCGCCATCGTCGCTGGAGCCCTGCTGCTAATCACCCGCAGGGTAAAGCCGGAGAAGGTGTACCACGAGATCGACTGGTCCCTGCTGGCGATGTTTGCCGGCCTGTTCATTGTTGTAGCCGGGGTGGAAAAAACATCCCTTGAGCGGGATCTGCTGGCTTTCGCAGCGCGATTCCGGCTGGATCACGTCGGGTGTTGAGCGCCTTCTCAGCGCTGCTGTCCAACATCGTAAGTAACGTTCCGGCGGTACTCGTCTTCCGCCCCGTCGTACCGAGGCTATCCGATCCGCACCTGGGCTGGCTGACCCTGGCTATGTCGTCCACTCTGGCCGGGAATCTCACGCTGCTGGGGTCCGTGGCGAACTTTATCGTTGTACAGCGAGCCCGGCACGACGTACGCATTTCTTTCTGGGATTACTGCCGCGTAGGCATCCCGCTGACGCTGCTCAGCCTGGCGGCGGGCGCGGCTTACTTGCGCTATGTCGGGCCCGGCCGGACTTTTTGACGCAGGCCCTGACGGGATTGCCGACGAAGGGCTCGAACGGGTGCGGATCGGCGAAATGCAGTAAGCTTGACAGCCGAAGGATATCCTGCGATGAAAACGTTCTCTTTGTCCAGACGGAATTACCTTGAATTGATGGGAATGGGTGCGGTCGCCGCCGCGTCCACGGGCACGATTGGATGCCAGAAGAACGAAACAAAACCGGCGCAACCGGCAGTGGTGACTGCCGAAGCCTCGCCGCCTGATCACGAGCGGCGCATACAGTGGTGGCGCGAAGCAAAGTTCGGAATGTTCATCCACTGGGGCCTCTACAGCCTGCTCGGACGCCACGAATGGGCGATGGAGGAGGAAGGCATTCCGGTGGCGGAATACGAGCAGCTTGCGAAGCGTTTCAAACCGAAGCCGGATGCCGCCCGTGACTGGGCGAAGCTCGCCAAGCGGGCTGGAATGAAGTACATGGTGATGACCTCCAAGCACCATGAGGGCTTCTGTCACTTCGATACGAAACTCACCAACTACAGCGCGCCGAAACAGGCGGCGGGCAGGGACCTGGCGAAGGAGTTCCTCGACGCCGCACGGGCCGAAGGATTGCGCTGCGGGTTCTACTACTCATTGATGGATTGGCACCACCCGGATGGCGCCAGATGCGCTACGGATGAAGCGTCCCGCCGCCGCTTCGTCGATTACATCCACGGACAGATCCGAGAATTGTGTACGGACTATGGCAAACTCGACGTCTTCTGGTACGACATGCCGGTGCCACTCGACGCAAAAGGCTGGGAGTCGCAGAAGATGAACGACATGGTGCTGCAACTTCAACCCGATATCATCGTCAACAACCGCAACCTGCTTGCTGGCGACTTCGGCACGCCGGAGCAGGAGATACGGGCGGAGAACAGGGACTGGGAAGCCTGCATGACGATGAATCAAAGCTGGGGATACCACAAAGCCGACGATAACTGGAAAAGTCCGAAAACGATCGTGCGCAACCTGGTGGCGTGCGCGCGCGACGGTGGCAATTACCTGCTGAACATTGGGCCAATGCCGGACGGGTCTATTCCGGAAGAGTCGGTGCGCATTCTGAACGCGGTCGGCGCGTGGACGGAGAAGAACGGTACGTCGATCTATGACGCGGAACGGTGCCGTGTGAAAAACTCTCTGTTCGCAAACTTCACACGCAAGGGCAATACGCTCTACATCCATGTCCACTTCTGGCCGGGTGAGACCGTGTCGATCGGCGGGCTTCAAACGAAGGTGAAGTCGGCGAGGCTGCTGGCCTCCGGAAGACCCGTAAGTGTCAAGCAGGAGGAGTTCCGTGTACAATTCACGGGGCTTCCCGCAACTGCGCCGGACAACCCAGTGACGGTCATCGTCGCCGAATGCGAATCCGAGCCCCGTCAGGACGTAGATAACATCCGCAGGAACCGCCCGAGAGGTCAGGTCGGGATCTGATCGAGCTTCGTACGCGGCCGCGGTCCGGAGTCGACTCTCCCACGGCGCACTACACTGAAGACGGATGCCTCTGTGGACGCCGGAAGTGATCCGTGTTCCGGACGGCGGGACCGGTCTCGATGCGCTTCTTGAGACCGTGCCCGCCCAGCCCGCGGTCTTCGCTGTCTGGCCGCGGGAAGGATCGCCATACCTGGCTCGCACTGCATTGCTCCGCCGGCGTCTCCATCGGCTGCTCCGTGAGCGCGCGCATCCCTCCCGGCTGCTGAACCTGCGGTCGGTGGCCGCGCGAATCGAATACCGGTTGACGGCGTCGTGGCTCGAGACGAACCTGGTGTTTCACGAGGCGGCACACCTCCACTTCCCGGAGACTTACCTGGAGCTGATGAAGCTCCGGATGCCGCCGTACGTCAAAATCGTCCTGTCGAACCCATTTCCCCGCAGCCACGTGACCAACCGGTTGAGCGGCGCCCACGCGCTTTACTATGGCCCGTTCCGCAGCCGGAACTCCGCCGAGCAGTTCGAGAGCCAATTTCTCGATCTCTTCCAGATGCGCCGCTGCCAGGAGGACCTGGAGCCTTCACCGTCGCACCCGGGCTGCATTTACGGCGAAATGAGCATGTGCCTGCGGCCGTGCCAGCAGGTGGTCAGCGCCGACGAGTATCGAAGCGAGACCGAGCGAGTGACGGAGTTCCTCTCCTCCGACGGCCGCTCGCTGCTCGACCCCGCGGTCCATGCACGCGACCGCCTGAGCGGGGAACTGAATTTCGAGGAGGCAGCGCGCCAGCATAAGCGCGTCGACAAGATCCAGCAGGTGCTCAAACTGCGCGACGAGCTGGCGCGGGACATTTCGCGGCTCAACGGCGTCGCAGTGACGCCGTCGGTGGAACCGGAGTGCGTCGAGTTGTGGTTCGTCCTGGGAGGATGCTGGCAGCCTCCGCGCCGGTTCGGTTTTGAAGTCGCAGACGGCAAGACCGTTTCGATGGACCATCGGCTGCACGAAATCGCCGAGTCGATCGAGCCGCGAAAGCTCGCCCGGAGCGAGCGGCAGGAACACCTCGCGCTGCTTGCGCGCTGGTTCTATTCGAGCACGCGCGACGGGGAGTGGCTTCCCTTTGACGGGCTCGAAACACTTCCCTACCGCCGCCTGGTCAACGCGATTTCACGCGTGGCTCATCCTGCCGAACGGAACTGATTTCCAGTTCTGCGGTGGTACAATGCCCGCGGACCGCCATGGACAAGGTAACCACTCTGCGCAATGAAATCCGGAAATACTGCGCCGCCCACGCCGACGCCGCGCAGGCCGGCCGTTACGCCCGTTACTTCACCGAAGGGTACGACGCCTGGGGACTGATGGGAAACAAGCACGCCCTGTGGACCGAGATGGAACCCGAGTGGATCGAGCGCTACGGCGGCATCGGACTCCTCGGCTTTCTGAAGCTCGGCGAAATGCTGTTTCGGGACAGCAAGTACGAAGAAGGCGCGCTGGCGATCCGCTTCGTGAAGCACTTCCGCGATGAGATCGACGACAAAGCGCTCGACGGGCTGGCGAAATGGTTCGCGGCGGGCATCGCCAACTGGGCGCACACTGACGTGCTGTGCGGAGAGATCCTCGCCCCGCTCCTCGAAGGAGGGCAGACCGAACTTCACGCGCTGGCGTCCTGGCGGGAAGCGCAGTACAAGTACCAGCGGCGCGCTGTGCCGGTTGCGATGCTCGGCCTGCTCAAGACGAAGACGAGTGCGCGGCCGCTCCTCGAGTTTCTGAGGCCGCTGATGATGGACGCCGAGAAGGTCGTCCAGCAGGGACTCGGGTGGTTCCTCCGTGAGACGTGGAAGAAGCAGCCGAAGCCGGTCGAGGCGTTCCTGCTCGAATGGAAGGACCGCGCACCCCGCGTCATCTACCAGTACGCCACCGAAAAAATGACGCCCGACGCCCGTGCTCGTTTCCGCCGCGCCCGCAAGTAATCGGCGCGAGGTTCTACAATCTAGGAAACGCGGTTGGCTCAAAGCGAGGACGGTTGCGATGCGAGAACGACGGTTCTTCCTGCTCCCTCTGCTGGTGTCGATGGTTGCGTCTCTGCCCGCGCAGCGCGAGTCGGGCCAAGCGGTGAAACTGGACCTCAAGGTCGAGGGTAAGCGCTTCACGCGGATCGCGCCGGTCACCTTCACCGTTTCTCTGCTCGACATCAACAACCGACCGGCGAAGACTGCCGTCCACACGCCGATTCAGATCAGCTTGCGCACCTCCCCGAAGGATGCAGTTCAACTGACGACTGTCACCGTTCGCCGGGGTCAGTCCTCCGTGTCGGGGCGGCTCAGCGGGCTACCTCTCGGGGGCGTCGTCTACCTCTGGGCGAAGAGTCCGGGCCTGTTGGCGGGCGGCGTGAGCCTGAAGGTCCGCGGCGGCGCACCCATTTCCAAACCCGCTCCGAGCCTTCCACCGCTACAGGCGGAACCGGGACCGCCGGGCGAACTCCCTCTGATTCCCGTCGCCCTGAGCTTCAGCCCGCAGCGCGACTTCTGGGCGAACGGCAAGGACCCGGTTACGCTGAGCGCATTTTACATGGGGCCGGGGGCGGGTTCGCCGTCGGAAATCAAGCTGCGCTTCGCGGACGGAACCGGCACGCTCAACCCGAACCCGCTGGTCATCCCGCCTGGCGGCGACGAAGGCCACGCCAAGCTGACGTTCGATCACGCCGGCCCGGTCGAGGTGAAGTTTTTGCGAGCAGATCCGCAGGTGGCGCTTGAAGGCGGATCCGGTTTCCGCTTCAATTTCGTTCCGCCGCCCGTGACGCAGCTCCGTGTGTCCGTGAGTCCACCGGCGATCACGCTGGCCGAAACTGCAAGCGTGATCGTCGAACTGCTCGACGACGACCGGCGCCCGGCCGCAAGCGCCACGGACACGCCGGTTACTCTGAGGATTGAGCAGGGCAGGGGATCGCTGGCACAAACCGTGATCTCAATTCCTCGCGGCAAATCGAGCGCGCAAACGGAATTTCGTCCAGTATGGCGCGGAGCGACGGCGATCGCTGTTTCGGCCGCCGGGCTCGATTCGCAGGCCGGCGCAGTGACTGTCACGCTGCCGGTCGTGCTGATGCTGCTGTCAGCGCTGGGAGGGCTTGCCGGCGGTTTCCTCGCCGCGCTTCCGAGACAGCGCAGCCGGAAGGGCTGGTGGCGCGATCCGAAGGTGCCCATCCGTCTAGTCGTCGGAATGCTGACGGGCTTCTTCCTATATTGGGCGGCGAGCCTGGGGCTGGTGAGTCTCGTGCCGCGCACCGTCCTGATGAACCCGATCAGCGCGGTCGTCGTCGCGATGATCGGAGGATGGCTGGGAACAGGTGTTTTCTCGCTGATTATCAAGAAACCGGACGAAGCGAAACCTTAACCGTCGCCGGAGCCATTCTTCGCTGCAACCCGAATCGGTGTGGGGTGCGTCTCAAGAGGTGTTGGAGGAGACGATGCGGCGACGATCGCAATGGACATTGGCGGTGGCGGCCGGGGTAGCACTGTTCCTGACGGGCTGCGGAACGGTCAAGATCGGGCGAGTTCTCTCGGATCCGTATCACTATCACAACCGAAACGTGCGGGTGGAAGGGAACGTGACCCACTCATTCGGCGCGTTCACGGCCGGTGGGTATCAGATCGACGACGGAACCGGCAAGATCATAGTGATCTCGAATCGTGGCGTTCCCTCCAAGGGAGCACGAGTCAAGGTAAGCGGCACGGTGACGAGCGGTGTTACAGTCATGGGCCGTTCGTTCGGTACAGCGATCCGGGAGAACAAACACAAGCTCACAGGATTCGTGCCACCGGGTTAGTCTTGACTCACGGTCGATTCATCGCGTTTCCAGATCGCGCGGCATGACGCCGCGCCGGAACCCTCCGAACTGGAAAGGAAGCGGGCTGAATTCCCCGGCGAGATCGACGTTTGATTTCGCCGGGATTTCTTTCTCCAACCCGGCCGCCCAGTAACAGGCATTAACGAGCAGGCGGCGCATGCCTTCGCTGAGCAGATCCTGCGAGGCCCCCATGGTAGTCGTCAATACGCGGGCTTTCTTTCCACGGGCGCTCGTGTACGTCTTGGTCCAGGCGACGGGCATCATCGGGTTGTTCTGCGGCCCGGCGACGGGCGGGTCATCCGGTCGCATTCCTTCGAGCACCTGGCCCAGGACGAGCGGCGTGCTGTCACCGGGGAGCGGCAGGCGGACGGCGTAGACATCCGTCGGACCCCAGATGTCGCCGTCGCGGATGCCGCGAAGAATCGGATGGTTCTCCTGGCCCTTCGCGATGATGCCGCGCGTGCTCTGTTTGCCGTGCTGGCCGTGATGCCGGATCCAGGTTTCGCCGAGCACTTGGCGTCCGAAGCCTCCGTCCCACTCCTTGCTGTTCCAGCCATACTGCTGGTACGTTTTGCTCGTTTTCAGGTCGAAGGCGTGGGTGGAGGTTCTCAGAGCCACGATCGGCCGGCCTGACTCGACGTAGTCGACAATGTGCTTCATCTGGACGTCCGGCAGATCCCGGAATCGGGTGAAGATTACCATCAGGTCGGCCGCGGCGAGGGTTTCGAGGCCGGGGATGTTGTCGTTGCGGTTGGGATTGATCGTGCCATCCGACGGGTCGATGGCGAACAGCACGGTGCATCGGAAGCCATGCCGCGTCGAAAGGATCTTGGCGAGCTGAGGCAGGGCCTCTTCGGAGCGGTACTCCTCGTCGCCGCTGACGAGCACGATGTGCTTTCCCTTGCCGGGACCTTTGCTTCCCTCGAAGACGATACCGGCCGCGTGAATCGCGATGGCTCCTCCGAGCAGCGTCGCAAGAAGGCGCGTTTCGATGCGCATTCTGTCCTCCCTTCATCCGAAACGGAAATGCTATCACTCCGGCGCCGGTGAGACCCTCGGGTATGATGGACAGACTGGGATTCGTTAAGGAAGAACGATCCATGAGCGCAACCCCCGGCTACATTTCGGCTCCCGGTGTCGAGGAAGCCGATCGCATCACGAGGATTGCGGACTCTGTGATTCGTAACCTCGAAATCACGCACTGTTACCATAGGCTCTCCAGGGTTTTCTCGTCGCGAACCGGACCGTGTGCGAACTGGTGCACGTTCGCCACGTGGGCGTCACGGCAGGCTGGTCGGACGATCCGTGCTGAGGACCTACACAGGGAATTCGAGCGCCGGCTCGTGTTGGGGGCTAAATTCCTGCATCCGGTGCAGTCGCTGTGGCGCGTTCTGCTGCGGCGGGGGCTACTCGATCCCGCCACGCGGCTTGGGAAGGTGGTTCAGGAGATTCACAGCCCGTTCGACGCGTTTGAGCGCGCGAGCAGCGCGGTTTCGCGCGGAAACTGCAAGGTTTTTGACGAAATTGGGCGCGAATTTGCACATTTTGTGCATGTTTGTGCACCTAACGTGGCCCCGGAGTCCGAAGAGCTTCAGAACTTCCACAAGGGGCTCCGGCCCGGTCCGCCGCCGGAAGGGCAGGATCTGTTGCGGCAGGCGTTCTTCCACTACCAGCAGCAGCGCACGGCAGCTTCGCCAAAGGTCAAGACCGAATTTGTGTTGCTGGCGAACCTGGAGATCGGCCTGCACGAACAGACGCGGCTTCAACCGGAGATCCAGGAAGCGCTCGAAGCAACGCTGGTGACAGCGCAAGACCTCGGCAAGCGCGTCGTGGAGGCGTTGTTTCCGGGCGCGGCGGGGTGGCGAGAAATGTTCCGCCGGCCCGTAGTTGCGGTGTTGGAACGGCTAGGGCGGAGCGTAGAGCGATTCGCGGTGCAGTTAAGCCGTCAGGTGGTCACGGATTCGCTAATGGTCCTGGCGATTCCGGGCACGGTGCTAGCCCTCGGGAAGCACTTGAATGAGCCCATCCCGGAGGTGCTGCGAGACGTAGAAAATCCCGAACTGATGAGCCTGCTTGAGAAATTCGAGCCCTCGGCTGGGACGCCCGACGATTGTGGCGCAAAGGACTGGTCTGAACTCCATCAGCGAATGCATTACATCGCGCACCTATTCCGGGCGTACCACGAGAGGCCTGAGCTTTTTGAACCGCCGTTTGCGCCGGAGCAAGTGCGGTGCTTTCAGTCGGGTACTGTGCCGGACGGGGAATTGTAGGCTTTCCGGATTCTCAACGGGCGCGGGGGACTTCGCTTGCTTTCCAGGCTTCGAGTTCGGCGCGGAGTCGGCGGAACATCTCGGGGTGTGCGGCGGCGATGGTGCGGCGTTCCTGCGGGTCCTCGCGGATGTTGTAGAGGAAGTCAGCGCCGTTGATGCGCAGGAGCTTGAAATCGCCGCGCATGGCGGCGTGCATGTTGTAGCCCTCGCTGGTCCACTCCCAGAACAGGGTGCGCTCGGGAAGGTGCGCCTTTCCGGTCCAAACATCGAGGAGGTTGATGCCGTCGACCTTCCAGGCAGGGTCGATCGTTCCGCCGCCGGCGTTGACGAGGGTTGGCATGAGATCGGTGGAATGCACCGGTTCCTCGAACTTCCGGCCGGCCGGAATGCGGCCGGGCCACCACACGAAGGCGGGCTCACGGATGCCGCCTTCCTCGAGGCTGCGCTTCTGGCCGCGGACCGGCCGGTTACTATCGTGGAAGTTCGACGCGCCGTTGTTGCCGCTCTCGAAGGTGGCCCCGTTGTCGCTGGTGAAAACGACCAGCGTGTTCTGGGCGAGGCCATTCTCCTCGAGTGCGCGCATCACTCGCCCGATACCGGTGTCCATGCGGTGAATCATGGCCGCGTAAGCGGCGTTTCGGGGCGTTCTTTGGTCCTTTTCGGGGAATTTTCCGCGAAATTTGGCCACTTCGTCCTCGGGCGCCTCCACGTGGAAGTGCGACTCGATGTAGGCGAGGTAGAGGCAAAAGGGGCGTGAACGATTTTCGCCGATGAACTTGACCGCCTCATCGGAGAAGAGGTCGGCGGTGTACCCCTTGACCGGAACTTCCTGACGTCCGCGGAAGAGCGTCTTCGGGAAGTGTTCCCAGGCATGCCGCGCGTCGAGGAATCCGAAAGTCGAGTCGAATCCCTGGTCGAGCGGATGGAGGAACGAGCCGTCGCGGAGTGCTCCGTGGTGCCACTTGCCGATCAGCGCGCTGGTGTAGCCTTGCGGCTTCAGCGCCTCGGCGAAAGTAACCTCGGAGGCCGGCAGATCGTCTCCGTTCCGTTTCACTCCGTTGTGAATGGTGTACTTGCCGGTCAGCAGGCAAGCTCGGGAGGGCGCGCAGACGGTGGCGGCGCTGTACCAGCGGGTGAAGGTGGTGCCCTGAGAGGCAAGCCTGTCGAGGTTGGGAGTGGGCCATTCCTTGCGGCCGTTGAAGCCGACGTCTCCCCAGCCGAGGTCGTCGGCGAGGATGAAGAGAAGATTCGGCCGCCGCGTCTGTGCCGGCAATGCGAGGTCACCCAGCACACCGGCGCCGGCGAGCCGTAGCATGTCGCGTCGGGTGAAATCGCTCCTCATTTCCTACCACCCGCCCAGTCAATTGCGTTTTTAATGACCCGGCGGTAGCCAGGATGGATGTGGGCGAGCCGATCGTGTCCGAGTTGAATGTAGACGACTTGCGATTTCGAGTACGGACTGATCCACGCGACGGGACCGTCGCTGGTCGGCTCGCCCGTCCTGAGCAACACCTGGACGTCCGGCGCGATCCACATGCCTTTGTACGTCTCGTCCCAAATGTGCATCCGCGAAGCGCCGGCGATCACCGGGTGCTGACCCACAGGCTCGACGAACATCTCGACGTCGTGCTTGTAAGTGGAACCGGGCATGCCACCCTCGGGCTTCAGGAGATACTTGCCGCGCACGAGCTCCTTCGACCACCAGTCCCAGGCGGGGTAGTTGGCGATGGCGTGGTGAATCACAACGAGACCTTTCCCGCTTTGGGCGAAATCGACGAGGTTCTTCTTTTCAGCCTCGGTGATGTCCTCCGGCTTGTCGTGCATGTTATAGAAGACAACGACGTCATACTTCGGGCGAATGTCTTCGCGGAAGGCTTCGTGGCTGGTCACCGAATGATCCCAGGCGATGTCGGGGTAACCCTCGAACAGGGTATAGAACGACGTGTCGAAAGAATGCCCGCCGGTGACGACGAGCACCCGCAGACGGTCCGCCGCAGGTCTGGCGGGATCGATCGCCGCCGGCAAGGTGACGGCTCCCGTGGCAGCCCACTCCGTGCCGCGGACGAACGTCGTGACAAAACCGGGCTCCATCATGGAGGCGAGGTCGTGACCGAGCGCAGTATGGAAGACGCGTCCCTTGCCATAGTCCACGGTCCAGAGGATCGGTTCGTCCTTGCCGGTGCCTTTCATCTTCGGATCGTCATAGGCCGTCGCGAGGATTTTGGCGCCGGGCTGCATTCGCATGTTGTGATAAAGCTCGTCGGTGGCGAGGAACGATTCGCCCATACCTTGGGTGATGGGGTGGCTCGGGTCGATGAACTTTACCTTAAAGGAGTGCAGCAGGCCATGGCCGGTCTTCGGCTCTTGTTCAGACCAGATGCCGCCGACCATGCGTGCGTATTCGGCCCAAGCAGGCTCAACGAGATTGATGCGGACGTGGCGGTCGCCGAGTACGGGCAGGCCCGAAAACGCCCACGATGCGCCATGGACAGCAACGAGGCCCCCGCCGGACTTGACGAAGTCCTCGACCGCTTTTTCGGTGCCGGCCCCCCAGCGGGGCCCGTTGTAGTCGAGCACGATCACCTGATAGGCGGCCAGGGTTTCTGCGGTTGTGCCCGCGGGCTCCTCGACGACGCGAACGTCGAAGCGGCCGGTGTCGAGCAGGTACTTCTTCAGGGCCGGCGTGGTGGTGCGCCAGTCGTGGTTATTGCGGCCCGAAAAAATGAGGGTGCGGATCCTGCCCTCTTGGAAGAGTGGAAGCGTGTTTTGCGCGGGCGCCAAAGCGCAGAGCGAGAATAGGACCGCGAGTCCGCGAAGGGATGAAGGCATGAGTGGGTCTCCTCGAATCACCGATTGTACTTCGGTGTGATGCCACGCAGATCCGCCCAGACCTGGTCGCAAGCGGCGACGGCGTCTTCCGGGAGTGGGCCTTCCTCGGCGGCGCGCAGGTTTTCAGATATTTGATCGAGGCGGGAGGCTCCGAGAATGAGGCAGTCCGCGGGCGAATGGTGCAGAAGCCAGTTGAGGGCAAGGCTGACGAGCGAGCGGCCAACCGACGCGGCGATGGCGCCCAGGCGGTCGACGGCGTCGAAGTAGGCCGGGTGCCAGTAGCGGTCCAGGTAAAGCTGGTTGTTGTCGAAGCGGGTGCCGGGGATGGGCGCTTCGCGCTGCTGCTTGCCGGTCAGGAGGCCGCCGGCGAGCGGGTTGTAGACGACCGTCGAGACGCCGAACTCCTTCGCCATCGGGAGGTACTCCTGCTCGATGCCGCGGGCGAGTACGTTGTACATCGGTTGCGTGACACAGGCCGGCTTGTAGCTGTGCGTCTCTGCTAGCCAGAGCATGCGGCACACCTGCCAGCTTGCGTAATTGGAACTGGCGGGCCAGCGGACCTTGCCCAAACGGACGAGGCGGTCGATCGCATCGAGAGACTCTTCGAGCGGGACGTCGTAGTCGGGTTGGTGAAGGTAGTAGAGGTCGAGATAGTCCGTCCCGAGGCGGCGTAACGTGTCATCGAGGGCGCGCATGATGGCAACGCGGGAGAGACCGCTCTCGTTAGGGCCGTCTCCCATTTTGCCACGCACCTTGCTGGCGAGGACGACGCCTGAGCGGCGGCCTCGGAGGATCCGGCCGAGAATGGTCTCGGATGCGCCCTTGTTGTAGATGTTGGCGGTGTCGAAGAAATTGACGCCGGAGTCGAGGCAATGGTCCACGAGACGGGCGGCTTCGTCTATGTCAGTTTGGCCTCCGAAGGTCATGGTCCCGAGACAGACGCGGGACACGGTAAGGTCGGTGTGGCGCAGTGCGATGTGTTGCACGGTCTTCTCTCTCAGTCGTCAAGCTTTTCGTGGCCGGCGATCGGTTTGGGCTCGGCCTGGTGGAGGTCGAGGACAACGATTTCGTTGTCGCCGGGCTTGAGCCAGCACGCCGGACAGTAAAGCCGCTTCTGCGGGCCGATTTCCCAGTAGCGGCCGAGATTGTTGCCGTTGACCCAGACATAGCCCTTTCGATAGCCCGTCATGTCGAGGAATGTATCAGCCGGCTTGTCGAGGCGAAAGTGCCCCTTGAGGAAGACTCCGGGGCGGGCGGCCGGGGTGGTCGTTCGCTTCAGGGACTGAACCCACTGCTCCTCGAGTGGGAAGCCGAACGTCTCCCAGTTCATGAGCGTCATGTTGTTCAGCAGGACGCGGTCGGTGATGCCTTTGCGGTCGATGATGAATTCGCCGAAGTTGATGTGGCCCATCGCCTCGACAAGGATCTCCAGGACCGGCTCCTTCGATTCGGTCTTGGGAAGCATGATCGAGTTTTGGTTGAGTCGGCGATCCACCGAGCCGATGAGAATGCCGTCCACGAAGACGAGCGCGTAGTCGTGGAGATTGCGCATGAGAAGGCGTCCGCTCTTGTGGCCGGTGAGCTTTGTCCGGTAGAGCATCAGACCCTGATATTGGCCGAGGGCCTCGAACGGTTTCGGCTGGACAAGTTTTACGGGAGACGGCAGATTGTCCCAGATGGTGGTGAAACGCTCCAGGCGGATGGGAGGTATCGACAAGGCGGGTATGGGCTTCGCCACCTCCGCGAGCTTCTCTCCTTTCAAATACGAAGCGATGAGGTCACGCAGAGCAAAGTACTTGGGAGTCGGGCGCCCCTGCTCGGTGATCGGCGAGTCATAGTCGTAGCTGGTGACGTCAGGCATGAAACTGGAGGCGATGCCGTTCTGCGACTCGGGTAACGGGTCGGCGTTGGCGCCGGCTATGAATCCGAAGCTCGTCCCGCCGTGGACGACGTAAAGACTGAACGATTTCCCGTTGTCCATGAGGAAACGCACTTCCTTCGAGATGCTCTCGACGGAGACATGCGCCCACTTCTCGCCCCAATGAGTTAGCCAGCCGGGATAGGTCTCACTGCTGAATATGGGAACGCCGGGATTCATCCGCCGGGCGAGATCCCAGTGTGAAAGCTGCGAGCCGGGGTCGAGTCCGACGGCGGCGCCGGGCCATGATCCGGCCTCCAGCATGTGCGGAGTGGCTCCATCGCCGGTAGCGAACGGCACGGTGATGCCAAGTTTGCGCCAAAGGTCATGGAGCCACTTCATGTAGATGCGGTCGTTGGCGTAACTGCCGTACTCGTTTTCAAGCTGGATCATGAGGATGGGGCCCCCCTCGGTGATTTGATACGGCTTGACGACGGCGGCAAGGGCGCGCAGGTAGCGCTCGGCGGCTTGAGTGTAACGCGGATACATGCAGCGGATCTTGAGCTCGGGGTCGCGTAACAGGTAGGTAGGGATGGCGCCGAAGTCGTACTCAGCACAACAGTACGGGCCGGGACGCAGGAAAACCCACATTCCTTCCTCCTGAGCGATGCGGAAGAACTCGCCGATGTCGCGGTTCCAGGTCTTGAAATCGAAGCGGCCCTCTTCGACCTCGTGATAGCTCCAGAAGACGTAGCTTGCGATGGTGTTGAGCCCCATCGCCTTGGCCATGCGGATCCGGTGACGCCAGTATTCGCACGGTACGCGGTTCGGCTGGATTTCGCCGCCCCGGATTTGGAACGGCCTGCCATCGAGCAGGAAGTCGTCTTTGCCGAGAGCGAAGGCGTGACGAGCCTTCGGTTGTGCGACGGTGGGAGAGACGGCCGGAAGAAGTAGGAACGAGAGAAGGACGAGGAAGTGGGTTGTCCGCGGTTTCACCGTTCCATCGTAGCTTGAGGCGTGTAGGGACCGCTCCCTGACCGCCGTGGCTCCTAAAACCAACGTGGGAGTGCTACTTGATCTGGATTGTGCCTTCTGAGGAGTGGATGGTGAGGCCGCCGGACTGGGCGGCAGGGGCGGGGCGCCGCGGTGGTGGCTGCATTCCGGATGACGGCTGTGTCGCGGATGGGGCTAGTGTCCCGGATGGAGCCCGTGTTTTGCGGGCGGCGGCGGTCTTTTGCGCCTGGGCTTTCGCTTCGAGGATGAATTTCTCGAGTTCGGCTTCCGGCACGAGCAACGACAGCTTCATTACGTTACCTTCTGTGCGGAGGTCGAGCGACTGGAGGAGCTTTGCAGGTCCCGTGATCCTGGCGTCCTTCTGATTCAACTGAAGCAGGCCAGTGAGGAAGCGGATGACGTCGGCGAGCGCGGTCGCGTCCTTTTCGGAGCGGGTGATCGCCTCACCCGAGATTTCAATTACCTTGCCAAAACGGATGCCACCGCTTGACTGTTCGATGGACCGGAGCGCGTCGCCCTGCATAACTCCGCTCACGTTCTCATCGGGAACCTTGGAGGCCCACTCGGACACAGGCATCATGGAGACGCCCCAGATGTCGTACTGTTCGCTCAACTGCTGGGCGCGGGCGGCGAGTCTCGGATTCAGGCCCCGGCCGCCGACGCGGCGATCGATGACGGAATGGAGACTCCGAGCGTCGCCGAGTACGGCGGTGGTGTTGTCGAGAAACGCGAATGCCCCGTCGGCTTTCGTGGCGCCCATGTTGAACGACCACGGACCGCCGCGCTGGGTCCCGTGCATGACCGCCACACCCTTGTAGGCCCGGATAATGGCGCCGTTCAGTTTGGCCATCGCCTCGATCCTCGGTGAGTCGAACAAGCCCCGGACGAGGACGATGGCGTGAGCACTATCGGGCGTGCCGGCGGAGGCGAATAGCATCTCGTGCAAATCCCGGCGGGGATCAAAGCCGGTCGCGGCGACAAACTTTTCGAAGTCCGGGTCGGACGCAGCCATCTGCGACAGGAGGAACTGCCCGAACGGCGATGCCTTGGCGCGCTCGATGTTGAAGCCGGAAATCATCCGCGCGTCCGGCATGACAAGGTTCATCAGGTTAGTGTCGGCTGCCGGGACGATTGCCACGGCGAGCAACAGAATCAGGGCGCTTCCGGTAGAAGAACGCATGAGCGCTCCCTCCTTAGTCACATACGTCGCCCGGCGAGGCTAGTTTCTTTATTATAGGGCCACTGGGACCTGCTCGACCAGCTCAATGCCGAAAGCTTCCAGTCCAACGATCTTGCGCGGGTGGTTGGTCAGCAGGCGGATGGTGTGCAGGCCGAGGTCGGACAGAATCTGTGCGCCGAGGCCGCTCTCATACTGGAGCTGGCGCTGGCCGTCCGCGGTCTTGTAGTGCATGAAGTCGCGGTCGTGGCAGGAGAGGCGGCCGCGGCCGTCCGGGTCCTTGTCGATCCGGATTCCGAGGCCTGTGTGATGCAGATAGACGAGAACGCCACCCTCTTCCCTGGCGATGCGGGCGAGTGAGGTGTGCACGAGCCGGTGACAGTCGCACTGGGTCGAGCCGAAAACGTCGCCGTAGACGCAACGGGCTTGCATTCGGACAAGCACCCGTTCTGTGCCGGCGACATCACCATGCACGAGCGCCAGGTGCATTTCGGGGTCGATGGAACTCGCGTAAGCAATCGTGCGGAATGGGCCGAACTCCGTCTCCAGGCAGCCCTCCGCCACACGCCGCACGAGGCGCTCGGTCTCGAGGCGGTAACGAATGAGGTTGGCCACCGAAATCATCTTCAGCCCGTGGCGGCGGCAGAATTCCTCGAGCTGGGGCACTCGGGCCATGCTGCCGTCGTCGTTCATGATTTCGCAGATCACGCCGGCGGGAGTGAGGCCGGCGAGGCGCGCGAGGTCGACGGCTGCTTCGGTCTGGCCGGCGCGAACGAGAACGCCCCCCTCGCGGGCGCGCAGCGGAAAGACGTGTCCCGGACGGGCCAGATCTCGCGGCTTGGTGGCCGGGTCGACGGCGACACGGATGGTGAGGGCGCGGTCGGCTGCGGAGATGCCGGTGGTAACGCCCTCGCGAGCATCGATCGACTCGCAGAAGGCTGTACCGAAGCGGGAGGTGTTTCGGGGCGAGATGGGCGGCAACTGGAGGAAATCGGAGCGCTCGGCGTCGAGGGCGAGGCAGATCAGACCGCGGCCCCAGGTCGCCATGAAGTTGATGATCTCTGGGGTAACCATGCCCGCGGCGATGGTCAGATCACCCTCGTTTTCGCGGTCTTCATCATCGACGACCACAAGCATGCGGCCGGCGCGGATTTCCTCAATGGCCTCGAGGATAGAACAGAAAGGCATCCATAGTCATCTTACGGGGGAACGGCGGCGGCGGTAAAGCGGTACAATAGCGCGGGACGTGCAACCGCCGGGCCGCGCCGAGGCATCCGGCGGCCGGAGAGACGATGACCATACATGGGTTCACAATTTCAGCCTTCGGTCACTGCGCGAGCAAGCAGAATTTCGATTCGAGCAAGCTGGCACGGAACGCGGTCACGTACCTGATGTCAGTGCTAGACAGCCACGGCGGCAACTTTAATCTGAAGCTGCCGATGAAAGGCGTTGGCGAGGTGGAACTGCAATGGACCTCGGAGCACCTGTCCTGGGCGATGGCAAGCTTCATCAATAAAGACCAATTACTGTCAACGCTGGTGATGGTGAGCGGTATCAATCTGGAGGCGGACCAGCACGCTCTGGAGATGGCGCAAGCGGCGCTGGAGGACGTATGCAGGGCGGCTGGCGAACAACCGCAGGATGACCTCCTGCAAATCGCCGAACGGCCTTCGGTGGCGACGATCCGGTGGGCGACATCGGACCGGCGCACCCTCGACCTGATCACAGATATGGAGACATGTCTGGCGGCGGCGTTCCTCGAGCGGGCATTCGATGCCGGCAGCAGGGCGCTATAGCCGCGCGGGGCAACGGCGTGTGAGCGGTCCATCAGGTCACTCTCCGGCCCGAAGCGCCGGGTTTGGACGCGGCGTAAGGCCCAGCCGCTCGAACGACGGAATCCGGGCTAGACCCTGGGCTAGACCGCTTTCGGCTCGCGGATCTCCTGATCCTTGTACTGAAGCTGGTAGAGGTGCCAGTAGATCCCCTTGAGCGCAAGAAGCTGCTGGTGCGTGCCGGTCTCACGGAGGCGGCCCTTGTGCATCACGAGGATGCGGTCGGCACGCTGGATGGTGGACAGGCGGTGGGCAATGATGATTGAAGTGCGGCCCTCCACCATTCTGGAGAGGGCTTCGCGCACTTTGATCTCCGTTTCGGTATCGACGCTGGAAGTCGCTTCGTCAAGCACCAGGCACTGCGGATTGTGAGCGAGTGCGCGGGCGAAATTGATGAGCTGCTTCTGGCCGGTGGAGAGGCCGGAGCCGCGCTCGCGGACCGGCTGTGTGAATCCGTCGGGGAGCGATCGGATAAACTCGATCAGGTTGACCTGTTCGGCCGCTTCCTCAAGATCGTCGCGTGTGATGCCGCCCGTGCCGAGCCGGATATTGTCCTCGATGGTTCCGCTGAACAGATAGGGGTCCTGCAAAACGAAGCCGAAGTGGTGGCGGAGGTCATGGGGATCGCATTCCCGGACATCGACGCCGCCAATGCGGATGGCCCCACGCTGCACATCATAGAACCTCAGCAGCAAGTTGATCAGCGTCGTCTTCCCGGCTCCGGTGTGCCCGACGACGGCTACAGTCTCGCCGGGCTCGACGGTGAAGCTTACGTCGCGCAGTACCCAGTCCTCCTCCTTGTAGGCGAACCAGACTCCATCGAACTCAATGCGCACCTGGCCGGTGGGGAACGGCTTTGGCGCCGGCGGAACAGCGATCCGGACGGGCGTATCAAGCAGCTTGAACACGCGCTCGGAAGCGGCCATCGCCGATTGGAGGATGTTGTACTTTTCGCTCAAATCTTGGATTGGCCGAAAGAAGCGCAATCCGTATTGGAAGAAGGCGACCATGATGCCGAGGGTCAGTTCGCCGGATTCCACTTTGTAGCCCGAGTAGGCGAGCAGCATGGCCAGCGCCAACATCCCCAGGAACTCAACGACCGGGTAGAACCATCCATGGGCGAGGATGGCGTCCTTGAAGGCGTCCATGTGAGTCCGGTTGATGCTCTCGAACTCTTCGCCGCTCTTCTTCTCGCGATTGAAGAGCTGTAATACGGAGATGCCGTTGACGTGCTCCTGGAGGTAGGCGTTGATTCTGGCAATGGCGATACGAACCTGCCGGTACGCCTTCGTAATGGTGCGGCGGAAAACGGCCGTGACCAGCACCACAAGCGGCATGACCCCGAGCAGCACGAGCGTCAACGCCGGGCTCAGCTTGAACATGGCGACGGCGACAAAGCTGAGCATCAACAGGTCGCCGAGAATGGTGACCAACCCGGAGGCGAACAGCTCGTTGAGAACGTCCACGTCGGTGGTGACGCGGGTGACAAGGCGGCCGACGGGGTTGCGGTCAAAGTAGGCGATGTCGAGCTGCTGGAGCCTGGTCATCAACTCGCGGCGGAGATCGAACATCGCGCACTGGCCGGTCCACTGCATCAGAACGGTTTCCAGAAACTGAGCGACCAGCGTGCCGAGGACGACCAGAAGGTAGAGGACGGAGATCTGAGTGATCCCGGTCCAGGGGTCGGCGGAGAGATAGCTCTCGAAGGGCGCCGGCAGGCTGCCCGGAGTGGGTGCGAGGTAACGGTCGACGGCGACCTTGGTCAACAGGGGACCGAGGATCTGAAGGACGGAGTGCAGGAGCAGGAAGAGAAGTGACAGGAAGACAACGCCCTTATAGGGGCGCATATACTTGACCAGCCGCCGCATCAGGCGTCCGTCGTAAGCCTTACCCAGTACCTCCTCTTCCACTCTGTCCAGTGTACAGCATGGGCCGCCGGGCTTCGCGGAGAAAGCGCAATGCTACAGTTGAGGCTGATGGACGGAGTGATCGTCGCAGACAAACCGGAAGGCTGGACTTCGCACGACGCGGTGAACAAAATGCGCCGGCTGGCGGACACGCGTAGGGTTGGGCATCTTGGCACGCTGGACCCGATGGCCACCGGAGTGCTGCCGCTCGTGATCGGCCGGGCGACGCGGCTTGCTCAGTTCTACATGCGTGGCGATAAGACCTACGACGCCGTCATCCGTTTCGGCTACTCGACGGACACCTACGATCGCGACGGGAAGCCGACTTCCCCAAAAACCGAACCGGAGATCAATCGCGTGCGGCTGGAGGAGGCGCTCAACTCCTTTCGCGGCCTCATCCACCAGACGCCGCCACCGATCTCGGCGAAGAAAATCGGCGGAACACCGGCGTACCAACTGGCGCGCAAAAACTTGCCGGTTAATCTGAAGCCGGTGGAAGTAACCATCCGGAACATCGAGCTTGCCGGAGTCGACGGAAGCCGGGCGAGGGTGGTAGTGGAGTGCTCGGCCGGGACCTACATGCGGAGCATGGCTCATGATCTGGGGGAAATTCTCGGGTGCGGTGCATTTCTGGAGGGCTTGCGGCGGACGGTGTCGGGCGAATTCTCGCTTCAGCATGCGCGAACAATCGACGAACTGGCGGCGCTGTCAGCGGAAAAGCGGCTCGGCGAAGCGCTGGTCCCAGCGGCGCAACTGTTGCCGGAGTTTCCGTGCGAGATTGTGGACAGGCTGACAGCCGGGCAGATCCGGCAGGGAAGGGACTTTCGGGTGTCGCCGTTCCGGACACGCACAGTAACGAAGTACGTAAAGGCGGTGACGCAGGAGGGCGAACTTGTGGCGATCGGCGAGGTCCGGTTGCCGAATCTGTATCATCCGTGCGTGGTGCTGTGAGGTAGTATCCCCCGAGCCTAAGGTGTTTATGAACCGTGTCTGGGTGAATCCCTTGATTGGCGTCGCGGCCGGAACACCCTAGGCTGAGGCTGGAGGGTCACTATTCTGCGGGCAATACTGATCTGCCCTCAGCCGGGACTGGAAGAACAACTCCGGGCTGCTCTGGCCGCGCTGGGTGTCATAAACGTCGTTCGAAAGCTGGAACGCTATCCGACCGATCTGGAGCTGTCGCGGGCGATTCGCGCATTCGCTCCACAAGTTGTGTTCCTGAGCGCCGGCTCTCTGTCGGAAGCGATGACGGCGGCACGGCACCTTGAGAAGTATGGCCCGGGCTTGCAGACGGTGGCGTTGCACACGAGTTGCGAGCCGGCAGTGCTTCTCGAGTTGATGCGCACGGGAGTCCGCGAGTTCCTGTACCCGCCGTTCTCGACGCCGGCGTTGCGCGAGGCGTTGGCGCGGGTCAGGGAGATCGCTGAGCGTATGCCGCCGCCGGTGGAGTCGACCGACCTCGTGTTCACGTTTCTGCCGTCGAAACCCGGCGTGGGCACGTCGACGGTGGCGCTCAACGTAAGTGCCGCGATGGCGACAGTCCAGGATGGCAGGGTCCTGATCGCGGACTTCGACCTGAACTCCGGGCTGATCGGCTTCATGCTGAAGCTGGATTCCCCCTACTCGCTGGTGCACGCCGCGGAAAGCTCGGCGAATCTGGACGAAAGTCTCTGGCGGCAAGTGGTCTCGTCCTTTGGGCGGCTGGACGTGCTGACGTCTGGGAAACTGAATCCGGGGTTCCGCATCGAGCCGGTGCAGAGCCGCGCGCTGATGGACTTCGCCCGGCGGCACTACAAAGCGATCTGCGTCGACCTGTCGGGCAACATGGAGAAGTACTCGATTGACCTGATGCACGAGTCAAAGCGCATCTTTCTGGTATGCACCCAGGAACTGCCGTCGTTGCATCTCGCACGGGAGAAGCTCAGTTACCTGCGAACGCTGGAACTCGAGGAGAGAGTTTCGCTGGTGCTGAACCGAACACACAAGCGGGCGATCATCGGACCGGAGGAAGTCGAAGAACTGTTGGGCCACAGCGTCAATCTGATCTTCCCGAACGACTATGCCGGCGCTCACCATGCTCTGGCGGCGGGGAAGTGCGTCGACCCGTCGACTGAGCTTGGCCGCCATTTCCGGAACATGGCCGAAGGTATCCTGGTGAAGAGGCAAATCGGAACCGAGTCGAAGAACAGGTTCGTCGAGTACTTTTCCCTGCTGCCGGCGCGCTATTCCCTCTCGCACGCGGCGAAGAAAAGCGGAGATTAGGCGGACCGGCTACGAGCGCGCCGAGATCTCGTGAGTCACCTCGAAAACGGTGTTGGCGGCCCGCCGGCGGACAACCAGCATCGGAACCAGCTCCGCAGGGTTCCGGCCCGGAGCGGCGCCTGTGAAAACCATAGTGCCGGAGGCAGTGCGAAATCGCAGCGTCAGCACCGCATCTCCGGATTCCCAACGCGCAGTCCAATCTCCGTCCGGCCGTCCCTCCGAGACGCCGCGGATGTGCTGGTAGCCGTTTTCAGCGCCGAGAGCGCCACGGCGCTCGCTCAATTTCACCGACACGCGGAGCTGTCCCGGCGCGTGGAATGCCCAGTCATAGTCGTGCTCCGCGCCGGCCAGGCATTCGAAACGATCGTCGAGCCGGCTTCCGTACAGCGCGAGCGACCGGCGCAGAGTCACCCCGGGGTACACCTTGTCCGCGATCGCCGTGAACCGTGTGATCCCCCCGCCGGTCTCCCATGCCTCGTGGCGCCCGTCGGCGGAAGCCTGGATCTGGCCGTCCGCGCCGACCGTGTTGTGCGCGATGGTGCTGCGGTACCACTCGCGATGCAGCGGGACGCCGTAGTTGATCGATCCCGGATCGAGACCGAACACGCGGCCGCCGGCGAACGTAACGATGTTCAGTTTGTCGGGGTGACCGTGGCCGCCGCCGTGCCGGCCGAACCGCACGGCAACGGTCATGGCGGATGATCGAAGCATCGCAAAACCGGCCGACGGCAGCAACGCGCTCCGCTCCGGGATCATCGGACCCGTCGAAGCGGTTTCTTCGCCGCACAGAAGCGCCTGGACGGAGTCCCTCTGAGTGCGGGATACGAGCGCTCCGTACGCGGAAACCCGATAACGCGCGTAAGCGATCTCGTACAGCGGGGCGTAACCCGCGACGTTGCCGCCCGCGCTGTCGTTGAACCCGGGCGGCTCGCCGTTCGGGAGCGCAAGGGCCAGCGGGGCGTCGTAGAGAGACCGGTAGCGGTCGGTGTAGAGGTCGATACCAGCAAAGCGCGCTGCTTCGGCAAGAGGCCAGAGGGCGGCCATTGTG
>DATIFQ010000024.1:0-5126 GCA_035455185.1 Bryobacteraceae bacterium | reverse complement strand
GCGCACCTTGGCTGACGCGGAGTTCGGACTCCTATATACTCCTACTCGGGAGTCTTAAGCTCAATATGATCCGTATTCTCTCAGCACTTCTCTTTCTCCTGCCGTGTCTGCCCGCGGCCGCGCAGACCAGACGCATCGTATTCGACAGCGCCGCGCCGGTCTCCGAGCACAAATGGACGCTGAAGGAACTCGGCCTTCCGTCCGCGCTCGGCGCCGGCAAGTTCCTCGTACTCGAGTTGAGGGCGTCCTCGCCGCAGCGGTTCCGGCTGAAGCTGTACGCACCGGACGGCGAGGCAGCGGTTCTGCTGCACCTGTATCCGAACGCCTGGATCCGGACCGCCATTCCTCTCGCCCTCTTCACCTCGCCGCCACGCGAGGGAATCGACATGGCGGCGGTCTACAACAAGTCTCGCCTCGGCTATTACATCAACCTCGGCGGACCCTACCGTTCCCTGGAATCCGTCGAAGCGCTCGGATTCGTCATGCAGGAGCCGCTCGCTTCTCCGGTGCTCGAGATCCGCTCGATCCGCGTAGCAGACAAGTCCCCGGGTGATGCCGTCCTTGAAAGAGAACCATTGGTTGATGAATTCGGACAGTACATCCGCGCGGACTGGCCCGGCAAGGCAACCACGCTGGAGCAACTGCAAAACGCATGGAAACGGGAGGAGGAGTCGCTCAAGCCCGGCGAATTCGGCTATTGTAAGTACGGCGGCTACCTGGAGACGAAGGCCAAAGCAACCGGCTTCTTCCGCGTGGAGGAAACCGGCGGCCGCTGGTGGCTGGTCGATCCCGACGGCCATCTGTTCTTTTCGGTCGGCTCCGACGTCGTCACTCCCTGGATGAACACTCCGACCGAAGGCCGCAGCGGCGTGTTCAAGGCGCTGCCACCCACCGAAATCGGACCTCCCCGAATCGGCAGGCGCCGCGAGCCGGGCACGTCGTTTTACGCCTGGAACCTTTTCCGGCGTTTCGGCCCGGAGTGGCCCGCCCGGTGGGTCGACGTGAGCATCCGGCGTATGCAGGCTTGGGGCTTGAACACGGTCGCCAACTGGTCCGATGCGAAGCTCTGGGACGCGGGCCGCATTCCGTACACGATCCCCCTGCGTGACTGGCAAACGAAGGTCAGCTACATGGGCCTGCCCGACGTCTACTCGGAGGAGTTCGTCCGCAATGCCGATCGCGCCGCCGCCGCACAGTGCGCGCCGCGAAAGGACGACCCGTGGCTTCTCGGCTACTTCCTCGCCAATGAGCCGCCGTGGCCAGGACGCGAGGGCATCGTCATCGAAATGATTCTCTCTGGACCCGGCACCGCGACAAAACAGGAGTTGAAACGCTACCTGGCGCAGGGCGACACGCCAGAGCGCCGGCGTGGCTTTGTCTACAACGCCTTCGAGAAATACATCGAAGTGGTGAACGCAGCGGTGCGAAAGCATGACCCGAACCACCTCAATCTCGGCATGCGCTTCGGCGGGCATCCGCCCGAGGAGATGAGCCGTGCCGCCAGGGCCTTCGACGTCTACAGCATCAACATTTACGACTATTCTCCCGGGCGAGAGGCCATCGACCGTGCTAACGCACTCGCCGGCCGGCCGGTAATGATCGGCGAATTCCACATCGGCACGCCGGGACGCGGCCTCTCGGCCGGGCTCCGGCAGGCGCGCGATTATAAGGAGCGCGGCGTTGCGTACCAATATTACGTCGAGAATGCCGCCGCCATGCCCGCCATGATTGGCGCTCACTGGTTTCAATGGGCCGACGAGCCGGCAACCGGGCGCGGCGACGGTGAAAACTACAACATCGGTCTTGTCGACGTCACCGACCGCCCCTATGACGACATGATCGAGTCTCTCCGGACGACTCACAAGCGCTTGCACGCCGTCCACTCGGGCAAGGAGCCGGCGGTCGACCGCAGGCCCATTGTGCATTGATCGATGTCAGGAGAAGCCGCATGAAAACAACTCTCACGCGCCGCCAGTTTGCACAGTCCGCTCTCGTCCTTCATGCCATGCCGCCGGCATCGAAAGGCGCCGGCAGGAACGATACCCTTGTCGCATTCCGCATCTCGACGTACCACTGGGTCGACGACCGCCGTTTTGATGCGCTGCTCGCTTTCTTCGCGAAGTATCCCGGCACCGCCGATGAGCTCGCGTTTTTCACAGGTGTCACGCACATCCCGCGGCCGCTCGAGGAAATGGAGCGCTTCTCGAAATTGCTGGAGAAGCGAATGACAGCCGCACGGCAGGCGGGAATGGGCGCCGGAATCAACGTGCTGGCCACCATCGGCCATCTCGATGAGAACCTGGAGACCTCGTTGAACGAGTCCTGGCAGCGGGTCGTGGATCCCCGAGGAAGGCAGCCGAAAGGCAGCTATTGCCCGTGCGGCCGGGAATTCCTCGGGTACGTGGACAAGCTCTACGCCACGATGGCCCAGGCGGGGCCGGAGTTCATCTGGGTGGACGATGATGTCCGCACGATGCACCACCCGCCCGTCCAATACGCCTGTTTTTGTGGGGATTGCCTGCGCCGCTTCTCGGAACAGACGGGCCGGAACTTCACGCGCGAGGCTTTGGTCAAAGCCTTCAGTTCGGGCACCCTGGAAGAGCGGCTGGAGTTGCGCCGCCAGTGGCTCGACCATAATCGGAGCGGGATTGACGGAGTGCTCCGGGCAGTCGAGCAAGCCGTCCACCGCGTGAAACCGGATGCCGCCGTCGGACTGATGTGCGGTGGAAGTCTGTACTACGACCGGTTCGACCATCCGGGCTGGACGAAGACGATGGCTGGGCCAGAGAATCGGCCGGTCCGCTATCGCCCAGGAGGCGGATTCTACAACGAGGAGCGGATGGTCGAATTCGTCGAAAAAGCACACCACCTCGGGAGCCAGATCGCTGCATTCCCGCCGCAGGTACAGATCATCCAATCCGAGATCGAGAACTTTCCGTACGACCTGCTGCGCAAGAGCGCGTGGACGACGGCGGTGGAGGCAGCGACGTACCAGGGCGCGGGTGCGACCGGGACAGCGTTCAACGTCCTCTCGCAGCGCCCCGATCCGCTCGACGAGTACGAGCCAATCCTGCGGCGCGTCCGGGACGCGAAACCGTTCTATGCAACCTTGCGCGCCGAACTGGGCCGCAGTCCCGTCATAGGCGTCTGGCCGGCCTGGAACAACGACATATTCGCTGCGAACAGCATCGAGGGCCGGTGGCCCGACGGGTCGCACGACGCCTCGGCAGGCGTCTCACGCGGATTCGTCCTTTCCGAACTTGGCATCCCGGTCTGCTATGACCGCAAGGATGCCGTGGTCACTGTCTTTTCGGGTCCGGCGCTGTTGGCTCTGGGAAGGGACGAGGTCCGAACGATGCTCCTCCGCGGTGGTGTGTTGATGGACGTGGCCGCTCTGGAGGCGCTGGAATCCCTGGGACTCGGCGAGCTGGCTGGGGTACGGCCGGGAAAGAAGGTTGTGAAAGACGGCATTGAACAACTGACAAAGCACCCGGCCAACGGAAAGTTCGCCGGCTATTCCCGCGATTGCCGCCAGTCGTTCTCCTGGAACGAACCGGCGACTCTTCTCGAACCGCGCTCGCCGAACGTAACCGTGATGGCGAAGCTCATCGACTACCAGGACCGTGAGCTTGGCAACTCGATGACCGCGTATGAGAGCTCGCTGGGAGGGCGGGTGGTCGTGGCGGGCTACTTCCCGTGGTCGCAGCTACACAACTTCGCGAAATCATCCCAGATGAAAGCGGTCTGCGATTGGCTGAGCCGCGGCCGGATGCCCGTCGTGGTCGATTCCTTCGCCCGGATCCATGTGTGGGCTCGCAAGCCGGGTCCCGGCAAACTGGCGTGCGTGGTTCTCAATGGCTCGCAGGAGCCGCTCCAGACGATTAGATTGCGTCTTCGTGGCCAATATTCGAAGCTCGAATGGGTGACATTCGAGAACCGGCGCATAGCACTCAAACCTGGGGGTGGAGCGGCTGGGGAGGTGCGCGCCAGCACCCCGCCGCTGGCAGCGTGGAATATCGGATTGCTTTTAGCGTCAGCCTGAGAAGGAGGTTTCCATGAGTGAATTCAAAAGTGCAGGTGCGCAATTCATCACTGTTGACGGTAAGTATCGGGTCTGGACCAAGCGCGTTGGAGACAGCCCGATCAAGGTTCTCACGCTGCACGGCGGCCCTGGCGCGTGCCATCTTTACTTCGAGTGCTTCGAGGATTTCCTCCCGCAGGCCGGCATCGAGTTCTACTATTACGATCAGTTGGGGTCGCTGTTCTCGGACAACCCGGACGATCCCTCTCTCTGGACCATCGAACGATTCTGCGACGAAGTGGAGCAGGTCCGCCTCGCGCTCGGCCTCGACCAGTTCATCCTCTACGGCCAGTCTTGGGGCGGCATGCTGGCGATCGAGTACGCCCTGAAATACCAGGAGCACCTGAAGGCGGTGGTGATCTCCAACATGACCGCCAGCATCCCGTGCTACGTGGACTACCTCAACGAGCTGCGGCGGAAGTTCCCGGAGGAAGTCCAGCGAACGCTTGAGAAGTACGAAGCCGCCGGAGACTACGAGGCCCCGGAGTACCAGGAGGCGATGTACAAGCAGCTCTATGGAGCGCACCTGTGCCGCCTTGATCCCTATCCCGCTCCAGTGGACTTGAGCTTCCGATTCCTGAATCCCAGGATCTACAACCACATGCAGGGGCCGAATGAGTTCGTCGTCACCGGCACGTTCAAGGATTGGGACCGGTGGGCCGATCTGCCGAAGATTCACGTGCCCGCGCTGGTGATGGCCGCCAAACACGACACGATGAGTCCGGAGGAGCTGGGACGAATGGCGAAACTCATGCCAAACGGCCGGCTCGCTTTCTGCCCGAATGGCAGCCATCTGGCGATGTGGGACGACCAGGAGGTGTACTTCCGGGAGCTGATCGCGTTCCTGAAAAGCTGAGCCTCGCGCTCGGGCTTTCAGGCGCCGCTCCGTACCTCTTCCACGGCCCGCTCGATCAGCCGTTCCATCCTGCGGTAGTGAGAACCGCCCCAGTACACGCGATGGCAGCCCGGGCAGCAGCGGAAGTCGTCGTAGTGTTCGCGGCTCCTCTCCGGCACGAGGTCCGACACGTCCTCCAACGCTGCCGGC
>DATIFQ010000023.1:0-8678 GCA_035455185.1 Bryobacteraceae bacterium | reverse complement strand
GCCGGCCCGCCGCATCACGGTTACCGTCGACGGAGTGCAGGTCGCGGACAAGACCTTCGCCGCCCCCGGAACATACACCCTGACTTCCGAGCCCGTCGTGACGCTGTCGGATAGCCCGACAGTCACTATCACCGCGGACCGGACATTCTCCGTCGCGGGTGATCACCGCAAACTTGGCGTCATTCTGAGCGCTGTCGGGTTTGAGCGCTGAGTAGTTCGCGGGCAGCCAAAAGCACCTCGTCGACCTCGATCGTCTCCATCTCCATGCCGGCTGGCCGCGTGGACACAATCCGCACTTTCGGGCCGCGCGGCGCCCACACCGCGGGATCGGTCGGTCCGAATAGCGCAACCACGGGCGCGCCGGCGGCTGCCGCCATGTGCGAGATCCCCGAATCGTTCCCGATGTATACCGCGGCGCGGGAAATCCAGCTCGCCAATTCGTAGAGATCATCGAACCGGGCCGCGCCTTCGAGTGACTCCTCCGGGCCCGCACACCAGCGGACAGACAGTTGCACAGCCAGCCGTTCCGCCAGTTCTCGATAGCGTTTGAGTGGCCAGTTCTTTCGGCTGCTGCCAGAAAACGGATGAATCACCACGAAGTCTTCATTACGCGGCAGGCTCTCGATCCGCAGAGTGGGACAGGCGATTTCCCCCGTTTCGCATCCCGTCAGGCTCTGCGCTTGCTCCAGATAGAAGTCCGCCGCGTGGACGCCCCGCGTTTCATCCGGCAGCGCCGTCAGAAACCGGAACGGCAGGCCGAGTTCGGCCACGGCAGCCTGAAACTCCACGCGGTTGCTTCCATACCACGAAACGATGTCATCGAAGCCGCGCAGCCGGGTGATTGCGCCCGGCGGCGGCTCCACCCCCGGCAGGCCGACCAGGTCGAGTGACGTGGCGCCGATCGAATCCACAGCGTCGGCAAAACGGATGAACGGGCAATTCTGCGCGGCGACCCATACTTCTGTGTAGCCCGCGCGCAGGCGCTCCATCGCTGGAAGTGACAGAATGCAGTCCCCGATCGCACCGGGGCGTATGATCAGGCGCCTCAAAACGCAAGTTTACTGGATGTGAACCGGAAGCCGGACCTCGACGGTCTTCGGCGCAAGGCAGGCGGTGGCTGTACAGGCCTGGTAGCGCAGTTTCCCGACCAGCACGCTAGGCCCCTGTGGAGAATTCGGAGGCGCCTTGAATCGGGACACAATGTCGAAATCCCCGGTAAACACCGAAACCGGCTTCGTGGAGAAGGAGTAGTTCTCCAATCTCGGTTTCGGATATGCCACATCCACAACCTGAAGCGGCGAGGCGTTCCATGTGAGCCGCAGGGGAATCAGGTACTCGTCCGCCGGCGTGTTGCTGTTGACGTGGTAGCCGTTCCGGAGCTGGACGGTGACCTTCGTGGCGAACACGTCTCCTCGTTTCCCAACCGTCCGGGGAGGCGTCACCGCAGTGAGTACGGAGCTACTTTGCGCCCAAAGCGAAGGCAGGCATGCCAACACCAGCGCGACGAAAAGAACCGCTGGCCGGCGCCGCAAGGAGTCGCTCAATTTCATCTTCGTAGTCACCCTTACCCACCAGTCCCACATGAACCGAGGCGATTCGTCCTTCCCGATCGATGAGGAACGACGTCGGCAGAGAGTTCACGCCGCCATAAAGCTGCGCTGTCGTGTCATCGCCCATCAGAATCCGGTAGTTCACCTGTAGTTCCGCCACGAAGGGCTTGACGACGTCCCATCCTTCCTCGTCCATCGAAACACCTAATACGGCGAATCCCCGATCCTTGTAGTTCTGCTCGAACTCCTTGAACCACGGAATCTCGAACTTGCACGGGCCGCACCACGTGGCCCAAAAGTTCAGCAGCACCACTTTGCCGCGGTATCCGGCGAGACTGACGGTCCGGCCGTCGCCGTCCTTCAGGGAGAACTCCGGTGCGGGTTTGCGGTCTTCCGTCGTCGCCTTCCCGGAAGTCGCCGATGTTTTTGCCATTTCGGAATGCGACGAGCAAGCCGCGAGCAAGAAGCACGATAACAGCACAACAGCGGACACGCAGCGTGAGACCGACGATGCCAAAGGAATCTCCCTCTTTCAATTATATAGGGATGCGCCCGGCTGCCTCGAAGTGACGCATCCATTCCCGGCGAGCGCGCCGGAATCGCGGCGCCAGGGTGAACTCATCGTGGCCCTTGGCTCCCGTATGCAGCCAGGCGGCTGAATCGCAGAAGCTCTCGCACACGTACTCCCGCCATCGCCTGTTTCGCCCTCTGACATCGCCCGAAGACAGCGTTTGCTTGCGCAGATCGGCAGACCAGCCGAGCTCACCACGCGCGTTTCGCTGAAGCTCGGCGGCAAGCTTGGCCTCGAACGACCGGCGCACATGGTTTCCCATCCGCAGCCAGACGAAATGGAAAATCTCGTGAACGAGAATCCGCGCCAGTTCGGAGGGCTCGTCACACAAAGACCTATCGAGCACAATCTCACGGCGGCGGAGAAATGATCCGGCATGCACCGGAGCCCCCAGATCCAGGCCCGAGAGCAGTGTTCCCCGGTGAGCGAACAGCGCCGGTCTCAGGACGACCCGGACCTGCTTCCCTTCGAACGCCGGGAGGCATGCCATCGTCTGCTCAAGCAAGCGGCGTACTCGCCGGTCGAACCCCTGGGGCAGCCTGACGACACCTGCAATCAATTCGGAACTGGAACGCAAGATCTGTTATTGCTTCACAGGCGGTGTTAGAGGGGCCGCTTGGATAGCGGGCGCAACAGGAGCGAACGCAGCCTCGTTCTCGATCTTGATATCGATGCTCTTCTGCATGGACTGCATCCACTCACTGAAACGGGCCTGCCTCATCTCGGCCGTGATCTGATCCTTTACCTGGTCGAACATCTGCTGGCTGCTTTCCTCGAGGCGGAAAAGGTAGAACCCATTCGGCTGTCGGACCGGCTCGCTTACTTCTCCTGGCTTGAGTGCGAATACAGCCGTCTTGATTGCCTCGGGAATTCGGTCGCTCCGTTTAATGTTGCCGAAGTCGCCGTCCTTACCCTTGGAGACCGGGTCTCCGGAATGCTCCTTCACGAGCTTCACGAAATCGGCGCCGCCCTTGATTTCGGCAAGCAGCTTTTCCGCCTTCTCCTTCGCTTCTGCCTCGGAGAGAACCTTCTTTTCCGCATTGCTCTGCTGCGCCGCGGGCGCGTTCGCGCTGAAAGGAATATAGATGACCTTCACCTTCGCCTGCTCATACTTGGCCTTGTTTGCCTCGTACTGTTTCTGGGCGTCCTCGGTCGAAATGTGGATTTGATTCTGGGCTTCCAGCAGTTGAGCCTGGGCCATGCCGACCATCCGGTTGTACTCCAGTTGCTCTCTGAGGGGGCTGCGCTCATGAAGTTTGGCCTGCTCTGCCATGGCGGATAGCTTACGTAACAGGCCGAATTGATCGAGAAACTGTCGCGGGCTTCTGAGCGCCTGCTGCTGGCTTGCGGGAGGCAACGCTCGCAGGATTGCCTGAAGGTCGGAGGCGGTCACCTTGGTCCCATCCACCGTGGCTACGACAGTGCTGGGAGGCAGTGTTGACAGTGTCGCTGCCGGAGCAGGCGCCACAGGTTTGGCCGTCCCCTCAGTTTGCGCGTACGAGCACAGCGGCAACAGCAGCCCGGCACACAAAAGAAGTTTCATTTTGATGAGGGTCCTTATTCCGTGAAGTATCTTCGATTGTATCAGCTTACGAACTACCCAGAGGCGTCCGGAGACCGCTATTGAATCGCCATCGGTCCGAACACCGGCGAAGCCATGTCCGCTTCATCGTTCAGGTTGCAATACGGGTCCCTGCCGGCGCCGTAGCGCAGTGTCGCACGTTCCGGCAGCTTTCCTCCGATGAAAAGCAGCACCGCGCTCCCGTCCACCGGGTCCACCTGTGCCTTGTAGATGAGCGGGACAGACGCTCCGCTGGCGTCGTGAATCGAAAACCCTGCGATGCGCGCCTTGGACGTAAGCCGCCCGTTGACATCGCTGAACACAACCCGCACCATGCCGTCGCCGAACACCGCCGACAACGGCCTGGGACCGCGTCTCGTGCGGCCCAGCGCTAGATTCGCCAGCCTCCGCCCGAGCCGTTTCAGGTCCTGCGTCCCGACGTGGATGCTGTCGTCGAGCGAAAGATCGACCGCCGGTGCCATCCCCGAGCGCGCGGCACTTTCCTCCGCGTTCCGCTGGCCCTCCTGCACCAGGTTCCACTCGGCCATGTTTGCATCGGCGACGTGCCGGCCGATCTGGACATAGTAGAAAGGCAGATTTGGCTGCCCGAAGTCCTCCCGTACCGCGGCGATGAAGCGCTCGAACTTCGCTTGGAATTCGGGCGCGGCCTTCAGATTGGCGTCGGATTCACCCTGGTACCACAGCACCCCGGCGACCTTTCCTCCAACCTCACGCACCCTCCGCACCATCGAACCATACAGCGAGTCGCCGCCCTGGTCCTTTAGCGCCGGGTTCCACTGGTCCATCGATGTCCCGCCGTGCGCGCATGAAACCAGGCCGATCGGCACGCCCATCTGCTTGACCATCTCCACCGCGAACGGCAGTCCAAGGCCGGCCCCCTTCCTGCGCTCCGCAATGTACTTCCGCAGCCTCTCGCCCTCGAACCGCTCCGGTTCCTTCGTTTGCGGGTTGCGAGACCAGTGAACACGGTCGACTGCGTCCACCAGCCGGTGCAGAGGTTCCTCCGCCACCACCCAGTGGTCGGCCATATCGAAGTTGTGGACCAGCTCATGCGGTGGTTCGACATCCACGAGGTCGCCGACGCCCTGCATGTTCGACTGTCCCGCCAGGACCCACAGGTCACCGACCAGCACGTTCCGCACGCTGTCCGATACCGTCGTCCCGTGAACCCGAACTTCGATCCGGTAAGGTCCGCCGGCAGGCACGCCGCGCAACTCCGCACTCCACTGGTCCTGCCGGACCGAGCCTGAGACCTTCCAGTCCCACCCCTCCACCGGAATGAACTTTCGCGTGATGCGAACCTCGATGGGCTCGGAGTCGGCGTCAGCCGCGGTGCCGGAAAGGGCGATATCGACCGTGTTTCCGGGGCCGCGCTGGAACACCTGGTCGTCGACGGCCCCGCCGGTGATCCGCAAGGCGGGCGCCGCCAGCGCAAGGCCCGCACCCAGAACGAATGAGAGAATCACACGCATCGTGAGAAATGCCTCCGAGTGAGGCATTCTACATGACTTTCCCGATACCCGGCCGCGCTCGGCCCCTCATGCCGACACCAGCACCACGATGCTGCGCCCTTCCACCACGCATGCGCTCCCATCGAAGGCGGCCTCGATCCCCGCTTCCGCGATGTCATCGGGGGGTGGCAGTGCGGTGTTGATCGCCCGGCTCCACCGCCGCCCGGGAACCGCCGGCACTTCAAACTCCAGCCTCTCCCAGTGCATGTTCATCATCACGTGCAAGTCCGGATCGCCGCCAAAGCCGCCCAGCGTGAATGCGAGCGCCTTCGCCGCCGGATCGTTCCAGCCGGGCTGGTTCAGTTTGCACCCGTGCCACGTCACGTCCGCGACGCCTCGCCCGTTCACCCTCCCCCGGAAGAAATGCGGATCGTGCAGTGTCGAGTGCCGCTTTCTGAAATCGATCATCAGACTCCAGAAACGGAACATATCCCAGTTCTTCTCCACGAGGTCCCAGTCGAACCAACTGATCTCGTTCTCCTGGCAGTAGGCGTTGTTGTTTCCCTTCTGCGTGCGGCGGATCTCGTCTCCGGCCGTGAACATCGGCACGCCGCGCGAGAGCATGAGAATGGCGGCGAAGTTTCTGATCTGCCTCGCGCGCAGCGCTTCGACCGCCGGATCGTCCGTCTCGCCTTCCACCCCGCAGTTCCAGCTATCGTTGTCGTTCGCGCCGTCGCGATTGTGTTCGCCGTTCGCTTCGTTGTGCTTCTCGTTGTAGGAGACTAGGTCATTCAGCGTGAATCCATCGTGGCTCGTGATGAAATTGATACTGTTCACCGGCAGTTCGCCGGCCGGCTGGTAAATGTCCGCGCTGCCTGCAATGCGCGAAGCCACCGCGCCAACCAGACCTGGTTCGCCCTTCACGAACCGCCGGATGTCGTCCCGATACCTCCCGTTCCACTCCATCCACCGGTTGCCCGGAAAGTATCCGATCTGGTACAGTCCGGCAGCATCCCACGCCTCTGCGATCACCTTGGTATCGGCCAGGTACTCGTCCAGCTCGATCTGCCACACCACCGGCGGGTTGGCCAGTGGCGCGCCGTCCTCACCGCGAGCCAGTACGGATCCCAGATCGAAGCGGAATCCGTCGACGTGTGTTTCCTGAACCCAATGCCGCAGGCACTCCACAATCAGCTTCTGCACGATCGGATGGTTGCACTTCATCGTGTTCCCGCAGCCTGTGAAGTCGAAGTAGAACTCCCGGTTCCACGGCACGAGGAAGTAGTAGACGCTGTTCTCGAATCCCTTGAATGACAGAACCGGCCCTTCGTGATTGCCCTCGTCCGTGTGGTTGAAGACCACGTCCAGAATCACGGCGATCCCCGCTTTGTGCAGCGCCTTCACCATGTCGCGGAACTCTGTGAGGTGCGCCCCTTTTGCCGGGTCCACGCAATATGCGCACTGCGGCGCGAAGAAACTGATTGTGCTGTATCCCCAGTAATTCCGGAGCGGCTCGCCGTTATGCACGCGAAGCACGGCCGCCTCGTCGAAGTCGAAAATCGGCAGCAGCTCGACGGCGGTAATCCCCAGCCCTTTCAGGTACGGAATCTTCTCGATAATTCCGGAGAACGTCCCGGGATGTCTTACGCGCGATGTCGGGGACTTGGTAAAGCCCGCGGCGTGCATTTCGTAAATGATCAGATCGTTCACCGGCTGATCCAACGGCTGGTCGCGGTCCCAGTCGTAACCGGCCGTGTCGATGACAACGCTCCGCATCGAGCTCGCCACGTTGTCGTCCGCTCCGCATGCCGCGGCCCGATCCCACAGAGCGTCCGTGTTCCCCCGCGAATACGGATCGATGAGTACTTTCTTCCGGTTGAACCGGTGCCCGGCCGCGGGATTCCACGGGCCGTCGACCCGGTACGCGTAGTGCGCCCCCGGCTTCAGGCCGCGCACAAATACGTGCCAGAAGTGAAAGGTCCTGTTGACGTACGGGTCGAGAGCGATCACCTGGAACGGAAACGGCGAGTCATGCGACTCGAACAATAGTAGTTCCACGCCTGTGGCATTCGCCGAGAAGACGGAGAAGTTAACACCCTCGCGGTCTGGAATAGCGCCTAAAGGATGCGTGCGGCCTGGCTCGGCCACATAAGTCACCCCCGAAACCCCTGCTACGCTGGTGGACACGAATGGTTCCTCCTCTGGCAATTCCTCAAATAGAGCCAGCGTACGCTCCGCGCGCCGCTCCGGCAAGGCGCTTCTATGAGTAGCGTCCAATCTCCTCGGCGAGTGGCGCGAGCATTTCCAGCTTCCACGGTTCGACACGCGGCGCAACCGAGCAGGCGGTACTGAGGATGTAACCCGCGCCCGGTTTGCCGATCCGCAGCGGCCGCGTCGCCTCCGCTCGCACCTCTTCCTGCGTTGTGTATTGCAGCAGGGCCACTGAGTTCATGTTGCCCTTGAAGAAGAGGCGGTCGCCGAAATCGCGCTTCGCCTCCGCAATCTCGCAGTTGCCCAGCGGCGGCGGGTCGAGCGTGTCAATGCCGCACGTTCCCGTCTCCGCCAGCAGGTCGATCCGGTCCCCGATTCGCCCGCAGGTGTGCGTGTAGACGATGCACCCGGCCTCGCGCAGAGCTTCGTTTACTCGGCGTTCGTACGGCACCACAAATTCGCGATACATGCCGCGGCTGAGAAACGGTGCAGCGACGAACGCCGACGACAGGTCCAGCGCATCGGCGCCACGCGCCGCCAACGCGCGGCCCCAAGCGATCGTGTTCCCCGCCAAGCGCTCGAGAATCGCGTGCACCTTCCCGGGATCGGTAACGAAGGCCGTGAGCGCCTCTTCATAGCCAAACAGTTCGAAATAGTGGCTGAGCGGCGAATAGATCGACCCGTGAATGGACAGATCGTCTCCCGCCCGCTCCTTCACCAGGTCGAACGCGCGAAACAGATAGTCCGGCATCTCTCCGGGCCGCAGCAGTCCGGCGTCCGGTTTGCCAGGCACGTCCTGAATGTGAAACAGAACGTTCCACGTGTACCCCAGGTATTCGTCCACCCTGTCGAGGTCGCGATCCGGATCAAAGGTTTCGAAGTCTGCACGCGCCGGCTTCGACGTATCCGCCGGATAGTGGTGCGGCATGTCATCCCAGGGCATGAACGTGCGATCCCCGTTACGCCACGTGATCCATTCACCATCGTTTTCAGCCTTGATCGAGACAGACTCGTCGAGATAATTCGGCGGCCGCCCCGTCAGCACCACCAGGATGCCGTCGAACGCGTACCGCCGCGCCAGCTTCACGCTGGCGTCGGCAAACGCCTCGGTCTCGTACCAGATTTCGTGCGGCTTGTAGCCGCCGTTCAGATTGTAATGGCCGATCGAAAGCTGGCACATCACCGGCACACGGTCTGGTTCCTGGTGCCGCATCGTCAGCGCGATTCGTTCCTTTCCGGTCATCGCGCTCTCAAAATACCCATCCCGCCAGACCGACGCAACTGCAACAATAGGGGGCATGGGTCCGTTCTGC
>DATIFQ010000022.1:0-2679 GCA_035455185.1 Bryobacteraceae bacterium | reverse complement strand
ATTCGACCTATGAAATCCCGTTCACGGCCGAAGGGCGCAGGCGTGTGCAGGCCTTCAGCTTCATCCTTGGTTATTCGCGGCGGCAATATATTCGCTTCGTCGAGAACCAGGACTTCACCACCACCATCCGCGAGCATGTCCGGGCCTTCCAGCTGTTTCAGGGATTACCCGCGACCTGTCTCTACGACAACATGAAAGTCGTGGTCTCGAGCTACGACGGCGACCAACCCGTCTACAACACGCGCTTTCTGTCCTTCGCCACCCACTACGGCTTTCAGCCCTGGGCGTGCAGGCCGCATCGCCCGCAAACGAAGGGGAAAATTGAGAGACCCTTCGCCTATATCGAAACCAACCTGCTGAACGGACGGACCTTCACCTCGCTCGATCATCTCAACGAGATCGCCGCCCTCTGGCTCACCGAGACCGCCGATGTACGCATTCATCGCGAAACCAAGCGCCGTCCGATCGACTTGTTCGAGGAAGAGAAACCGCATCTGATCGCTTTGCCCGCCCGGCCCTACGACACCGCGCGTGTGTTGTACCGGACGGTGAATCCGGAAGGCTTCATCCCCTACTTGCAGAACTTCTATTCCGTGCCGTGGCAACGCATCGGAGAACTGCTGCCGGTGAGGGTGACCGAAGACGAACTCATCGTCTACGGCGCGGACGTCAAAGAGATCGCGCGTCACGAGTTGTTTCCGGCCGGAGTGACGGGCCAGAATCGCCATCGGCCGGAACATGCGTCCGCGCGCGACAGTCAGCAGAAGCGCGAACTGTTGAAGCAGCGCTTCGAGGAGTTCGGAACGGACGGAATCCTGTTCTTCGACGGACTGCTCAAATCCCGGCGTAACGGAAAGGACGAAGCGGGGCGCGTGCTCACGCTTCTTGCTATTTACCGCCGCGAGGATCTGGGACGGGCGCTGGAGCGGGCGGTCCGTTACCGCGCCTATTCCTATACTGCCGTGGAGAGGATTCTGGCCGCGCAGGCCAAACCGCGGTCGGCCAGGGAGGCGCTGGTCATCGAAGCGCGCGACCATCTCCACGACATTCTGCGCGAAACCCGGCTGGGCTCGCGCTCCACGGCCGACTACCAGGCGCTGCTCGAGGAAACGGCGGACCATGAAAACGACAACCCGGAAGAACCGGCTGACTACGACCCCGACTGATCTGGCCGCTGCATCCGGCTCTTTACGCGACCGCTGCCTGAGACACTTCGCGGTGCTGCGCATTCCGGTCGAAGCCGCGATGTTGGATGAAGTTCTGACGCGCGCCGAAAAGGAGACCTTGTCGCATCTGGCCTTTCTCGACCGTCTGTTGGGCGCAGAAGCCGACGCCCGGCGCGAGCGCGCCGTGTCGCGGCGCATTCATCAGGCGCGCTTTGCCGACGACAAGAGCCTGGAAGGCTTCAACTGGAAGTTCAACCCCAAGACCTTCGACCGCCTGCAGATCGAAGAACTGGCCACCAGCGACTTCATTCGCCGCCGGACCAACCTGGTTATGGTCGGCTGGAGTGGTATTGGCAAGAGCCACATCATTCAGGCACTGGGGCAGAAGGCGTGTGTCAACGGCTATCGAGTTCTGTACCGGACCTCGGCCCAGTTGCTGACCGATCTCACCGCGTCGCTCGCTGACAAAACGCTTCCGGCTCGGCTGCGCTACTACGCGAATCCGGACTTGCTCATCATCGATGAGTTCGGGTTCGATAAGATCGAGCGCGCCGAGTGTCCGGAGGCGGCGCACCTGCTCTACAAGATCATCGCCGCGCGGAACCAGAAGCGGTCTACAGCGTTGGTGACCAACGTGGACTTCGAGAAGTGGGGCGAGTATCTGTCCGATGGTCCGCTAGCCATGGCGTTCCTCGATCGCCTGGTCGAGGGCGCCATCATCCTCAAGCTCAAGGGAAAATCCTATCGCGCCGACCCCGCACTTACGCCGGAGATTCCGGCCTCCTGACACCGCCGCCCACTGTCGTGCTTTTCGCACGCGCCGGAATCGGCCATAGCGTAACTGCGCTGCTGGCCCCTTCCTGACTGCCATTTTGGCCCAACTCTTCGGCGCCACCGACAGACAGCTCCATAATACCGACGAAGCCATCGAACAAAGCGGGGACACTCGCAGCGGAGGTGGCGGAGGGAAGGGGGCTGACCAGGGAGAACGTGCTTCAGCAAAACACGCGCCGGACACAGAGCCGGGAAGTATGCGTGCCCAGTGCGCTGGAGCGCGTGCGACAAGCAGCGATCAGGAATAAGGGAGAGCGATTCAGCGCGCTCCTTCACCACGTGACGGCGGACCGTCTGAGGGATGCATTCTATCACCTCAGGAGGAACGCGACGCCCGGCGTCGACGGCGTCAGGTGGGAGCACTACGAAGCAGACCTGGATCGAAATATCGAGGACCTGCATGCGCGAGTGCAACGCGGAGCGTACCGGGCGAAACCTTCTCGCCGAGCATACATTCCGAAGCCCGATGGCCGGCAACGGCCGCTGGGAATCGCGGCCCTTGAGGACAAGGTAGTCCAACGGGCCGTGACGGAAGTGCTCAACGCCATCTACGAGGCGGATTTCCTCGGCTTCTCATACGGATTCCGACCGGGACGCCGAGCCCATGTGGCGCTCGACGCGCTTGCCGTGGGGATTCGTTTTAGGAAGATCAGCTGGATCCTGGATGCGGATATTCGAG
>DATIFQ010000021.1:0-3779 GCA_035455185.1 Bryobacteraceae bacterium | reverse complement strand
CTTGTGCTTGCCCATCAGAATCATGGCCGCTTTGCTTGCCACTCGACCCAGTACCTGGTCGCCGGCGTCAAGCACGAACCAGTTGCGCTTGATCTCGTTCCCGGACGGAAATACGGTGTTCATGGACAGACGTTTCCTCTTCGATTACTGCCGTAAAATTCTTAGGCTACAGGACTTGGGCGCTCGCTGTCAAATCGGACGGGCGCTGCGTCCCACCGCTTGGCCCGCTGTAGGCGCCCCCCCGTTTCCCTGGTCTTGCCGGTCCGCCACCCGTCCTTCATGCCCCGTATAAGTTCTCAGCCGTCATGACAATCCAATGGTAGACACTGGATGAACAAGCTTGATCAAAGTCGTTCTGCGTGGACTCCGAACCGTCAAACTCATATACGCCTTCGTCACCTGGGCGGACTGCGATCTCGGTAAAGTCCATATCCGTTCCGATCCGTATCCACCCCGGGTGAAATTCAGACGCGGAGATGAGGTCTTGTGACAAACGGGCTTCACCAGCGACAACTTCGATTGAGGAATACGTTCCGAACAACTCTCGCACGGCTGACGGTAACTGTTCACCTCGGGGAAGCCAAGTGTCCACAACTGGGACCGTTCGAAACTTCGCCGGGTCCCGGAGAACTTCGTGAGCGGCCCCGCGTGCTTCCTGGATGCTCATGCTCTCGGTTCTCGTTCTTAGCGGATCCTCGTTTCTTCTCCATTGACGTCTGGACCTGTCCTCATATTTCCTCCAGACCAAACACAGGATAACGCTGACGGCGGCAAATTCGACCCAATATGCCATACCCCATAGTGGTGCAGTTAGGTAAGCGACAAGATGCGAGGCGACCAGAATAGTGCCGTAGGCCTGAAAATCGAGCCACGTTATCTTCATTTGCAGCTACAGGCCCTGGCGGCATTCAGACCCGCCCGGCTGGCAGTAGTCATTGGCTTGACGACCGCTTCTCTTGGACACGTGCCAACTCATACCACTCCTGTTTCGACGAAGCGTTGAACTGCCGGGCGAAAACCGTCGACGAAGCGAAACGAACCGTCGAAGCCGAGAAACACGACCCGTCCTCCTCCGTTTCCTGCAGGCGTTCCCAAATAGCCCTGATCCCCCAACTGCGCAAGAAGATAATGCCTGCCGTTCTCCAGTGAAACCGCGTAGGTTGCTGCCAGTCCAAGAATCGAAGCCCGCGAACACTGTCCCTCGACAGTCACTCCGTCTGTCTGACTAACAAGAAAGAGGAAGTCCTCTGGAAGACTTGCATCAATTTCTGCCAACCGCCGTTCCCTCTCAGCAGCCGCCAGAGGAGGCGTCACATTGCTGAGACGGTATCGATCTCGCCAGGGCGCGAACCAGCCGTTCGGAGGGAAGGTTGCGGCGTCCAGGTCCCGTGGCCCTTCCGGATATCGGGCCGGCTTCTCCTCCATGGGAGACTCGTGTATCTTCACATGCTCAACTTCGATGTCCGAACGGTTCAATATCGGCTTCGCGGGCGGTCGGAAATCGATCGAGAACAGAAATCCGCGAACCACGGAGATGTCAGCGACCCAAACGGGATTCATGCCCGGAACGCGGAACCGGATAGTCGCAAGCCGGCACTCAAGCGACTGGTTGGGAAACCGGTAACGAGGATCGTGTCGAACCGACCCGAAGAGCACCCGATAGAGACAGACTTCCGTCGCCTTGCCGTGTCTTTGAACGAGGTTAATTCTCCCGATTTGTGCGGCCAGTAATTTCTGGGCTCCCGGGCCAAGCCGCGCGCTGAGCTCCTCCAGCAGGCGGCGTTCCAGTGGCTTGAGAGCCTGGAAGCCGGCTAATCTCAGCGCTTCCCTGATCACAATGCCCTTCTCCGGGAGGGGTCAGTTAGCCGGTCACACGGCCCGGCCGGCTGTACATCCCCATATAGGCCTCTCTCATCTCGTTGGCGACGCGCATGACTCCATCAATCGGGATCAAGGGGCCTTCGCCGATCCCCGGACACATGCGGCCGGTTTCGCGCCAGGCTGTGGGCGACCCGATTTTCTCCGGCCAGAACGGGAACACCCGGCATTGCAGGGGTTTCACCGGATGGATCGAGCAGCCGCCCTTCTCGAGAAAATGGCACTGCGATCCGCGCGGTTTTCGCAGGCGCAAGAGGTGCTTCGTACGGTAGATGTATTTCTTCTCGAACGATGGCGCGCTCATCCCCAGATGCGCTGCCGCCCGCTTGAGATCCTGCTCGGTGAGATACACATAGCCCGAGACCTCACAGCACTTTGTGCACTCCGCCTGGCAGACGAACCGCAACCCCTGCATGCGTATAAGGATAGCCCACTTCCCAACCTCCGGAGGGAGGCGTAGAATGAAGGTATGAAGGTCCGGCCAGCCATCGCCCGGCCCGCCCTGTTCGGCTGCGACTGATACTGCCCGCCCATCTCTTTCTTTTCAGGAATTTCCCAGTACTCAGGAGGTTAGGAAGATGAAGAGAACTGCCGAGGCGGTCCGTCCCGATCTTCCCCGCATTTCGACTCCACTGCCCGGCCCCAACGCCCGTGAGGTGATCGAGCGCGACCGGCGTGTGATCTCGCCGTCGTACACGCGGTCCTATCCGATGGTCGCCGCGCGGGGCGAGGGGGCAATCGTCGAGGACGTGGACGGGAACCGGTTTCTGGATTTCAACGCCGGCATCGCGGTCGTCGCCACAGGCCATTGCCACCCGAAGGTCGTTGAGTCGATCCGGGCGCAGGCTGGGCGGCTGATCCACATGTCCGGAACCGACTTCTACTACGAAAACATGGTGGAGCTTGCCGAACGCCTGGCCGCCCTCGCCCCTGGCAGCGAGCCCCGGCGGGTCTACTTCGGCAACTCGGGCACCGAGGCGATCGAAGCAGCGCTGAAAGTCGCGCGCTATCACACCGGCCGCGACAAATTCATCGCCTTTCTCGGCGGGTTCCACGGCCGCACACTGGGCTCGCTTTCGCTCACGGCGAGCAAGACGGTGCAGCGGCGCGGATTCGGACCGCTCGTTCCCGGCGTCCACCACGTTCCGTACGCCTCTTGCTACCGCTGCGCGTACGGGAAACAGCCCGACACCTGCGCCGTCGAGTGCGTCAGGGCTATCGAAGACCAGCTTCTGAAAACGGTCCTCCCGGCTGAGGAAACGGCCGCAATCGTACTCGAACCCGTGCAGGGAGAAGGGGGGTACGTGGTGCCGCCGCAGAAGTTCTTCGACGAGTTACAGGCGCTCGCCCGCCGGCACGGCATCCTCATCGTCGCGGATGAAGTGCAGTCCGGCATGGGACGCACCGGCCGCATGTGGGCGTCGGAACACTTCGGCCTGATCCCAGACGTCATGGCGGTGGCGAAGGGTATCGCGAGCGGAATGCCGCTCGGCGCCACGATCGCGCGCGCGGAACTGATGCAATGGAAGCCCGGGGCGCACGCCTCGACATTCGGAGGCAACCCCGTCGCTGTGGCAGCCGCCCTGACAACGATCGAACTGCTCGAGCAGGGGTTGGTCGACAACGCAGCCCGGATGGGTGCATTTCTCATGGACCGCCTCCACGACTGGCCGCGGCGCTTCCCTTGGGTCGGCGACGTCCGGGGCCTCGGGTTGATGATAGGCATTGAGTTCGTCCGCGACCAGGCCACACGGGAGCGTGCTCCCGAGTTTCGCGACCGCGTCGTTCGGATGGCCTTCGAGCGCGGGCTGCTCGTGCTCGGAGCCGGCCAGAACACGGTGCGACTCAGCCCGCCGCTCACCATCAGCCGCGACCAGGCGGCATTCGCTGCGGATACACTA
>DATIFQ010000020.1:0-2034 GCA_035455185.1 Bryobacteraceae bacterium | reverse complement strand
ATGGTCCGTCAGGCGAACACGACAGACCAGCAGCTTTCCCTGATGAGAATGCAGTTTGAGTCTGCTGATCGTCCATGGCTTGTGATCGACGCCTCAGTTGCTACCCCATTGACCATTGACGATGCGGCCGCACATGTAGGGTTTGATTTTCTCGTCACCAACACCGGCCGATCCCCAGCGCAGAACATATGGATCAGACCCGAGTTGGTTCCCTCGGTGTTGCTCATGAATTCGACAGCGAAACAACGGCGGAATTGTTGGTGTAACATCCTTTCTGTAAATTCCGTTCAGAGCAATTGAAGCGATTTTGTTTTGGCCCGGAGTGGAGGCGAGGGAACCGAGCCGGAGCGGAGGGTCAAAACAAAATCGGGCGGACTTGTGCTGGGCGGGCCAAATCTGTTTTCCTTTTGTGGAAGGCGAATTCCAGAGAAAGGAGACTGAAATGGCCCACCAACCAGACTCTAGCGTAATCGAAACGGTGGTTCAACTGCTTTGTGAATCCGGCCTGTCGCAGATGGCGGAGGCCGTGCGGATCATGCTCAACGAGGCGATGCGGATCGAACGATGCCAGGTGCTCGAGGCCGGTCCCTATGAACGAAACGAGCGCCGGCGGGGCTATGCCAACGGTTTCAAGCCCAAGACGCTGGAAACCCGATTGGGAGCCATGACCGTCCAGGTACCCCAGACCCGCGGGGTGGAGTTCTACCCCTCGGCACTGGAGAAGGGCGTCCGGAGCGAGCGGGCCCTGAAGCTGGCCGTTGCGGAGATGTACGTCCAGGGCGTTTCCACGCGCAAGGTGACCGACGTCATGCAGCAGCTCTGCGGGCTGGAAGTGTCGAGCACGCAGGTAAGCCGCGCCGCCCAGCTCCTGGATGAGGAGCTGACCGCATGGCGACAACGCCCGCTCGGCGAGATCCCGTACCTGGTGCTGGATGCCCGATACGAGAAGGTAAGACATGGGGGATCGGTGGTCTCCTGCGCGGTCCTGATCGCGGTTGGCATCAATCCGGAAGGACACCGGACGCTGCTGGGCGTGAGCGTTTCGCTCAGTGAGGCCGAAGTACATTGGCGCGAGTTTCTCGCTGGTCTCCAGGACCGCGGGCTGCACGGCGTCAAGCTGATCGTCAGCGACGACCACGCCGGCCTGAAGGCGGCGCGCGAAGGCCGCCTTCCCGGCGTGCCCTGGCAGCGCTGTCAGTTTCACCTCCAGCAGAATGCCGGCCACTACGTCCCGCGCGTCTCGATGCGCAGCGAGGTGGCCGCAGACCTCCGGGCGATTTTCGACGCGCCCGACCGGGTTGAGGCCGATCGCCAACTGGAACTCGCCATGCGCAAGTACGAGAAAACTGCGCCCAAGCTCGCCGCTTGGCTGGCAACCAACGTGCCGGATGGGCTGACCGTTTTCGCGCTGCCGCCGTCGCACCGGCGCCGCCTCCGCACCTCGAACCTGCTTGAGCGCCTCAACAAAGAGATCAAGCGCCGGACCAGGGTGGCGACCCTGTTCCCGAACGAGGCCGCCCTCTTGCGGCTGGTCAGCGCCGTCCTGATGGAAATCAGTGAGGAGTGGGAAACGGAAAAGATCTACTTACGGATGGAAAACAGTGGCTCGATCGCGCGGGAAGAATGAATTTACAGAAAGGCCTTGACTTTGTCATTTGGAAAGACACTTCCCGGAAGATACGTTTGCCAAATTTACTTACGTACCGGTTCTTCGTGCGTTAGCCGCACTGGGGCGGGGCAATCCCGCAGAGAGCGTCGAGCGGCTGCAAACCGCTCTTCGATATGAACTGGCGGCGAATGGCCTGAACTTCGCTCATCATTATCTCGGCGGTTTGCACTCGGCCTATGTGCGCGGCGAGGCGTTCACTGCTGCGCGCCGCTGGGCGGAAGCGGCTGCCGAGTTTCAGAAGATTCTCGATCATCGCGGTGTCGTAGGGCTGGATCCCATAGGCCCGCTGGCGCACCTGGAACTCGGTAGAGTGTTCGCGCTATCGGGGGACAAGGCCAAGGCAAAAGCTGCCTATGAGGCTTTTC
>DATIFQ010000019.1:0-6878 GCA_035455185.1 Bryobacteraceae bacterium | reverse complement strand
AAACCACCGGTTGGTCTGTCGCGGCCAGGGTCGCGAAGACGAAGAGGAGTCCGAACAACTTCAGACAGTGGTTCATGTCTGCGCCTTTCCCCGGGGCCGATTATAAGGCAAAAGCAGCAGATACGACCGGAATATCTTCTTTGGGCTCCCTTCGCCCTATCGGCCCTGCTCGTGCAGCCGCCTGTGGAGGTGCTCACGCGCGTCCGCGAACACCTTCAACACTCGTGCGAAGCTCTCCGTGTCAGGGCGAGTTGCCAGCTTCTCCACATAGCCCCGAGTGCCCTCCACAAGTGTCAAGAGGTACGTGAGAGCCGGCTCGGAGAACTGCTCTTCTCCTGCAACACTCAGATAAACCGGCGATGTGTGCGCCGCGATCCCGAACCGTGCCGACAGGGAAGGCCCCAGCGTCGACGAACACCGCGCCGTCAGCCACCCAGGCGCCTGCACTTTCACGGATTCCGAGAACGCCATCCGCTTGGTCCCCGCCTTCTCTTCACGCGAGGCGACGACACGGCCGTTGTGTACGATCTCAATCCGGTGGAAAGGTACATGGCTGTTCGCTTCCACAGACACCTCGACCGCGGCCTCACCCTTCCGCATCGGGATCTCGCCGCCCGGCATTCGCCCGTCTGCCTGGAACAGCAGCAGCGGTCCGCTGCTCGCGAAGGTGCGGCCGGCGCGAACTGCCTTTGCCCAACTGGAGAAGTCGAACTGCTCCTGGCCGATGTATGCATACGTGCGGTTGCCGCCCACCGGCGTGTACGTGCCCATCTTGTCCGTTCCACCCGCCGCTGTCACGCGATAGCCGCAGTTCAAATACCGGTACCAGTCGTTGTACCCACGAGTTCGGAATCCGCCGTCGCCCTGAGGATACAACTCGACCGCGTCAATCTTGCCCAGCACGATATCAGCCGCCAGTTCGGCGAAGGGGTTCGGGAAATGTACCGCCACCACTACGCCCTCCCGTTTGCGGCAGGCGTCCGCCCACTCGGCCATGCTGCTCCACAAAGGATCACCGATAAAAGCCTCGGACGGATTGTCCGCCGACATCGGGAACACGGGCTCGCCGCGGCCGCCGAGAAGCCCGATATGCCCCAACAGGTGCTGGCGGTTCTCCGTGCCCACCCACACGACGGTCTCTTTGTCCGGCGAGGTGAGCGGCCCGAACGGCAGATCACCCACGTTGGTGTAAAGATCGCCCCACTGCGCGGCGAGCAGGTTGACGAGGTTCAGCCCTTCGGCCTGCGCCTCGAGCACCGCCGTTGACGGCGAGAGAAAATGCACGTGCGTATCCGCGGTCACCCATCCTTTGGAGCGCAGGTCCGCGTGCTTGCCGATCTGTAGCTTCAACTCACGCTGCGACGGCTGGATTTCCAGCTTCTCGCGGATCGCCTTGTACTCGAATCCCTTGCTGATTTCGACGTACAACTCTCCCACCGGCAGCTCGGCCTGGAACGTCCCATCCACATACGCGTAGGAATTCGAGCTGATCTTGGCGTCGGCGGCGTAGTCCTGGAACCACCCGCCGTTGATTTCCGTCCGGTGTCCGTAGGGAGGAATGTACCGGCCCGCCTTGGAGCGGAAAGCAAGACGCACCGGCGTCGGACGCCCCGTGGCGGAATCCACCACCTGGCCGTGAATCCACGTTTTCTCGCGCTCCAGGATTTCGATGCGCGAGCTCCCGCGGCGCGCCTCCAGCTCCTGTCCCGGCACTGCACGGATCAGGTCAAACTGGTAACGCCCGCCACTCGCTGTATCGCGGACTTCAAGCGTTGCATCGGCGCTCGCCGCGATTTCGGCGTACAGATGCCGTGACTGGCTCGGCTCCGCGCTCCGCTCGCCGAATCCTGCGCCGTCGGCTCGTAGCCACGACTCGGGGTCGAACTCCGGCAGTACGTACGTGCGCACCACGACACCCAGATCTACCTCGACTGTCCAGCGGCCCTTTTCTTCCGCCGTCGGGCTGGGCAGCGTGATGCGGTACAGTGTCCGCCTCTCCCTGCGCAACGGGTGCTCGCGCCCGTGAAAGAGTGTCAGCCCGCAGAGCACCACGGGATCTTCGGCCACTGCCCGCACCCGCAGCGCCTTCACCTTGCGGTCGGGATTGGGATTTTCCAGCGCCCAGATCCACAACGGCGCCTGCCCGGGACTCTTACCCTTGGCCACCGTCTGCAAGTTCCCCCATCCCAGGCCATTGGGAAGCGGATCGGTGAGCTTCGCCGGTTCCCAAGTGCTGCTCGGCATAGCGAGAAAACACTGGTAGCCGAAAGAAATTGACGGAGCATGGACCTCAAGGCGCCGCCGGATGGGTGCCGAAAACTCAGATCCGTCTTCGTATACCAGCGTGGCCTCGGCCAGCTTTTGCCCGAGATGCTCGATGCTCTCGAAGCTGCTCTGATCGATCTCGTTAGGATCCCAGTCGCAGAACTGCGCCAGGCAGAGGCATGGGGCGGTATGTCCGATTGGGATCTCAATCTTTGGAGCAGCCCATGGCTGCCCGGCCGTGCTGACCGCGATCCACGACTTCTGTTGAACGTCCTCCGGCCCCAGCAGGAAGGGAATGCCCTGAAGCTCCTGCTTTCCGCCCGGCGGACGAATCAGGACGTCGCCTCGCGCGCCGGGTGCTCCCGTCTGACGGCCCATTCCGCGGGGACCGAATTCCGCCGACGACGCGTTGAAGTAAGGGCTAAGGTCGATGGGTGTGAACTTGGCGCCGTCCCCTTGTGCGGCGGAGGCGGCAACCCCGACGAGTTTCAACGTGGGCACGCTCGCGCCCACGGCCTGCAACAACCTTCTCCGGTTCCAACCGGCTTTCGAATCCATAGCGTCCTCCAGTTCCGGACTTCTGGATACAGTAACAGACAATGCACACCTTTGGGGTCGGCGTACGTAGCGCAGGCCATCGTTTCCCGTGGCCTGCGAGGATCGGCGTGGAAATTTACACGCACCAGATCAACAGGCTGATAGAGAGCGACTTCTTCCTGACTACGAAGTTTTCCGAAATTAGAGCACTTTCTCTTGCCTTACTGTAGTTCCTCTCAGTTTGAGAGCTGGCACCCTCCGAATTCCGGCGCTGTGTTAATCCAGTCCGGAGCCCGAGCACTCACTTTCTGGCCCGGCGCGCTTTATTCTCTTGACACAGAACCCCGAGCTAATATTATATAGTTAGCAAACGAATCTCCGGCTTCTGGTCGCCAGAAAGTCACGGTTCCGGGTAAATTGTGACTATTCCACTGGGAGGTGGAAGATGGGGTACTCCGCAAAGCGTTACTTCCTGCTGCTTGTGCCCAGCCTCTTGCTGCTCGCAACGGTCGACATGAAGGGACAGTCCACCCAAAGCACCATTCTGGGGACCGTGACTGACCCATCTGGAGGGGTCATCGTCGGGGCCACGGTAGAGGTCACCAACGAAGGCACCAGCTTTAAGAGGCAGATAATGACCGATCAAAACGGAGATTATCGCGTCGCCGGGCTGGAGCGGGGGAGCTACGAAGTTCGCGTGACTTCGACCGGGTTCAACACTTTCGTGCGAAACCGGATCGTTCTGGAGTCAAGTCAGATCAAACGAGTGGACGCAAGCATGCAAGTTGGCGAGACCGCAACCACCGTGACGGTCACGGGAGACGTCGGTCTACTCGAGACCGAAACGGCGGCCCTCTCGAATGTCAAGAGCACACAGGACTTCGTCCAACTACCTCAGAGTGTTTATGGCCGCGGATGGCCCAACGTGGTCTTCGTAACCGCCGGCGTCCAGAGCGGAGGTGTTGACGGCTGTTGTGGCGTTGTCATCAACGGGGCCCGCGATACCGCCAATAATTTCACCTCCGACGGCATCGTCGTTAACGATGTCGTCAGCAGCCGGCAGACCGCCAATGGCTTTCCAGGCGGCGATATTGAAAGCTACCAGGAATTCAAGGTGATGACCGCCAACAACTCGGCCGAATATTCCCAGGTGGCCCAGATGTCGATGATCAGCCGGTCAGGCTCCAACGGCTTCCATGGCAGTTTTTACTGGGGCAATTTCAATTCCAGATTCAACGCCCGGGCGTGGAACGATCCCACCAAGCCGTCGTTCGAAAACCACAACATGTTTGCGATAAACAATGGCGGCCCCGTCTACCTGCCCAAAATCTATGACGGGCGCGACAAGACCTTCTACTTTTTCCACTACAGCGGCGCCCGTTATCGCACGGGGAGCCGCACGCGGACCTCTGTCCCACCTCCCGCTTTCCGCCAGGGAGATTTCTCGGCCCTTCTTGGTCAGATCACAATCGTCGACCCATTGACGGGCGTGCCTTTTAACGACAATAAAATACCGGGGGATCGGATCAGCTCCGTGTCCAGGGCGGTCCAGGATCTCGTTTATCCGGACCCTAATCTTACTGGACTCGGAGATTTTGGCATCACCGAGAACTTCTATGCGGATCCCGGCTACAAGTTCAATGCCGATGGACTCTCAACCCGAGTGGATCACAAGATCACCAATAGCAACACTCTTTTTGTTCGTGTCGGTCTGACCATCCATAATCATGACGTAATCAAAGGCGCCATGAAGGACGGGTACGGAAGTAGTAGCTTTTATGGCAATGTTCCTGGCCGAACTGTGGTAATTTCAGACACTCACACCTTCAGCCCGACTTTGGTGAATGAGGGTAAGTTAGGCTATAGTAGAAACGGCTATTTCGGCAGTGACTACAATTTCGGTAAGCAGCCGGATCTTGGCATTGAGGGGATCGACAACCCCGCCAACGATCCGGCCATTGGAGGGCTGCCTAATTTCAGTTTCTCGGGCGCGATTCCTTTTGAAAGCACCGGTACCTGGGTGAACTCCTATGCTTCAGTACAAAACGACTATCAGGCGGTTGACAACCTTTCCTGGTACCGCGGCCGCCATACGTTTAAGATGGGCGCTGATGTGCGCCGTTATCAGGTCAACGACGTAAATAATCCTACCTCATTGCGAGGTGCGTATAATTTTGACGATCGGCTCAGCGGCTTGGCATACGCGAACTTCTTACTGGGATTCCCGAGCTATGCGGAGCGCGCCATCGCGCGTCCCAGTGCCTACTTGCGCAGCACCCAGGTAGGGTTTTATTTTCAGGACGATTTCAAGATAAATCAGTCAATCACATTCAACTATGGGTTGCGCTACGAATACCAGAGCCCTTGGGTCGACAAATATGACCGGTTGTTCACTTTTGATCCCAGCACCGGTTCCCTAGTCACTGCAGGGACCTCGATTCCCACCGATCTCGTGCCGGCAGTGGCGGCAACCCTGCCCATCAAGTCCGCCTCCGAGGCCGGGTTCCCTACTCGCAGCCTGATGGAGAAGGATTCCAACAATTGGAGTCCACGGTTTGGGCTGGCGATACGCCCCTTTGCCGATGCTACGACAGTTGTTCGGCTTGGGTACGGGCTTTATTCGCAATTGTGGCCGGGTTCCCTGGGCTTGAATGCAACCGGCGGGCCGTGGCAATCCACTGAGTCCTTTTTTATCGAAGGCAACCAACCGAGCATACGGTTTCCACGCCCATTCGTCACGACTTCTGAGTTTTCGGGGTTACAGGGTGTCGCTGGTTTGAGTGTGAAGTTCCCCAATGAACGAACGCAGCAATGGAATGTGTCGGTAGGACGGCAGATCTGGAATACTGCGGTTGAGATCGGTTACGTGGGCACTAAGGCTAAGAATATTCCTTTTGTGCAAGACTTGAATCTGCTGCATCCAAGCACTGAGCCGTACAGTTCGGCGCGGCGGCCCTACCAGCGATTCAACGCTGTCTCCCTAACACAGTCCGGGGGCTCCTCCATCTACCACGGTTTGAATATCCAGGCTGACCGCAAAATGTCCGGAGGGCTTTCGTTAAACGCGAATTACACCTGGGCCAAGGCGCTAACGGATGTCGCTCTGAGCAACTATGCACAGAGCTACAGCCAGAATCAGTATTCGCGTTACCTGGAGCGGGGGGATGACGACTGGGTTCGCCGCCAGCAGCTTCGCTTCAGCTACATTTACGAACTCCCGTTCGGGCGGGGCAAGAGGTTTTTGAACGGCCTCGCCAGCGCTCCCAACTACGTCCTTGGAGGCTGGCAGTTTTCCGGCATCACCACCATGGTGACCGGCCGGCGGTTGAGCCCGTCCTTTTCGGGGACCGATCCCGCCAACACGAACCAGTTCGGTGGGCGTCCAGATCGCATCGGCGACGGTAATCTTGACTCCGGCGGCATGCGCGACAGAATCAAGGGCGGATCGCCGATCTTCGACTCGGAAGCGTTTGTCCAGCCGGTTGACGGACGGGGTTACTACGGCAACTCGGCCCGCAACATCCTGACCGGGCCCGGCGGGCACAGTTGGAATATGATCCTCGCCAAGAACTTTCAACTGAAGGAACAGGCTCGGCTGCAGTTTCGTTGGGAGATCTTCAATCTGCTTAATCGGGCGAATTTTTCTAATCCCAGCACCAATATCAGCGGGGGAGACTTTGGCTTAGTGACGAGCGCCGGCAATATGAGAAAGATGTTGTTTGCCCTGCGCCTCGACTATTAGAGTTGTGCATTAGAAATACTGTGCCTTTTGTCTCGTGGGGCGGACGATCGCCGTTGGTCGTCTGCCACCCTCGTAGGGCATGGAAGACGATGGCTTGCGGCGCCCTCTTTCCGCTGTTGTTTTTCCTGCTGCTTGAAACACACGCGGTCGCGCAAACCGCCGACGGGTGGCTCGCGCAGGCGCGCCGGCATGCGCAAGCGCGCCAATGGACACGGGCGAGCGAAGCAGCCCGCAAGGCGATTGCTCTCGACCCGAACCTCTCCAGGCCCAAGTTCTATGCCACCCTCGCCGCGCGCGGGGATTATGCCGCCGCCATCCCCTTAATGGAGGCCGT
>DATIFQ010000018.1:0-17849 GCA_035455185.1 Bryobacteraceae bacterium | reverse complement strand
GGATGCGGCCGGTCATTCCATCGAGCACAGCGAGATAGACGGAATCGCCTTCGGCGGCGCGTGCGATGACCTCGGCCCTGCCGTCGCCGTCGAGATCGTACACGACAACCGGCACGTTGCTCGAACTGCCGAAGCACTGGTCATGACGGACGAGCGGCCGCCGCCAGATGCTCCTTCCGTAGCTGGTGAATGCCTCCAGTTCCACCGGCACACCGGGGTCGCGGGACATCTCCTGAATGCCATTATTCAGCCGGAGGATGGCATCAAGGGTTCCATCGCCGTCGAGGTCACCGAAAACGGGCGTGAAGCCGCCGCTCTGGGCCGTGGGCTGGAAGACCGCGATCAGACCTGTGCGCGGCCGGCCGGGCTCGACACCCGCCCATTCCGAGGGCAGGCCCGGCTTTCCCCCTCGGATGACCGGGCGCACGCGGTAGTACACCCGGCCTTCGGGCGGTGCATCGCGATCGATGAAACTGGTCGAGTTCATGACCGGTTGCGAAGTGACGCGCACGCCTGAGGCGTCTCGGCGAAGAGTTCGATAGACGTGGAATTCGGCATCGGGTGGGTCGCCCGGCAGGAGCTGCCAGCTTAGGAAGACCGCTGCATTGCCGGCGGGCGTGGCGATCAGGCGGCGACTCTGGCGCTGGAAATGCGTGGCGCCGACGGGCTCGCGGACCACACGGAATCCGATGTCCGGATGGCGGATTCCGGACGAGGCGTTACCTGTGATACCGCACCGCAGGTAGTATTCGGCGCGCGCCCAGGAGCCGCCCGCGAGTGCGCCTTCACGTTCCACAGGCGAAGTGATTCGGTAGACGAACCGGGAGGTTGCCGGATCGGGATACGTGTCTACCATCTGCCAGACATTTCCGGCCATGTCATAGAGGCCCCATGAGTTAGGTGGGTAACTCTTTACGGGCTTCAAGTACTGGCGCCACTCGGCAAAGGTACGCGTTCCCGACGGGTCGTAGTTGGCCTTACCGTCCGGAGCCGCGTCGCCCCACGGATACTTGACGTTCGCGGCCCCGGCCCGGGCAGCCCATTCGAATTCCATGGCTGTGGGCAGGCGGTGGAGACGATCTTCTTTTTGGCTGCGCCACTTAAGGTACTCCGCCACGTCGTAGCGATTGACGAAGCTGACCGGCCAGGTTTCCATTCCGGGTGGAATTCGTCCATTGCTCCAGTGTAGAGGCGCCGGATGTCCCGTCCCTGCGACGAACAGAGCGTACTCACCGTTGGTCACGGGATGATCGAGGATTTCAAACTCGTCGATGCGTATGCCGGGACGCACTTCTCCGCCGCGGATCAGCACGAAATCGTCGGCGGCCGCCGCGGACAGTGCAATAAGAAGCAGCAATCCTGGTTTCATCGGCGAGCAGCATATCAAGCCATCCGGATGGGCCGCAAGCGTGGCACTCGGCGTGCTTATTGAGTGGCTGTGTTTGGATAAATCGCAGGCAGCTAATGGCTTACAGTGAATAGCGTGCAGAAATTGCACGCTATTCAGGAAAAAATTCCGGAGGGAACGTCATGAAACACAAGATTTTCCGATACCTGGCCCCGCTCGCCGTTGTCGCACTTCTTGGTTGTCAGAGCAGACCCCCGGGGACGCCGGAAACTTCGACGGCCGAACCGGCGGATTCGGCGGCAGCGGAAACGAGGAGCGTCGGGAGGCCGGCGCCCGAGAGAACCCTTGAAATTCCGGCGGGATCAGTGTTGCGTGTACGCCTGGATCATTCCGTTGGCACGGAACAGCATCAGTCCGGCGATGCCTTCACTGCAACTCTTGATGAGCCAGTGATGGCGGGAAACAGGGTGGCGATTCCGAAGGGCACACAGGTCACGGGGCACGTGACCGGAGCGAAATCGTCGGGGCGTCTTCGCGGCCGTGGATATATGAGCCTGACCCTGGACTCGTTCGAGTCCGGAGGGAAGGCGCATCAACTGTCGACGACTTCGGTAGGCCGCGCCACCGGCGACCATAAGAAGCGGAACACCGCGCTGATCGGCGGCGGCGCCGGTGTGGGCGCGATTGTCGGCGCTATCGCCGGCGGTGGAAAGGGAGCTGCCATTGGGGCAGCGACCGGCGCGGCGGCAGGCACTGCCGGAGCGGCCGCAACCGGAAAGAAGAACGTCGTATTTCCAGCCGAAACACTGCTCCAGTTTGAGCTCAAGGAGCCCATCCGCCTCTGAGGCTGAGGAGAATCGCAAAGGATTGCACGAGATTGGAGGAAACAAGTATGAGATTCGCAACTGGGATATTCCCCGTGGCTGTCGTGGCGCTTGCCGTAACTATCAGTTCGGGGTGCGCCACCAAGAAGTTTGTACGCACAACGGTAAGTCCGCTCGAACAGCGGATCGGCGAGCTGGACAAGAAGACCGGCGAGCAGGGAAACTCGATCGAAGAACTGGAGCGGGGCGTTTCGCGCGCCGACGAACGTGCGATGTCCGCGGATGCCAAAGCCGCTGCGGCGGCGACGGAGGCCGCGCGCGCGAACGAACAGGCTTCACTCGCCGGGAAGAGCGCTACGGACGCCCGCTCTTTGGCTGAGCGCGGGCTGGGACGAGCCGATCAGGCCCATCAGAAGATCGAGAACATCGACAACTACAAGTTGATATTCGAGGAGAATGTCCTGTTCAATTTCGGCAAGAGCGAACTGACCGATGAGGCGCGGTCGAAGCTGGATGAGGCCGCCGGGAAGGTCGAGTCCACGAAACACTTCGTGATTGAGGTTCAAGGTTTCACGGACAAAACCGGGCCGGACAGCCACAATCTGGAACTGAGCCGCCGCCGCGCGGCCGCAGTCGTGCGGTACCTGACAATGGAACACAAGATACCGCTTTATCGCGTCCACACTCTGGGATATGGGAGCGAATCTCCCATCGCCGACAACAAGACCCGCGACGGCCGGAAGCAGAATCGCAGGGTTGAGATAAAGCTATACGCGGCGGAATACGGCGATAGCGCCCAACTGGCGTCGAACGACAAGTAGTAAGACGGTCGATCCTTTCAGTCGTCGGACTGGCCTGGGGTTGGAGCGGCGTTTCTCTGCTGCGACTCCCAGGCCAGGAATCTATGGGTGTGTGTCAGCGCAGGCCAGCGACGAGATCGCGGGCGAGGACGTCAGCCCGTTCCGCAAGATTATTGGCGCGGATCAGATCGGTCTTTCTGGCATCCTCCGCCTGTTCGAGGAAGATGCGGATTTGGTTTACCGCCGCCTTTTGTTCGGGATTGAGTGAGCGATTCTGAATCGAGGCGAGCGAGAGCCGGGCGCTGGTAATCCGTTTGTGCACCATCGCCTCCAGTTCCTGCTTCTGCTGAGCGCTGAGCATCGGCTGGAGGGAGGGTGATGGGGGAGCCGGTGGTGGCTCGGGTTCGGGCTCAGGCTCTTGAGGCGTGGGCGCAGGTTGCACTCTTGGGCCGGATGGAGAAGGCCGTTTCTTCTGTGGGGGCGGTGGAATCGCCTCGTGCGGCTCTTCGGGAATCGGCGGTTCGGAAGGCCCTTGTTCGATCGCGGGCGGAGGCGGAAACTGTACGGGCTTCGGGACCGTCTGCTGGTGCGGGGGCGGCGGAGGCGCAGGCACGACCGGCTTCTTCTTCCGGAACGGCCAGCAGGACGTCATCGCTGGCACGAGCGTCAGCAGGATCAGCAGCGCCCACAGCCTCTGGTTCTTCATTGCAGTCGACACCGCCCGTCCGGTAACTTAGCTCTCCTCGACGGCGGCGGCCGGTTCCTTACCAGCAGTCTCCTCCTCCCCGGCGGCAGAGAAGCGTAGCCAGAACGTCGTACCTTTACCAGTCTCGCTTGTGCAATCGATCGTACCATTATGGAGTTGAACGATACGAAATGTCATCGCCAGGCCGATTCCGGAGCCTTTGCCTTTCGTCGTGAAATAGAGATTGAAAATCTTCCCGCGCGTTTCAGGGGGAATTCCGGGCCCCTGGTCGGACACGCGAACTGTGCAGTCCTCCCCCGAGCGGCGAACCTGAATCTCGAGCCTGCCTCCGTTTTTCATCGCCTCGACGCCGTTCATCACGACGTTTAGAACGGCCTGCTTCAGGAGGTCGCGGTCGCCCCGAATTCGGGCCGGTTCGTGCCCCGTGTCGGCGACGACCTCCACCGCGCATGTCCGCGCCTGCGGCTCCACAAGCGTCGCCACTTCGCCAACCAGTTTGCCGAGATCCACGGTCGCGAGCCGCAGATCGACCGGACGGGTGAAATCGAGGAAGGTCTTCACGACGCGGTCGAGGCGGGTGATCTCAGACGAGATGATGCCGATCTCCTGCTCGAGTTCCGCGTCACTCCCCAGCCGCGACTTCAGCACTTCCAGATGAAGCGCTATGGCGTTCAGCGGATTTTTGATCTCGTGGGCGACGCCGCCCGTTAGGCGGCTGATGGCTTCCAGGCGGGTGGAGACATCAAGCTGGGACTGCAGTTGCCGGCGCGACTCGGCATCGCGAAGGCTCACCATTGTTCCAAGCCGCTCGTGACTGGGGAAGTCCTCCAGCAGTTCGACGTTTACAAGCAATCTCGCAGCCGCCTGGCCGCTCCTGTCGAGCTGTACCAAGTGGTCCTTGACGGGGTGGCGGAGCTGAACGGCGCTCTGAATCACGGCCCCCAGCGGCGTAGAAGAAGGAAAGACCTCATCCAGCCCGCGGCCGAACATCTCCCATCTTCCGCGGCCTAGGAAGTTTTCCGCCGATCGGCCGGCCACGATCAACCGGTCGTTCCGATCGAACAGGAGCACCACTTCTTCGAGCCGTTCGAGCAACCGCTCGATATTGCCCCTCAACTGCACAGCGTCCTCCCTGGCGCCCCGGAACTGCTGGCCAAGCACGCTGAGTTTCGATTGGAGCGCGGTGTATTCCTTCGACTCGCCTTCGCCCGGCGCATCATCCCGGACCGACTCTCCTCTCGCGATGCGGTCGATGGCGTCGCTGATTTTCGCGAGGGGACGAAACGCCAGGTTTGAAACAAGCATCGCCAGCGCCAGAGCGCCCAGGAAAGATACCAACAGGGCCAGGGCGAAGTACCACATCTGCGGAACCAGCGTGTTTCGCAACAGCACCGAAGAAACCGCCACTTGTATCTCGAACACCGGCGCCTGCTGCTCCGCCACGCCGAGCGGCAGCCGCACTTCGTAGTCGAGCCGCTGGGTGAAGATATCCCAGAGCTTTTCCCATGGGCTCTTCCGTGTCCAGTTTTCCAGGCTCGGAAGTTTGCGCGCCGGTGTGCCGACCGTGGCTGGGTTGGAGGATGTAAGGATGCGTCCATCCTCACCTGAAATCGCGATCTCGACCGTCGTCCGGGAGCTTGCCATTGTGTCTTTTAGCAAGCTGGTGAGTTCCTGGTCGCTCCGAACAATTTCCGACCAGAGAGCCTTTGTTTCATCCAGGTTCGCCGGGGGCGTGCGCTTCACGGTCTGCTCGTTCAGCCGCTGGACTAGAACACTCTGCACTTGGAGGGCGCTCATCCGCGCGCGCTCGAGCACGTCCTCGGATCGCGCCGTGGCCACGCTATGCAGATTCAACGCGGACAGCGCCAGCACGATGGACACGACGAGAGCGACGATGGACAGCCGCAGGCGGGTTTTCAGCGACATTTCACTTGACGGCCGCTCCGTGACGTTCGCGGTGCGGCGGATGACCGCTTCCTGACGGGCCGAGATCTTTCGTAGGCCCTGACGGTCGCGGTTCCGTCTCCACCATTCGTCCTTGCAATCCGAATTCCGTTTCTACTCGCCGGCCGCCTCGTCCGCCGCCGAGCCATACTCCTTCAGTTTGTTGTGCAGGGTCTTCAGGCTGATACCGAGGATCTCCGCCGCCCGGGTCTTGTTGTTGCGCGTGTGTTCGAGGGTCTTGAGGATCAACGCCTTCTCACCCTCGTCTACCGTGGTTCCGACACGGAGTCGCACCTCGTTCGGGTCGGCGGGCTCCGACGATCTTCGCTGCGGCTCGGACGCGCCGAAGTCCACCGGCAGGTGGGCAGGGCTGACGGTCCCTTCGCCCGCGATCACAACGGCCCTTTCGAGTATGTTGCGAAGCTCCCGGACGTTGCCAGGCCAGTTGTAGCTATGGAATGCCTGCATCACTTCCGGCTGGACGTCCGTAATTTTGCATCCGTGCTTGCGGTTCAGTGAGTCGAGCAGGGCCTCACACAGAGGAGCGATGTCCTCTTTGCGTTCCCGCAACGGCGGAAGGTGGACGCGAAACACGTTGATCCGGTAGTACAGGTCCTCCCGGACCTCACCTTTGCGTAGTGACTCTTCAAGGGGCTTGTTTGTCGAGGCGACGACGCGCACATCGACCTCGATCTCCGATTTGCCACCGAGTCGTCGGATGCGAGAGTCCTCGAGCACGCGCAGCAGCTTCGCCTGAGTGCCCACAGGCATGTCTCCGATCTCATCGAGTAAGAGAGTGCCTTGCTGCGCGAGTTCGAAGCAGCCGGCGCGCCGCTCCACCGCACCGGTGAAAGCGCCCTTCTCGTGGCCGAACAGCTCGCTTTCCATCAGTGTCTCAGGCATCGCGGCACAGTTCACGGCCACGAACGGACCGTCGCGCCTTGGGCTCAAGGCGTGAACGGTCCGCGCGACGAGTTCCTTTCCCGTGCCGCTCTCGCCGGTAACGAGCACCGCAGCTTTGCTGGGCGCCACCTGCTGGATGAGCGAAAAGACTTGTTGGATGGGCGCGGAGCGGCCCACCAACTCGCCGAGCATCCCGTGGTAGCTCAGTTCCCGCTGGAGCCGCTCCGCCTCTTCGCTCAGCCGGCTTTGGGCCGCCGCGCGCTCGAGAAGGACGCGCATCGCGCGGGGTTCGATGGGTTTTTCCATGAACCAGAACGCGCCCAGCTCATGGATTGTCGAAACGGCCGTCTCGATGTTGCCGAACGCAGTGACCACGATGGCCGTCGGGCCGCCTCCCTGCTGCGAGAGCCGCCGCAGAAGTTCGGAGCCGTCCATGCGGGGCATCATGAGGTCCGTCACCAGGATGTGCGCGGGAAATTCGGCCAGCAACTCCAACGCCTCCTGCCCGTCGGCGGCGGTACGGGCCTCGTAGCCCCACGCCGCAATCATGCTCGCGAGACCACGCCGCTGGTTCTCCTCATCGTCAACGATCAGAACCCGGACGGGCGTCCGTGCGGTGTTGTTCTTCATTGCCTGTTATTGTACTTAACCGCGAAGGGACCCTTGTCCAGGCCGCTTTCCGTGTGCATGACTGAGAGCAAAGACGATGCCGCCACGAAAGTCGCCGGCAGACCCCAACGTGGCTGCGATACAATTCGCCGAAAGTAGGAGGTCCGGCCATGAAACATTTGTCACTACTCGCCATTACCACACTTGCGTGCGCTGGCAGTGTCTTTGCGCAGGGCAAGAAGATCCTGGTCACCGGGATGCCATCCGAAGCGGTCGCCGAATTTCAGGCGGTAGCGCCTGGAGCCACCGTTAAAGCGGTTGACTCGGCCCAGTTGAAGAACGAAATCGCCGATGCAGACGCGCTACTGGGGACCATAAACGCCGATCTCGTACGCGCTGGGAAGAAACTGAAGTGGGTGCAGATGTATTTCGCCGGGATGGAAAACGTCCTCAGCCCGGAACTGGTGAACAGCGACATCGTCCTGACCAACGGAAAGATCATCCAGGGTCCCGAGATCGCCGACCACGCGATGGCGTTGCTGCTCGCTCTGACGCGCGGTTTGTACCGCACGATTCCCGCACGCACCAGCGAACAGTGGAAACGGGGAACAGAGCAGGGAATGGTGGAATTGAACGGAAAGACCGCGGTGGTGATCGGCGTGGGTGGAATTGGAACGCAGATCGCGGTCCGTGCGAACGGGTTTGGGATGAGGGTGATCGGTGTTGATCCGAAAGACAAGCCGTATATGCCTTTTGTGCAGAAGATGGTCACACCCGAGCGGCTGGACGAGGTGTTGCCTGAGGCGGACGTGATATTCATTTCCGCTCCGCATACACCGAAGAGCCGCGGCATGGTGGGGTCGCGGCAGTTCGACCTGATGAAGAAGGGATCGTACTTCGTAGCAGTCTCGCGCGGAAAGATTTTCGACAACAACGCACTGGTGCGGGCGCTCGACAGCAAGCGCCTCGCGGGCGCAGGCCTAGACGTCACGGACCCCGAGCCGCTTCCTCCGGGCCATCCGCTGTGGAAATTCGAGAACGTGGTGATCACACCGCACACGGCAGGCACGTCCGACCGCATTCAGGAGCGGCGCGTGGCGCTGGTGAAGGAAAATGTCCGACGGTTTGTGGCCGGTGAGCCGTTGCTGAACGTCGTGGACAAGCAGGCTGGGTATTGATCCGCTTCAGCTGCCTCCGGATCGCTGAGCGGTTATAATTCCGTTGGAGCGTTGCGCGGAGATGCGGATTGCTTTCTTGCTCTTCCTCGTTCTTCCTGCTGCTCTCGGTTGTGTCCAGCAGATCCCGCCGGCAGCTGAGAGCGCCGCTCCCGAAACCCAGAAGAAAGAAAAGCTGTGCCGGATCACAGGCCGCACCGTGCACGCGCTGACGGGCGAGCCGGTCCCTAGAGTGCGATTGATCCTGCGGCGGGTGGTGATGGATTCGCGCAACCTAGGCGCGGTTTCCGACGCAGAAGGCCGCTTCGTGATCGAGAAGGTCGAGCCGGGCATGTACTATTTGCTGGCGGACCGCTCCGGTTTCTTGCGCCGAGCCTACAGTTCCCGCGGATCAGGGTATAGCCCGACACCACTGAATCTGACCGCCAACCAGGAGGTCGATGACCTCAGGTTTCAGCTCATGCCGCAGGGAGTGATTACAGGCAAGGTGCTTGACGAGGAGGGAGAACCGGTCCAAGAAGCGTCCATCAATGTCTTCCGCCAGGTTTACGCCGGCGGACGCGGACGCACACCAGGTGCAAGCGGAGAATCAACCAATGACGTTGGCGAGTACCGGGCCGCCAATCTCGCTCCGGGGCGGTACATCGTTCAGGCCGCGGCGGAGTACGACTTCCGTAGCGAAGAAACTACAAAACCAAAGAAGGACGAGGTTCGTGAGAGCTATGTGCCGACGTTCTATCCCGGAGTGACGGATCCTGCGAGCGCGGCCACAGTGGAGGTGGGCCCCGGCCAGGAGGTCTCGGGAATCAACATCACGCTCCGTAAGAGCCGCGTCTACATCATTTCCGGCAAAGTGATTGGCGCCACTGCCAGCGAGTTGAAGATGATGAACGTGTCGGTGAGGTCGCGCGAGCACAGAATGAGACCTATGGTGTCCAGCTACGTTTCGCCCAGGGTGAATCCGGACAGCTCTTTCACGTTGGCAAATGTGCAGCCGGGATCATACAACATCGTCCTGATGCTTGGAGAAGGCGGCCGGCCTCAGGTCGTCGGACGGACTACGGTAGACGTCGCCGAGGCCGACGTGGAAGGCGTGATATTGCAGGTCGGCCAGGGCGTGGTGCTGAGTGGTCTGGTGCGTCTCGAAGGGAAGGAGAAAGCCGAAGTCCACGGGCTTCGTCTGACGCTGCGACCGGTAGAGGACGGAGAGCCCTTCCCATACACCGCGATAGTCAAAGAAGATGGGACGTTTCGTATTGAAGGCGTAATGCCCGACCGGTACTCGGTGGCGGTTTATGACCTGCCGGAGGGCGCTTACCTGAAGTCTGTCCGTTTCGGAAATCACGAGGCACCTGACAAGAGCGTGGACCTGAGTCAGACGCAAGGCAGCGGATCCATCGAACTCATACTGAGCCCGTATGCGGGAACCGTGGAAGGGTTGGTGTCGGACGATGGGAAGCCGGCGCCGGGGAGTTCCGTGCTGCTTGTGCCCGACCCGCCGAAGCCAGAGGAGCCGTATAAGTGGAAGTGGGTAAACTGCGACCAGAACGGGTGGTTCGAGATCAAAGGAGTGGTTCCAGGCGAGTACAAGCTGTACGCTTCGAAAGAATCACTCAGTGGCGCTGACGAGGATCCGGAGGCGCTGAAGCCGTTCGAGGAGAAAGCCGTGAAGGTGACGGTTGCCGAAAGAGGCCGGGAACGGGTGGAGATCGAGCTTGCGAAGTCTGGTGATGCACAGACTCCGTAAGACTGCGTGGTTATAATTCGGCTAGAGGGCAACGCGCAGATGCATACCCCGTCCTTGCTTCTTCTCGTTCTTTCTGCTGCCCTTGCTTGTGCGCAGCAGCCACCGCCGGCGGCCGAGAGCGCCGCGTATGAGACCCAGAAAAAAGAAAAGTTGTGTCGGATTACGGGCCGCACTTTGCACTCTCAAACGGGCGAACCGGTCCGTAAGGTGAAACTCATCCTGCACCAGATGAGGATGGAATCGAAGTCGTATTCCGCCGTTTCGGATGCCGAGGGCAAGTTTTCCATTGATGACATCGAGCCAGGCACCTACCAGTTGACGGCGGAACGTGCCGGCTTTCTGCGGCAATCGTACGGATCTCGACGATACGGCTTCAGCGGCACGGCCTTAACGCTGATGACCGGTCAGGAACTCAAGGACCTAGAGTTCAAGCTCATGCCGCAAGGCGTGATTACCGGCAAGGTACTCGACGAGGAGGGTGAGCCGGTCCGGGGGGCCTTCATCAATGTCACGAGGCAAGTTCAATCCGGCGGCGGTCGCGGCGCCGGGATGGGTGGGGAGCAGGCCAACGACGTGGGAGATTATCGCGTTGCCGATCTCGCCCCAGGACGGTACATTGTTCAGGCCAATCCCACCCCAGACTTCTGGGGTCGTCAGGAAGGCGTGGAGAAAAGCGACGAGGTTCGCGAGGCACATGTGCCGACCTTCTACCCCGGCGTGACCGATGCGGCGAGCGCGTCCGCAGTGGAGGTCGGGCCGGGCCAAGAGGTCTCCGGGATCAATATCACGCTGCGAAAGAGCCGCGTGTACCGGGTCTCCGGGAGTGTGTCCGGGGCGACCGCGGGGCAACTGAAGATGATGAACCTGTCGCTGTCCCCGCGGGACCGCAAGGCCATGGTCATGTTCTTCGGCGGCGGCGGAGCTAGGGCCAATGCTGATGGCACGTTCACGATCGGCAAGGTGCAGCCCGGGTCCTACAACCTGAGCCTGATGCTGCGCGGAGACGGCCGGCCACAGGTGGTCGGGCGGGCGCCGGTGGATGTGGGCGAGGCCGACGTCGAAGGTGTGGTCGTACGAGTCAGCCAAGGCTTGACGCTCAACGGCTTCGTGCGAGTCGAAGGGAAGGAGAAAATCGAGATTCACGGGGTCCGGCTGATGCTCCGGCCGACGGAAGGGATTGGTTTCGGTATGCAAAACGCAATGGTGAAGGAAGACGGAACCTTCCGGATGGACGGCGTGATGCCGGACCGTTACTCGATTGGGACTTACAACCTGCCTGAGGGCACGTACCTGAAGTCGGTCCGTTTCGGAAACCAGGACGCGCCGGACAAGAGCGTGGACCTCAGCCAAGCGCAGGGCAGCACCTCCATCGAACTCGTGCTCAGCCCGAATGCCGGAACAGTCGAGGGCCTGGTGACCGACGACGAGAAGCCCGCGCAGGGGATTTCTGTGCTGCTGATGCCCGACCCGCCCATAGCTGACGATCCGTCCCAGACGAAATGGGCCAACACCGACCAGAACGGGCGGTTCTCGATCAAAGGGGTGGCTCCCGGCGACTACAAGTTGTACGCGTCGGCCGAGTCGCTGACAGATGTGCTACAGGACCCCGACGCGCTGAGGCCCTTCGAGGAGAAAGCGGTGAAGGTGACGGTCAGCGAGAAAGGCCGGGAGCAGAAGGAACTGACTCTGTTAAAGCCGGAGGACGCCCGGCCGAAGTAAAGTGGAGGAAGCTTCGGCTTCACTCCATGATCACGTATCGCACCGGAAATAACTTCGACCTGGATCAGGTCATCGAGCTTTACCGCGCCTCCACCCTCGGCGAGCGCCGGCCCGTAGACGAGCGCGAGCGAATGGGGGAGATGCTCCGCAACGCGAACCTCGTGGTGACCGCGTGGGACGGCGATCTGTTGGTAGGCATCTCACGCTCGCTCTCGGACTTCGCCTACGTGACGTATCTCTCGGACCTGGCGGTGCGAGTGTCGCACCAGAATCAAGGGATCGGGAAGGAGCTGATCCGGATCACGCAGCGGGAAAGCGGGCCGGGGGTGTATATCGTGCTATTGGCGGCGCCGAAGGCGGTGGGATACTATCCGAAAATCGGCTTCGCGCAGCATCCCTCGGCGTGGCTTCTGCGCGCCGGGGAGCAGGTGGTGTAGTTGGGCGGGGGCGCCCTACTCAGTTCCGCTCGGTTCGAGGACGTCGATTGATTTGACGGCCTTGATGCGGTCGCGGATCTGTGCTGCGCGCTCGAACTCGAACTTGCGGGCGGCCTCGCGCATGCGCTCTTCGAGTTCCTCGACGAACTTCTGCCGCTGCTCTGGGGCCATGGCTTCGACCTCTTCGTCTTCCGCCTCGAGCGGCACGGTCACGTAGTCACCCTCGGCGACGGCCACCAGGCTCATGTCAATCGGTTTGATGATCGATTGCGGGGTGATGCTGTTGATCTCGTTGTACTCAGTCTGGATTCGGCGCCGGCGGTCGGTCTCGTCGATCGCCTTACGCATGGAGTCGGTCATCACATCGGCGTAGAGGATCGCCTTGCCGTTGATGTTCCGGGCGGCGCGCCCGACGGTCTGGATCAGCGAGCCCGCGGACCTGAGGAAACCCTCTTTGTCGGCGTCGAGGATAGCCACGAGAGAGACCTCGGGCAGATCAAGGCCTTCGCGGAGGAGGTTGACTCCGATCAGCGCGTCGAACTCGCCCCGCCGGAGGTCGCGCAAGATTTTGACGCGGTCGAGCGTCGAGACTTCGGAGTGGAGGTAGCGGCACTTCACTCCGACCTCGGAGTAGTACTCCGAGAGATCTTCGGCCATCCGCTTCGTCAGCGTCGTCACCAGAACTCGCTCGCTCGACTCCGAACGCTTGCGGATCTCGTTCAGCAGATCGTCCACCTGACCGCGGATCGGCCTCACCTCGACCTCGGGGTCGACGAGACCCGTCGGGCGGATGACCTGCTCCGCCACGACGCCGGCCGACTTCGTCAGCTCGTACGGACCGGGAGTTGCCGACACATAGACCACCTGGTTGACCCGGTGCTCAAACTCCTCGAAGGTCAACGGACGGTTATCGAGAGCACTGGGGAGACGGAAACCGAACTGGACAAGTGTCTCCTTGCGGGACCGGTCTCCGTGATACATACCGCGGAGCTGCGGGACGGTTTGATGACTCTCATCGATGAACAACAGCGAGTCATGCGGCAGGTAATCGAGCAGCGTCGGCGGCGCCTCACCGGGGAGGCGTCCGGAGAAGTGCCGGGAATAGTTCTCAATGCCGTGGCAGTAGCCGATTTCGCGGATCATCTCGAGATCGAACATCGTCCGCTGCCAAAGCCTCTGCGCTTCGACGAGCCTTCCCTGCTTTTCCAGTTCGGGATGCCACCAGCGCAGCTCCTGCTCGATGGACGCCAGCGCCTTCTCTCGCGTGGTTTCGTCCATCACGTAGTGGGTTTTCGGGTAGATGGGCAGACGGAGATAGGTCTGCCGCACCTGGCCCAGCAGCGGGTCGATCTGCGAAAGGCTCTCGACCTCATCACCCCACAGTTCAATGCGGTAGGCATAGTCATCGTAGGTCGGGTAGACCTCGATCACGTCGCCGCGCACGCGGAACGTTCCGCGCCGGAAGTCCGCATCGTTCCGCTCGTACTGGATCTCGACGAGTTTCTGCAGGATTTGTTGCCGGGGAATCTGCCGGCCCTTTTCGAGCATGAGCAACATCCCGTAATAAGCTTCCGGCGAACCGAGGCCGTAGATGCAGCTTACGCTGGCGACGATAATGCAGTCACGGCGCTCGAAGAGCGACCGGGTGGCCGACATCCGGAGCTTGTCGAGTTCGTCATTGATGGTGGCTTCCTTCTCGATGTACACGTCGCCCGACGGGATGTAGGCTTCCGGCTGGTAGTAGTCGTAGTAGCTGACGAAGTACTCGACGGCGTTGCCGGGGAAGAAGGTTCTGAACTCGTGATAGAGCTGCGCCGCCAGCGTCTTGTTGTGGGCCAGCACAAGTGACGGGCGGCCGGCCTGCTCGATGACCTTGGCCATGGTGAACGTCTTCCCCGAGCCGGTGACACCGAGCAGCACCTGATGCTGCTCCCCGTCGCGCACTCCTCGAAGAAGCTGTTCGATGGCCGCTTCCTGATCGCCTCGGGGGCGATAGTCGACGGCGAGACGGAAGGCCATACTTTCAGTATAGGAAGCCGGGACGCAACACATCCGGGTTTGCGATAGAATGCCGCGTCGGTAGGGTGTAGAGTCGTGAACCTCTCAGTCGCAATCTTGCTGTTGCTGTCTATGCCGCTCGCGGCGGGACCGCTGCGGATCGTTCCCGACGAGTTCCTCTTCGGCGCGAGCGTGTACCCGGAGCTGCAAACGCGCGAAGAATGGAACCGGATGCTCGACGTATTCCAGAAGGCGCGCTTCAAGGCGGTTCGCGTGAGCGAATCCTCATGGGGGAACCTGGAGACTGCGCCGGGCCGGTACAACTTCGGCTGGCTGAGGGAGTTCCTCAACGATCTCGACAGGCGGGGCATGAAGGCAGTGCTCGGGACGTCCAGTTACATCGCCCCGCAGTGGCTGAGCGCCAAAAATCCGGACATGCTCGTGGAATTGAATCCGGGGGAGAAGCTTCACCCGATGGGGCGGAAGGCAGCGTGTCTGAACCATCCCCTGTATCGTCAGGCACTGAGGCGCTACCTGCTCGCTCTCGGAGGCGAGTTCAAGAGCCACCCGGCGGTGATCGGTTGGCAACTCGACAACGAGATCGAGTTTCTCGTCGGAAGGCCGTGCTACAACTCAGCCTGCGAGCGTGCGTGGAAGGACTGGCTGAAGAAGACTTATCGCACCCCCGAAGAATTCAACCGCAGGCTGCGACTGGTGAGCTGGGGGATGGAGGTCGACTCCTTGGACGACGTGCCTCAGCCAAGGACGGTCTTCGAGATGCCGCAAGCGGGCCGCTCCGGCCTGCCGGCGCTGTCTCTGGCTCATCTCCACTTCCAGCGCGACTCGATTCTGGAATTCTTTGCCGAGCAGACCAAAGCGCTCCGGGAAGCCGGTGTGAAACATTGGATCACCACCGACTGGAACACGATGTGGCAGGCGCTTGCCGACGATCCTCGCGCGCGGGAGTCGCTCGACATCGCGGGCCTGAACTTCTACCAGCCGTCGTCGGACGAACCGGACTTCTGGACCACGCTCGGCTGGCACCTCGACATGCACCGCTCCGCGCATGGTCTGGGCTCGTTCCTTGTGACCGAAACGCGGGTCGGCGTGGCCGGCGACACGGTGATGTGGGACCCCTTCCCGACGAAGGAACAATTCCGCATGTGGATGCTCCAGCCGGTGGCATACGGCGCCTTCGGACTGATGTACTGGACGGGAAACCGCTGGCACGGGGGGCACTGGCCGCACTGGGGCGGCATACTCGACTGGACGGGCGCACCAGAGCCGGATTTCCACTGGCTGGTCGAACTGGGCGAGTTCTTCGACAAATGGAGCGGCCCGCTGTTGCGCCACCCTGTGAAAACGGCGGCCGCGGTGATCACTGACTTCGATCAGCGGGCGGCGCTCATCACATATCCGCACGTGCCGTCCAGCCGGCAGGTGCTCCCCCAGGCCTTCGACGCGCTGCACCGGCTCGGAATCGGAGTGGACAGCGTCAGCGTGGAGGATGCATCGAAGCCCGACCGGCTCGGCAAGTACACGCTGGTGGTCATTCCCACCGCTACGGCTCTAGACCATACGGGGCTCATGAGGGCTCTGGAGGCATACGTACGGAACGGGGGAAACGTCGTGGTGAGCCCTTTCACCGCCTACCAGTCGTCGGACGGTATCTTCCGAAACGATGGCTTCGGCGCGAATCTGACCGCGATCACCGGAGCGGTGGCGCGCACGGCCCGGCGGATGGGCACGTCACGGGACACGGGCCGCATGGACCAGCAGGTCGACTGGCTCGGCGGGACGTCACCCGTTGGCATCGATGGGTACTGCGAGTACCTTAAGGTGGACCCGGATGTCGAGGTGATCGGCCGTTTCCGAAGCACCGAGCCGGTGCTCGACTCCCAGCCAGCGGCTACGCGGAAGAGGCTTGGCAAAGGCGCTGCCGTGAAGCTCGCGTTTTGGCCGAATGACGATTCCGTTGTCCGGCTCTTCCAGCAATTGGCGCCTCCGACCGAGGGGCTGTTGGCGGGTCCGTGTCCGGCCGGCTTCCAGGCCGTGCCGCGATCTGATGGGAGCCTGTTTGTCATCAACACGACGCCGCGCCCCGGCGCGGTGCAGTTCGTGCGCGGTGTGTCGGAACGCATCAGCGGGCGGAAGATGAGCGGCACCGTGGAGCTGAAGCCGTATGAAGTGCTGTGGGTCGAATGACAAGCGAGGTGACGCGATGACACACAGGGAACGCGTGATCGCGGCGTTGAGTCACGAACCGCCCGACCGCTGCCCGATGCAGATCAGCTTCACGCCGGAATTCGCGGACCGGCTGCGCGCCGATCTCGAGATCAAGGGCCGCAAGACGCACAATCCACATGGAGGCGGAAATACCTACGAATTGGAGCACGCAATCGGCGAGGACATGCTGCTGACCTCCGTCGGATGGGCCAACTGCTACTACCAGGACGGCGAACGCTACGTCGACGAGTGGGGTATCACCTGGAAACAGATGCCGTATGAGACGCCGTACGGCGCCGGATATTACACCGAGACGGTGGGCCGTCCGCTGGCCGACGCCTCCGCGCTCAGCCGCTACCGACCACCCGATCCATCCCGCCCGGAGTTATACGCCGAGGCCGAGTGGCTGCTGCGTGAATCGCAGAGCGAGTATTGGATCGTCGGAGTGACGGTTACGACTGTCTTCGAAACTGCGTGGGCACTTCGCGGCTACGAGCAGTTGATGATCGATTTCCTCGAGGACCCCGATCTCGCCGAGAGTATTCTGGAGATCCCATACCGTTATCATCTGACGGCAGCGAAGACGCTCGTGCGGATGGGCGTGGACATGATCTGGATCGGCGACGATGTTGGCGCGCAGAACGCGATGCTGATTTCGCCCGCACACTGGCGGTGCTTCCTCAAGCCGAGGATGGCGAGCTTCATCGCCACGCTGAAGGGCATCAATCCCCGCCTCAAGATCGCCTGCCATTCAGACGGGTGCATCTATCCGATCATCCCCGAGTTGATCGAAGTCGGTGTGGATGTGCTGAATCCGGTCCAGCCAGCGTCGATGGACCCGGCCCGGCTGAAGCGCGAGTTCGGTAGCCGCCTCTGTTTCTGGGGAACAGTCGACGAGCAGCAGACGCTTCCGTTCGGCTCGCCGGATGACGTCCGAGCCGAGGTGTCAGAGCGGCTACGTACGGTAGGCGACGGCGGCGGGCTGATCCTCGGGCCGACGCATCACGTACAACTCGATACGCCGATGGAAAACTTCTGGGCAATGGTGAAGGCCATCAACGAGACACCGTATTAGCCGGCGCCGCCGGGCGAACCGCAGCGACCATCCGTTCGTACTCGGCATTGAACTCGCAGCCGATGAAGGCGATCGCGGCCAGCACGTACATCCACACGAGCAGGGCGATTACGGCTCCGATGCTTCCGTACAGCAGGTTGTAGTCGGCGATATTGCGCACGTACCAGGCGAAACCCTGCGTTGCGACCCACCAGAGGACGGTGGCGACGATGGCCCCAGGCCACACGTTACGCCATCGCTGGGGGCGATTCGGGCCGAGCCGGTACATCATGGCATTCACGAGGATCATCGAGCCCAACGCCACGGCGAATCGCAGGACGCTGCTCGTGAAGGCGACT
>DATIFQ010000017.1:0-21231 GCA_035455185.1 Bryobacteraceae bacterium | reverse complement strand
GGCGACGCTGACGAGCGGCCCGAGCAACAGCAGCGGCGTCGCCGAGGGGACCTGGCAGACGAAGGCGCCCAATAAGCGTGGGATCGGAGGCACGAATCCAGGTCCGTACACCGCTACAGTGACGGGAGTGACGGCCGCGGGCTACCAATGGGACGGCATCCAGGTACACGTGGATTTCACCCTCGCGCCCAAGTAGCCGGCGCATCCCCGTCTACACGGACACTGTCTGCCTGGAAACCCGGAAATGAGTGCTGTCCCGGGTTTTGGTTAATACAGCTCCCAGGGCGGGCGAGTGAACCCGGGCGCCATCTCGCGGCCGAAGTGCAACGGAGGCAGTCCCGCCTCAAAGGCGCCAATGTCCGGAGCGGCTCCCTGGAACTCGTCGTTGAAGCCCGGTAAGCGAACTCCGCCATCGAGCGCCGGGTTTTTCGCCTGTACCAAAGGATCGGTAATCGCGAAATTCCGGCCGTTACGAGTGTACTCTACCCTGCCCCATTGGATGCGGCTGGCTGTTGGCGCCGGATACCACTCCAGCCCTTCGCTGGGCAAGAACATCGAGCGGACGATCCCTCCTCCGAGGTAGCTGCCCGTCAGGTCATTTTGAAAGTCGTTGCGGGGCTCGCCCCGGTCCGCGGGATACGCACGACCGCGCGCATAGAAAATGTTATTCCGGCTGACCGCGTTGTGCAGCTCGTGGCTGCTGAACACGTCAAGACCGCCATTCGGCTGGAGTGCGGTGTTGTGATAAATGAACCGGTAACCCAGGCCAGTGCTGACGCGCTCTCCCGCGATGTTCAGATAGTTCATCCCGGTCTTGATCATCATGCCTCCGGAGGAGTCCTGGTGCGAGATCCTGCTCTCCCCGAACACGTTGCGGAAGATGTAGAGAGGGCCCATCGACGTGGCCGCCGTCGCGATGTGCACAAACGTGTGGTGGATGTAATTGCTCCAGATCCGCACGTTCATGTTTGCGCCTTCGCTTTCGATGGCGTCGTCCCAGCAGTTGGAGATGACGTTGCCGTAAATGTCCGAGTCACGGTTCGGACTGCCTTTGAAGCTGAAGTTGGAGCTGCCGCCGATTCCATCGTTGAAGCCGTGATCGTCGGTCGACCGGATGGTGTTGTACCGAATGACGTTGCCGCCGCGCGAATCAGTCAACGTGATCGCCTGCGGCCCGGACGGGTGCCCGGATTCCCAGTCGTTGGCCCCACCGCGCGGGTACTCGAGCAGGTTGCGTTGAATCACCAAGTGACCGGCGTCGGCTTCCGCGTAGACCGCACTGTCCGATCCGAAGAGGACGCCCCAGACTCGCGCGCCGCCGAGGCGTCCCCATCCTGTGATGTGGCAGTCTTCCACAACCACGTGTTGGACGCCCGCCCGGATCAGGACGCCGTGCATGCCCGCGTTCTTCAGTTCGAGACCGCGAAGGATGACATAATCCGCTTCCACGACCACGTTGTAGTCGGAGAGATTAAAGACATCGCTCACGAATTTCGTCCCTGGCCGCGGTGTGACCACGTGCCAGGCGTCGGCCGTACCCCCGTCGCGGATGTACAGCGTCTGATCGGTGCCGTCCCCCGGCAGATAGGTGGTTTTTCCCACGGGAAATGTTTCGCTACGGGTACGGGTCTCGAACTCGATCTTCTGCCCGTCTGCTTCGAGCCGGATTTCGTATGGTGTGTTCGCAGTGAGGCCGACGAGCGAGCCTCGGTATTGCTTTTCCCGCTCGTCATAGACGAGAGCTTGCCCTTCGCGCCACTCCTGGGTACCGGCGACCCGATACCACGCCCGGCACGGGTCCTTCGCAATGGGGCGGTTGTAGTAAAGCCCCAGCGATTCGAAAGTCGGTACAGCCCACGCCTGCTCGCCAGCGGCTGAGAGCGGGACCGTCCACACTCCCGCAAGGACAAAAAGGAAGAAAGCCGATGCTGCTTTGCCGACCGTCATGATTCCCTCATGGTTTTCCGCTGTAAAGGACCGAGTGTACTGAATCTGCTTCTACTTCGGTGCGGCAAGGTCACGGTAAAGCTCGGGCCGACGGTCGCGCAGGTGCTTGTCCCCGGTGACCTCGGTGAGGTTCAGATCGCAGACGAGCATTGCGGGGAGGTTCGTCTGCAACTTCGCCAGAATCTCGCCACGCGGGTTAGCGACGAAGGCGACGTTTGGATGGGCGAAGGCGAGGAAATTCTCGTTCTCGTACGAGCGGGTCCGCATCCACCACTCGTTGGCTTCGTGCCACATCCCGTACGAGGGGATGAGGACCAGGAGGGCGCCCCGGAGGCGGAGGACGCGGGAGGTCTCGGGCCACCGGCGGTCGGCGCAGATCAGCACACCGAGCTTTCCCCACGGCGTCTCGAACACGGGCAGGTCCTCGCCGGGACTGAAGCGGAGGTCGTGGTCCTGGAGGTGCGTTTTGTCGTAGCGCCCCACCGTGCGACCGTCGCGGTCCATCAGCAGCGCCGTGTTGAAGAACCTGCCGCCGCGGTTCTCGGTATATCCGAAGAGGATGAAGACGCGGTGTTTCCGGGCAAGGTCCCGAAGCCGGGCGAGATAGGGGCTCTTTTCCGGGTGTTGGGCGATGGCCTCGAAGCGTTCGCGAGTCCATTCCTTGTCGGCGACGGCGTAGCCGTCCAGGAAGCACTCCGGCGTGACTGCGAGATCGATCCCGTCGGAGGCATGGGCCTCAAGGGTCCGCTGGAAGGTGTTCCAGTTCGCTTCGACGTCCCACTTCACGGGCATCGCGGTGAGCAGACCGAGGCGAAGCCAGTCCGGGGCTTGGCCGGAGGCGTCGGCGAGGATCAACAGCAGAAGCGCTACGAATCTCATGGTGCGATTATGGCGCGGTGGGCGGCTGGTTCGGGAACCGGCAACGGGACGTTGAGTTTAGCGATTGCGTAGCCTGTCACTGAAATAAATGCGTTATTGAGTGTACTGTCCCGGTTTTCCGGTTTTCGTGCTACTCTACTTGCCGATATGAAGGCGATTCTGGTGTACGAACCTGGGGGGCCTGAGGCGCTGACGCTGGCGGATATTCCCGTCCCGCAGCCGGGGCCGAAAGAGGCGCTGGTGAAGATCGCCGCCATCGGCGTGAACTTCATCGACATTTATTTCCGCAGCGGGCTGTACAAGGCGGATCTTCCGATCTCCATCGGCCAGGAGGCGGCAGGTACGGTGGAGGCGGTAGGGGCAGAGGTCACGGAGTTCGCTCCCGGAGACCGCGTCGCGTATGCGATGGCCCGCGGGTCTTACGCCGAGTACCAGTCCGTGCCGGCGGCGATGCTGGTAAAGCTGCCGGACACCGTCCCCTTCGAATCCGCCGCAGCGGCGATGCTTCAAGGCATGACCGCGCATTACCTGACGCACTCCACCTTTCCACTCAAGAAGGGCGACACGGCACTGGTCCATGCCGCAGCCGGGGGCACTGGCCTGCTGATCGTGCAGATGGCGAAAATGCGGGGCGCAAGGGTGATCGGGACAACCTCCACCGAGGCCAAGGCGCAACTCGCGCTCGCCGCGGGCGCCGACGAGGTGATCCTGTACACGAAGCAGGACTTCGAGGCGGAGGCGAGGCGGCTGACCGGCGGGCGTGGTGTGGACGTGGTGTACGATTCCGTCGGCGCGTCGACGTTCGAGAAGAGCCTCGACTGCCTGCGGCCGCGCGGCATGATGGTGACGTTCGGCAACGCCAGCGGCGCGGTGCCGGCGACGCAGCCGCTTGCACTGAGCCAAAAGGGGTCGCTGTTCCTGACTCGTCCGACACTGATGCATTACACGCTCGAACGGAAGGAGCTATTGTGGCGGGCGAACGACGTGCTGGGCTGGGTCGGATCCGGCAAGCTGAAGGTCCGCGTTCACCAGACCTACCCGCTTGCCGAAGCCGCCCAGGCGCAGATCGACCTGGCGGGGCGTGGGACTTCGGGCAAGCTTCTGCTCAAACCCTGAAGCGAGGGCAGCGTGAAATTCGGAATTGAGTGTACTGTCCCGGTTTTCCTGGCTGTGCAGATTGCGATGGCGCAGCCCATGCGCGTACTGGACCTGGATGTCGGTGAGACGGATGAAGTGTCCCAGGTGAAACTGCTGGAGCACTCGGCGGTCGCCGATAACGTCAGAGACGCTGTACGCGTCGCCAGCGTCCGCGTCAAGATCAAGCAGGAGGAAATCCGACTCGTGTGCGGGGCATACCGGTTGCCGGTAACCGTCGCCGGCGTCCAGATCGACTGCGCCGTGACGAAAGACCTCCTCCGGAATAGCCGAACCAACCCCTGGGGACTACGCAAGGACGCGCGTCTGCGATTGTGGCCCGCCGGGTCTCCTCTGCTGGCTCCAGGAACTTACACGTATCCGGTGAAGCAGCGATGGTTCGCAACCGATACGCAGATGGCGAACGAACCGTCGTTTGTAGACGGCTCGGAGGAGCCGAGCGGGCGAAAAATCTATTACCACTACGGGTTGGACATCGGCGGTGCGGAAGGCCTGACCGAAGTCGTATCGGCGACCGACGGGCGCGTGGTGGTCCGGGGCAAGACTGCGCTTCCCGAGTACGTGAAGAGTCCGTACACAGAGGTGAGCTACGACGGCGTGATTGTTCTCGATGATCGCGGCTGGTTTCACTGGTACTTCCACCTCGCCTCGATCGATACCGCGGTGGAACTCGGGAAGAGAGTCCGGATCGGGCAGCGAATCGGGCTCATCGGCAAAGAAGGCAGTGCAGGTTGTTGGTCCCACCTGCATTACGAGATCCGCGGCCCGCAACCTTCCGGGGAGGCGGGCATTGTGGAAGGTTACGCATTCCTCCGGGAGGCTTACTGGAATCAGTATCACCCGAAGATCGTCGCGGTGGCCCGTCCCCACTCCTTCGCCTGGGTGGGGGAGCCGGTGACGCTGGACGGCAGCCGGTCGTGGGTGGACTCGGGTCAAATCGTTCGGTACCAATGGCGATTCAGCGACGGGACGTCGGCAAGTGGCCCAACAATCACGCGGAAGTACCGGAAACCGGGAACGTACAGCGAGATCCTCCAAGTGACAGACAGCCGCGGACTTATCGCCTATGACTTCGCAGTAGTGCAGACCGTCGAGCGGCAGAGCACGAAACCGGGCACGGAGGAGCGTGTGCCCCCGACGATTCATGCCTCCTCCTGGCCGGCGCTCAATGTCCGCGCGGGAGACCCGGTGACATTTCTGGTGCGCACGTGCCGGACCACATTCGGACACGAGACGTGGGACTTCGGCGACGGCAGCGCCCCAGTGACCGTCACCTCCGACGGATGCGCGGAGGAAAAGGCCAAGGAAGGGTACGCGCGAACACAGCACGTTTTCAAGAAGCCGGGCGACTACATCGTGCGCGTGGAGCGCGCGAACGAACGCGGCGAGAAGGCAACCGCTCACCTGTGGGTGCCGGTCCTGAAGTAAACGGCGCTCAGATTGTCGGCAGCTCGTAGCCTTTGCGGCGCGGGCGGGAGAGCAGGCTGTTGGCCTGTTCATCGCCGATGAATCGCTCGGCTTTCGGATCCCACTGGAGCTTACGGCCAAGGTCCCGGCACATGTTCACCAGGTGGCAGAGTGTGGTGGAGCGGTGTCCGACCTCGGCGTGCGCGTTGGGGAGTTTCCCGGTGCGGATGCAATCGAGGAAGTTGCCGATGTGGTAGCGGTTCTCGCCGGGGCCTTCCGGAGTGTCGGGCGGCGCGTCCTTGAGCAGATCGGGCGGGTCGGCGACACACGTGCCGCGTTTAATCTCGATCTTCCCTTTCTCGCCGATGAAGATGGCGCCGAGGTCCGCGTGATCACGCTTGGGGCCTTCCATCTTGAGCAGTGTGCCGTTGGCGTAACGAGCAGTGACAGCAGCGGTGAACGACTCGGACTCAGGCCATAGCTCGACCGGGCCCGTGTCGTCAGTCCCGAGGGCGCACTGCACCTGATCGAGCGAGTGTGTGCCCCATCCGGTGACGCCCCATGACTGGCCGGCGCCGTCGTAGTCCCACCACAAGGCCCAATTCCGCCGGAGTTGAGAATGATACGGGCGCAGCTCGGTCTGGTTGCACCACTGGTCCCAATCGAGGCCCTCAGGGATCTTCTGTGCCGGTTTCGGGTACCAGCCGACGGGCGGCTCGAAGTTGCAGGTGATGACGGTTTGGACCTTACCGAGGATACCCTCGCGGATCATCTTGCTGGCCCAGGCGTTGACCGGGATGGAGCGCTGCTGCGTGCCGGTCTGGAGGACCCGGTTGTAACGCTTCACTGCGTTCACCAGCGTGCGGCCTTCGGCGATGGTGAGCGTGAGCGGCTTCTCTCCATAGATATTGAACCCGGCCTGCAACGCGTGGATCATGATGAGCACCCGTGCGTGCGTAGTGGTTTCGACGAAGACTGCGTCGAGCTTCTCCTTGTCCAGCATGCGGCGGTAGTCCGAGTATTTGCGCCACTTTTCCCCGCTGGGCTTGATTTTCGCGGCCGTCTCGTACTGCGGGGGAAAACAGTCGGTGGCCGCTACGATGTCGGCACCGGGGAACTCTTCGTGCTCGATTAGCCAGCGGGCGCGGCCGCCGAGGCCGATAAAGCCGATCTGAATCCGGTCGTTTGCACCAGCGCGTCCGGCGCCGCCTAGCACGTGCGACGGCACGAACAAGGGAGCCGCGGCCAGACCCGCCTTCAATGCATCTCGCCTTCTCATCGATTTTGCCTCCGGAGATAACGTATCACTGTAACTCTAGCGGCTGGTAGACTGGTAATTGAGTGCTTACCGCTCCCTGACGGTCGCGGTTCCATCGAGTGATCTCCACTGAATTCATCTCTCGACGAAGACTTGTCACCGCCGACCTTGCGCGCCGGCGGCTAGACTTGTTTTTGATTTCGAATCTGGTCAACGTCCGTTATCTGACAGGGTTCACCGGGAGCAATGCGCTGCTCCTGCTGTCTCCGGATGGGGCCGTGCTGTACACCGACGGGCGGTACAGGATTCAGGCGACCGAGGAGACGGAATGCACGGTGAAGGTTGTACAGGGATCGCTGATCCCACGCGTGGCGAAGTCGCTGCCGCGGGGAAGGCTTGGCTTTGAAGCGGCTCACCTGACGTTTGACGCCTACCGGACTCTGAAGGCACACCTGCCGTCAAAGGTCGCAGCGATGCCTGTCGACGGCCTAGTGGAAGAGTACCGAATGGTGAAGAGCGAGGCGGAGATCGAAACAATGCGGCGCTCCGCCGCGCTGGCTTGTAATGCCTTCGAGCAGACGCTGCAGCACGTCCGCCCGGGCATACGGGAATTGGATCTGGCGGCCGAACTCGACTACCGGATGCGGCGGCTGGGCGCGGAGTCGCCGGCATTCGAGACGATTGTCGCGTCCGGGGAGCGGTCGGCGCTGCCGCACGCGAGTCCGACGGCGAAGGTACTGGGAAACCAGGAGATTCTGCTGATCGACATGGGCGCGTTCCTCGAAGGCTATGCGAGCGACATGACGCGGACCATTTTCCTGGGCGCGGCACGACCGAAAGCGAAGCGGTTCCACCACGCGGTGCTCGAGGCGCAGCAGGCGGCGCTAGAGGCTGTGCGGGAGGGGACGGCGGCAAAGAGCGTGGACCGAGCGGCCCGCAGGGTACTGCGCACGGCCGGCCTGGAAAGGGCCTTCGTCCACTCCACGGGGCACGGGCTCGGCCTGGAAATCCATGAATCTCCACGAGTTGCCAGAAAAGTCGAGCTACAGCTCAAGGCGGGTATGGCAATCACTGTCGAGCCTGGCGTATACTTGCAGGGATTCGGCGGAATTCGTATTGAGGACATGGTCGTCGTAAACCGCGGCGGCTGTGAGATCCTCACCCCGGCCTCCAAGGAGCTGATCGAACTCTGAACACTCCCGAATCCAGCAGTTTCGAATCCATGACCATCGACGAAATCCGAGAACTCATCAAAGTAGTCACCGAGACGGGTGTGGCGGAACTGGAGGTGCAGCGGGGCGACAACCGCGTGCGCATCCTCCGGAATGCGCCGGTTGCCAGCCAGCAACATATCGTGGTGCCGGCCATCACGGCGGCCATGCCCGCGCCGATTCCGGCCGCGAACCCGTATCCGGATGCGACGCCAGCAACGGCCCCCGCACCCGCGACCGATGAAGCGGAAGCCGAAACCGACGACAATTCCTTGATCGTCGTGAAATCACCGATCGTCGGCACTTATTATGAAGCGCCGTCGCCGGGCGCACCTCCGTTCGTGCAGACCGGCGACATTGTGCATCCGGGCCAGGTGCTCTGCATCATCGAATCGATGAAGCTGATGAACGAGATCGAGGCGGAGATCGCCAGCGTGGTCGTCAAGAGACTGGTCGCCAATGCGCAGCCGGTGGAATACGGCGAGGCGCTGTTTGCTGTCCGTCCACTGTAAGCCCGCGCAGCCGGACTCGTTTCTATGTTCAAGAAAGTACTGATCGCCAACAGGGGAGAGATCGCGCTCCGGGTGATTTGCGCCTGCAAGGAACTCGGCGTCCGCACGGTTGCAGTGTATTCGGAGGCCGACCGCAACAGCTTGCACGTCCGTTTCGCGGACGAGGCGGTCTGTATCGGGCCGGCGAAGAGCGCACTGAGCTACCTGGACATCCCGTCGGTCATCAGCGCTGCGGAGATCACGAACGTCGACGCGATTCACCCGGGCTACGGTTTTCTGAGCGAAAACGCCGACTTCGCCGAGGTGTGCGAGCTTTCCAACATACGCTTTATCGGCCCGCGGCCGGAGGTGACCCGGCTGATGGGAGTCAAGGACAAGGCGCGGGCGGCGATGGCGGCCGCGGGAGTGCCCGTGCTGCCCGGCTCGGACAGCGTACTGAAGTCGCCGGAAGAGGCGGAAAAGGTGGCGGGCCAGATAGGTTACCCGGTGATTCTGAAGGCCTCGGCCGGCGGCGGCGGACGCGGCATGCGCATCGTGCGCGAACCGGCTGAACTCGCCGGACTGTTCGCACAGGCACAGCAGGAAGCCGGGGCGGCGTTCTCGTCTCCCGACGTCTACCTGGAGAAGTACGTCGAGGCGCCGCGGCACATCGAGTTTCAGGTACTGGCCGACCAGTATGGGAACGTCGAGGTGTTTCCGGAGCGGGAATGCTCGATCCAGCGGCGGCACCAGAAACTGGTGGAGGAGTCGCCGTCACCGAAAGTGACAGCGGAACTCAGGGCGCGGGTCGCGGCGAGCCTGCGCGAGGCGCTGCACGCCGTGGGCTACACGAACGCTGGCACGGTCGAGTTCCTGATGGACGAGAACGGCGAACTGTACTTCATCGAGGTGAACGCCCGAATTCAGGTGGAGCATCCGGTCACCGAGTTCATTACCGGCGTCGACCTGGTGAAGGGCCAGATTCTGGCCGCTTCCGGAATGCCGCTAAGCGAGATTGTGACAGAGCCGGTGAGGATTCGGGGGCATGCGATCGAGTGCCGGATCAACGCCGAAAACCCTGAGACGTTCGCACCTTCGCCGGGGCGCATCACGGCGCTGAACATTCCGGGAGGGATGGGCGTCCGCGTCGACACCGCCGCGTACTCCGACTGTGTAATACCTCCGTATTACGATTCGCTGGTCGCCAAGCTGATCACACACGGCCGCGACCGGGCGGAAGCGATCGCCCGAATGCACCGCGCCCTGGAGATGTTCGTGGTGGAGGGGATTTCCACGTCGATTTCGCTTCACCAGCAGATCATGGCCGATCCGGACTTCCAGGCCGGCAACTTCGACACGAATTTCATCTCCCGTTTCCTCGCCGCCCGAGAGACGGCGTCGAAGCGTTGAGAGGACTGGCGGAACCGCTGTTCTCGACGACGACAACTCAGCCGAGGTAGTCGAACAGGCTGGTTCTCGGCAACTGCGCACGCGCCCCGAGCGCAGCCTCCTCCTGGGCCACGCTTTGCTGCAACTCCACAATGGCCGAGGCTACGTCGGCGTCGCGCTTCTCGCCGAGCTCGATTGTCAACTGTGTCTCAAGCCGTTTGGCGGAGTCGAACGCCTCATCGACTTTGTGCTGCACGCTGCCATAGAAACTCAGCATGTGGTTCAGATAGTCACCCGCGAGGCGCATCGCGGGCAACGCGGTGTCGATCGCCGCCTGGTCATTGTTCTGAAGGGCGACACGAAGGTTGTTGAGCGCCGTGAAGGCGTTCTCCGGTGCGGGTGTATCGTCCAGCAAGCGAAGGTCAAAGATCTCCTGGGCGGTTCGGGAGACCTCGAACGAGGACCCGTTCGGGTGCTCTACCCGTCGGGTCGCCTGTGTGGTGAATTTCCGATCCACGCCGCCGGGGACAGCGAGGTCAAGCTCGTACGCCGGTTCGCGGTCACGGTCGCCGCTGAACACATAGCGATTTTCCACTGTAGTCCGGCTCGCCGACACGAGTTGCTCGAGCAGCGCCTCGACCTCGGCTGCCAGGATCTGCCGGGCTTCGGCCGTCTCGGTGGAGCCGGCCCCTCGCGAACCCAGCACGCGGGCGCGGTCCATGACCTTCACGGACAGATTGAGGGCGTCTTCGGCCGCGGCGGTTTCGGTTTGCAGACGGCCCAGGTTCATGCGGATCTGTGCCGCACGCAAAATACCGGCGCGAAGCTGGAGGATATCTCCGATCTGATCCGGTGCGTCGGAGGGGCTCCCGACACGCAGGCCGGAGCTGATCTCGCGCTGTGCGTGCCCGGTGACGGTCTGGATGCGCCGCAGGTCCAGCAGGAACCGCTCGGCAGAGGGATCGAGGTTCCGGATCATAGGTATGATTTCGCCTTTCTCGCTACCGGAGCAGATTGACGGCCGTTTCCGTCAATTCGTCAAGCAGCGTCACCATTCGAGCGTTCGCCTGGTAAGCCCGCTGGAATTCCGTGATCCGCATCGCCTCCTCGTTGAGGCTGACACCGGAGATCTCATTTCGCAGATACCGCGCCTGCGACACCATTTGCGCTTTGAATTCCTGGCCCTCCCGGGCTTCGCTCAGAGCCTGGCCAACCCGGCCGGCGATGCCCCCATAGAATTCTGTGTAGCTGAAGCCGTCGATCTTGTCGGACGGGTCGCGCGGGCTGGCGAGTGCGGCGAGGCGGAGCGCGATTCCGTTGCTTACGTAAGGAGGTCCGGGGTCGATCGCCGCTAGCTGTTCTGCGGTGATGCCGGGGCGGACCGCGAGGCTCTGTGCGGCCAGCGTCTGGTTTCCGGCGTCGTAAGTGAACAGCGGCACGCCGTTCTCCGGCGGCGGCCCGTCGCTGACCCGGCCCGAAGTGAGGATCGCATTCACGCGGTCCGCGATTGACATCGCAAGCTGGTTCAGCTCACCCGGCTGCTGGCCGTCGCCACGGAGCGACGGCAGAACCTCGTTGCGAACGTTGAGCAGGCCGCCGAGCTTGCCCTGGTCGATCTGGTAGGTGATGTCGCGCCCGTTGGCATCGAGGACATGAGCCGATGGCGTCGCGGCGGCGTAGACGGGAGGGGGATTGGGCGGCGTAAAGAATGAGGCGCTAACCTCATACCGGTTAGCGCCGACGACGAGCGGAGTCTCCCCGCCGAGAAGGACGGTGACCGTCCCATCGGCCTGAAAAATGGCGTCGAAGTTCACCAGCTCGGACAGTTCTTCGAGAGCGGCTTGAATTCTCGTGTCGAGCCCCGCTTCCTCGATGGCGCCACGCCGGCCCTCCAGGTTGTATTCCTGCAGCCGGGCGCCGATCCGGTTGATCTGCGCGATGGTTTCGCGAATCTGCCGGTCGGCGTCGATAGTAGCACCGGCCAGCATGGATGCGGTCTCATGAAAGGCGTCGCTGAGCTGCCCGGCGCTCTCGATTACCGAAGCGCGCGCATTCGCACTGTTCGGGGTCAGGCTCCAGGCGGAGAAACTCTCGAACAAACGGTTGAGCGCACCGGAGATCCCGCGCTGTCCGCTAATGTCGAATGCAGACTCGATGCTCGCCAGGCTTTGCGCCGCCTGTGAGAAGAACCCGAGAGACTCGCATTGCCGGCGGACCGCCTGCTCTGCATAGAGGGAGCGTGCGCTTTCCACATGCCCGGCCCGCACTCCACCCATCAGCCCCAGTTCGGGCTGGAAATCGACAGCCTGAAGGCTCAGACGCTGGGCGGCGTAGCCGGGGGTGGATGCGTTAGCGACATTATTCTGGGAAACAACAAGAACGCGCTCGAATACCCGCAGCGCGTTAGCGGATGACAGCAGGCTGTTCAGCAGATTCGGCATCGTGTTGTTCCGCCGGACGGGGTCTCCCCGTTCCTACTACCCCTCGACCGAAACCCGGGAAGCCGGGCAGGACGGCTGAGGCGCCCCGCGGGCGTCATAGCCGTCGTCCTGGGGTTCGTGCAGGCGCTTGCAGCCGTCGTAGAAACCGGCCGCGTGATCCAGCATTGTGGCGAGGGAGCCCAGATCCTTTTTCAGCTCCCGCAGCTGCCGAAGCATTTCCCTCTTGTTCTTGGAAGAGGCGGCTCCCGCGAGCGGCGGGGCAGAATCCCGAAGATCGGCTTCAGCCGCCTTGAGAACCGGCAGACACCGGTCCAGGATCTCCGAGGATGGCGTGGCTGTTTGAGCGAGCGCCCAGCGCACGCCGCTGCGTACCCGCCCAAGGCTATCGATGGTGTCCGTGGATTTCATCGTGGCAAGCTCCGGGCCTGCGGGCCGTCAGAGAGCGGCCGGGGCTCCGTCCGGACGCTCGTGCCCGGCGGCCCGCAACTCCGAAAGGATGGCGCGGCCGACGGCGAGGGAATCGACCTGGTAGCGGCCCTGCTCGAAGCGATTCGAAAGTTCCTCGATTCGGTCCGTCCGGTCCGTGGAAGCGGCGCTGATGGCGCGGGATAGACGCGCCACCAGGCCGGACAACTCGACTTCGTCACCTTCGCCGGTTTCCCGTGTTCCAGTGGAGCGCGAGTCCGGGACCCGATCTACATCCTGCGTCGCCGCCGTCTTGCCGGTTTGTGAAGCGGCGCCGGGGGTGAGATTTCGATCATCGACTCTCATTGCATTACTGCAACTCCGTAAACGCTGCTCCTCCTCTCCTCAACCCACATATCGGCAGGAGGGGCCTCAGGTTTTAGAGGATTCTTACTGAGTCTCATGTTTTCCAACCCAATCCGGCCGTCACGCGGTAAAGAAACCGTTGCCACTGACCGATTTTTGTCACAGCCCCATGTCCTCAAAGACCAGACTGGTATGGGTATGCGCCGGAACGCCGGCTCCAGAAGATGCCGCCGTGCTGGCGGCGCTAGAAGGTGTCGACGTTGACGTCTTCCCGGATATCGCCCCTGCGCTATCCCACCTCCGGTCCTCCGGAGCGGACGCGGTCCTGGTCACACTCCCGATTCCGGGATGGACAGCCGAGGAAACACTCGAAGAGATCCAGAGGGCCAGCGCGTCGGCGCCGGTGCTGATCCGGGAGGACAGCGGCGCTTTTGACCGGGCGGTGCGCCTCGCGCGGCTGGGCGCCCTGTGCTACTTCGGCGAGCCGCTTTGCGCCGCCGATGTGGCCCGGCGGATCGAGGCAGCCGTCGAGGAGCGCCGCAGCACCGACTTGGCGTCGCTCAGCGCGGCACTCGGCCGGGAACCGTGGCGCCGCTGGCTGGTCGGCGCGAGCCGGGCCGTTGGGAGCGTCATCGAAACCATCCGGCTCGTCGGCCCGCGCCGTTCGACGGTGCTGATTACGGGTGAGACCGGAACCGGTAAGGAGATGGCGGCCCGGGCACTTCACCTGGCCAGTCCCCGTGGTCACCTGCCGATGGTCACGGTCAATTGCAGCGCGTTGCCCGAGCATCTGCTAGAAGCCGAACTCTTCGGCCACGTCAAGGGGGCCTTCACTGGAGCCGTCCAGAGCCGGATCGGCCGTTTCGAACAAGCCGACGGGAGCACGCTGTTCCTCGACGAGATCGGAGACATGCCGCTCGAGCTTCAGGCGAAACTGCTGCGCGTCTTGCAGGAGCGGGAATTCCAGCGCCTCGGCAGCTCGGAGACCGTCCGGGTGGATGTCCGCGTCGCCGCCGCCTCGAACAGCGACCTGCCGGAGAAGGTAAGGCGAGGACAGTTCCGCGAGGACCTCTATTACCGCATCAACGTGGTGCCCATCGAGATGCCACCGCTCCGGGAACGGCTGGTGGACGTGCCGTTGCTGGTGTTGCACTTCATCGAAAAGATCTGCCGCATCGAGAACATCCCGGCGAAGCAGGTCGGCGGCGAAACGCTCGAGCGCCTGTCGTCATACTCCTGGCCTGGTAACGTCCGCCAGTTGGAGAACGCGGTGGAGATGGCGGTGGCTCTGAGCGGCCAGCGGCCGGTGCTGTACCCGAGCGATTTCCCGCTCCCGTCGCCGGTGCGTGAGCAGCCGTCCCGGTGCGAATCGGCGCCATCGATTACGGTTCCCGACCACGGACTGGATTTCGACGAGGTAGTTGGGTGCTTCGAGCGCTCGATCCTCGATCAGGCAATGCGAAAATCCGGCGGCAACAAGAAGCGGGCAGCCGACCTGCTGCGCCTGAAGCGGACGACGCTGTCGGCCAAGCTGCGTTCAACCTCGGGGAAACTGGGCCGGGAGGAGCGAATCGCTGCTTGTCGATAACCGATTTTCCCGGCTGGCGATCTGCCGGATTCGCACACCATAGTTACCTTCGACCACCACGACTTCTCCGAGAGCGATCACGCAGTTGTTCACGATGAGCTCGACGGGCTCGCTGATGGTGCGATTGAGTTCGACAATCGAGCCGGCGGACAGCTTGAGAACGTCCTGGAGCGGCAACAACGCCCGGCCGAAGGACACCGTAACCGGCAGTTCGACGTCGAGAAGCAGGTCGAGCGTCTTCGAGTTCAGACCGGACGCCGGAGCGTCGTCGCCTTGCCGGGCCGGATCGGAGGCGCCGGGTTTCCCGAGCGCCTCAAGAAGATCCGAGGGATTCATGAGCATCACCTCCCGCGCCGGGTTGGCCAGCGCTTTCCAAGAAAAGACCTCAGCCGCAGGATCGCCTGTGACTTCAACTGCGAGATGCGCGACAGATGCAGGTTCATCACCTTGGCAATCTCCCGCAATGTCAGCTCCTCCTGGTAGTAGAGGCTGAGCACAGTACGCTCCACCGCCGGCATCCGCTCGATAGCACCCGCCAGGAGCCTCTCCAGTTCGGCGAGCTCGAAAACCTGCGAGGGCGAATGCTCATCACCGGCCGGCACGATGTCGAGCAGATTGCGCTCGTCCTTGCCTCCGAAACCGAACTCATAGCTGTTCAGAGACAGTCCTTGAATCTCGACCAGCCACTCCCGGTATTCTTCGACTTCGAGAGACAGTTCCGCGGCGAGCTCCTCCTCGGTCGCCACCCGCTGCAGGCGCTGCTCGGCAGCTGAGATGGCCGCCTCGATCTGCTTCGCCTTTCTTCGCTTATCGCGCGGCGCCCAATCGAGGTCCCGCAGGCTGTCCAAAATCGCTCCACGGATCTTGTACTCGGCATACGTCTTCAGCTTGACGTTCTGTCCCGGATCAAAGTTGTCGATCGCCGAGATGAGCCCAAGTATCCCGGTCGAGACGAGATCGTCGAGGCTCACCGTCGCTGGCAGGCGCTCGTGGATTCGCCGGGCGATCAGACGCACTTGCGGCAGATGGTCGAGAATCAGCCGCTCCCGTTCCGCAACCGTCCCTTCGGTGTGCGAACCAGAATACACGACCTCACCGGCTGACACCGTCACTCCCCGGCCTGCTGCAAAGAACAATTTCGTCGGCTTGAAGATTTCAAAGCGCTCCACCGTACTGACAGGGTGCTGAAAAAGTTCGCGGGAGCTTCCGCTCCGTCCGGTTGCGGCTCGGCAACTGCATGCGAACACGGGTTCTTCTGAACCGCACTAGATAAATCGTCGGATCGCGTCGAAGCCGGTAGTGCCCCCGGCCGGCGGCTATCCGATCACCCCCTGGGAGACCACCTTCACCCCCGGCGGAATCTCGTTGTGCGACAGCACGAACAGTCCCGGCAGCGACGATTCCAGAACCTGGCGGAGAAAGTACCGGGCACCGGAATTCGCCACCGCAGCCACGGGAGCGCCCGGTGTGCCGATTCTGTTCTGGATGCGGGTAAGAATCTCCCGCAGTACCTGCGGCTGCGCTGCCAGATGGCTGTGATGCTCGCCGTGCTCGATGGATGACTCGATGACCTGCTCGATCGAAGGGTCGAAGAAGTACGCTGGCAGCTCCCCGGTAGCGTTCAGGTAAGGCTTGATCACCGCCCGGCGCACGGATTGCCGGACATATTCGGTCAGCAACACCGGATTCCTGCTGACGGCGGCCGCTTCGCTCAGCGATTCGAGGATCGAAACCGCGTCGCGAATGGCGACCCGCTCCCGGAGCAGGTTCTGCAGGACCCGCTGCACGGTGGCGAGCGGCAACAGTTTCGGCACGAGATCCTCGACGACCCTCGGGTTCTCGGCCGCTACCCGGTCGAGCAGCTTTTTCGCATCCTGCCGGGAGAACAGCTCGCAAGCGTGGCGCCGCACGATCTCGGCAAGATGCGTTCCCGCCACGCTGACGGCGTCAACCACCGTGTAACCGAGGCTTCGGGCGCGCTCAGCTCGTTCCGAGGGTATCCAGAGCGCGTTCATTCCAAAGGCCGGTTCACGGGTCGGTTGTCCCTCCAGGCTTGGATCGGGCTTGCCGAGGGGGATCGCCAGCTCTCGGCCGTACGGGAGTTCGTATTTGGCGATCCGCTCGCCCTTCAGCAGTACGACATATTCGCGTGCGCCGAGCGAGAGGTTATCCGTGACCCGGACGGGCGGCAGGATGTAGCCCAATTCCGCGGCAAGCTGCCGCCGAATCCCGCCGATCCGCCGCAACAATAGCGAGTTCTGCCCTCCCTCGACGAGTTGTACGAGCCCGAGGCCGACCTCGACCGCAATTGGCTCGACCCGCAGCAGCGCTTCGAGATTCTCTCGCGCCAGGGCAGGCTTGGCGGCAGCCGCCGTTTTCTCCGACTCGATCGACCGCTTCTTCCTTCGCCACGCCGAAACGCCGAGTCCCACGCCCATCAACAGGAAGGGAATCTTCGGCAGCCCGGGAAAGGCGGCCAGGGCGACGAGCACGGCGCTAGCAAGCATTAGGGGTTCGGTATTCCCGAACACCTGCTTTCGAAACTCCGCGCCCAGCCGGGCCTCGGAGCTGGCGCGGGTCACGATCAGGCCACCCGAGATCGAGATCATCAGCGCCGGGATCACCGTGACCAGGCCGTCGCCGATGGTAAGCACCGTGTACGTTTCGAGCGCCCGGCGAAAATCCATTCCGTGCTGCAGGATGCCGATCAAAAACCCGGCGACGATGTTGATGCCGGTAATCAGGATGCTCGCCACGGCGTCGCGCTGGGTGAAGCGCGAGGCGCCGTCCATCGCACCGTAAAACTCAGCCTCGCCGACAAGCTGGCGCCTCCGGTCCCGGGCCTCCGCTTCGTCGATGATGCCCGCGTTCAGGTCGGAGTCGATCGACATCTGCTTTCCCGGCAGGGCATCGAGGGTGAACCGCGCCGTGACCTCCGAGATGCGTACCGCGCCGTGGTTGATCACCACGTATTGAATGGCGATTAAGACCAGAAAAATGACCGCGCCAATAATGTAGTTGCCGCCGACGACGAAGCTGCCGAACGCTTCGATCACGTCCCCGGCGGCGCCGGTTCCGTGGTTTCCGTTGAGCAGAATCAGACGGGACGATGAGATGTTCAAGGCCAGCCGGAACAGCGTGAGCAACAGCAGCGTGGTTGGGAAGACGCTGAACTCCACCGGACGGCGGATGTACATCGAGACCATCATCACGACCACTGACATCATGATGTCGGTGACGATGAGCAGGTCCATCAGGAACGTCGGCAGCGGAATGATGAGCGCCAGCACGATCGCCAGCACCGCCAGTGGCACACCCAGTTCGCCCAGCGCCGTCAGGCTGACTCCCTGCGGCAGCTTCCAGCCGCCCAACCACGCCATCGCTTTTGTCTCAGCCATCGGTCACTCCTCCTAACCCTGCAACCGGCCGTTCATCAGCCGGAGAATGTACGCCAGAACCTCCGCCACCGCGCGGTAGAGGTGCGCGGGGATCTCCTGTCCCACGTCGACCGCCTTATAAAGGGCCTGGGCAAGAGGCGGGTTCTCCACCAGCGGGATCTGATTTTCGACCGCCAACGCCCGTATCCGTTGAGCCAGGTAGTTCTTGCCCTTCGCCACAACCTTGGGAGCAGCCATCTGCTCCGATTGGTAACGGATGGCTACCGCGAAGTGGGTGGGATTGACGATCACCGCCGTCGCCGTCTTCACCTGCCGCATCATCTGCCGGCGCAGCAGGTCGCGCTGGAGACGGCGGATGCGCATCTTCATTTGCGGGTTTCCCTCCATCTCCTTGGCCTCCTCGCGAATTTCGTGCTTGCTCATCCGCAGGTCCCGCAGGTAGCGGCGGTGCTGCCGGAACAGGTCGATCGAGCCCAGAATCACGAACGCGCCCGCCGCCTTCCAGAGCAGATCGAGGATCGAGCCGGCCACTTCGCGCATGCCGGCCTCGATGCTGTCCAGTGGAAGACTCCGGTAGGACGGCAGGTTCGCGGCGGCGATCGCCCACACGGCCGCCGCGAAGACCGGCAGCAGCACCAGCGACTTTACGAACGAGGCGACGTTCTGGCGGAACATCTCCTTCAACCGGCTGGCCGGGTTGAGCCGCCGGATGTCCGGGGCGGTCTTCTCCAGGCTGAAACCCAGCCGCGTCATCGCCAGTTGCGCGGCGAGACCCGCAGCCATTATCAGCGCACCACCGAGAAGCAGCGGCGCGAAGACGCGGGAGAGGGTTTCCGCGAGGAGACGGAGCAAGCGCTGGTGATCAAGGTCGGCGCGGAAGGCCTGCGAAAGCAGGAGCCGCGCCGCCTCCGACATCGCCGATAGCCAGTCCGGGCCCCAGGCGGCCAGCACCGCTACGAACACGAGAAACTGGGCCGCCCCGAGGAGTTCTCTCGAAGACGCGAACTGTCCCTCCCGGCGCGCCTTCTCGAGCCGCCGGGGCGTGGGCTGTTCGGTTCTCTGTCCTTGATCCGCCATCCTGAGAGTTCGTTCCGCCCCGGCGCAGGGACGCTACCGGATGAGTTCCCGCAAGACGCCGAAGGCGCGGCCGGCGTAGCCAACGTATAGCCGGGGAAATAGCGTCAACGTCCAAGCCAGCACCGCCACTGCCGCCAGCATCTTCACTGGGAACGAGATGGTGAGAAGCTGGAGCTGCGCATGGACTCTGCCAACTAGCGCCAGCGCGATATCAACCAGCATCAGTAGCGCTACCGCCGGCAGAGCCAGCCGGAACCCGACCGTGAAAATCCCCGCGCCAAGCCGGATCAGCGCCTCGCCGGCCGAAGCGGGCAGTGCCACGGCCCCTGGCGGAAGCGATTCCAGGCTGCGTGCGAAGATTCGCAGAACCTCGCGGTCCAGGCCGGCGGCGAAGAACAGGAGACCGGCCGAAAGCTGCGCGAAAACGAGCAGAACGCCCGAGTCGGCCTGAGTCTGCGGGTCGACCATCGAGGCGTAGGCGAACCCGGCCGGCAGCCCAACCACCTGGGCCGCCATCACCAGCGTTTCGGTCAGGAATGAGACCGCCAGTCCCACCATCACACCCAGAGCCGCTTCGAACAGTAGCCAGCCGGCGAGCCGGCCCGGGTCCGGCGCGTCCACCGCCACCGGCCAAAGCGAAAAGAGGGCCAGCGTCACCGCCACCGATATCACTGCCCGCGCCATCTCCGGGCCCCGCTGCACACCCGGAATCGGCACAAAGACGAGGGCTCCGGCCACCCGCGCCAGCACCAGCAGAAACCCGAACAGCAGAGACGGGGGGATGGCGAGGCTAGCCGGCATAGCGCCCGAAGTCCCCGAAGACTGCCACCGTGTAGGCTGCCAGTTTTTTCAACATCCACGGCATCAGCAGTACCAAGCCCGCCAGAAACGCGGCCAGTCGAGGCACCGTGCCGAACGCCGAATCCTGGATCGAGGTGACGATCTGCAGGAGGCTGACCCCGATTCCCGCGATGAAGCCCACCAGCAGTAGCGGCGCCCCGAGCCAGAACGTGGTCCACAGCGACTGTCGCAAAACATCGACTACGAGTTCGAAGGACATGACGAAACCAAGTGTTCAGTAGAAACTTTTCACCAGCGAGCCGACCACGAGGTTCCAGCCGTCCACCAGTACGAACAGCAGGATCTTGAACGGGGCCGAGATCATGACCGGCGGCAACTGGATCATGCCGGCCGAGAGAACCACCGAGGCCACCACCAGGTCGATCACCAGGAACGGCAGGAACAGGACGGCGCCGATCTGAAACCCCGCCCGCAGTTCCGACAGGATGTAGGCGGGAATCAGAATCCGTAGATCCAGGTCGGCGGCGTTTCGCGGCGCCGGCGCCCGCGTGATCTCCACGAACAGACGGATGTCCTTTTCCCTGGCGAAACGGAGCAGAAAAGTCCTCAGTGGCCGTGAGCCCCGCTCGAGAGCCTGGGTAACGGTAATCTGGTTCTTCTCGAGCGGTTTCCACGCCTTTTCGTACATCTCGGCGGCAACCGGCTGCATGATCAGAATGCTCAGGAACAGCGCCAGACCGAGGAGCACCTGGTTGGAGGGAACCGTCTGCGCCCCCAACGCCTGGCGGAGAAAATGCAGCACCACGGTGATGCGCAGGAACGGCGTCACCGACATCACCGCCGCCGGCAGCAATGTCAGCAGCGTCAGCAGGAAAACGATCTGCATCGGCAGGCTGAGTGCGGCCTCAGCCCTGCCCGAGGGACCAAATGGAACCGGCAGAGACGCCTGCGCCGCCAGCGCGGCCGGCAGAAACACAGCCGCTGGAAGCAGGCGGAACAGAATTCTCATTCCGGGGGCTCCGTAGGCGTGACGCTTCCGGTCTTCCATTCGACGCTTTCAAGGACGGTCAGACCCGCCGGAGAGCGCCCGATCAACAGCGCGCGGCCCGCCAGGCGGATCAGATGGAGCGAATGTTGGGGCGTCAGCGGAAGCCGCACCAGTTGCTCCAGTTGCCCAAGGGCCGCCCGGCGCGGTCCGCCGCTCTGGAAACGCGCGAACCCCCCGCGGCGTAGCCACCAGAGCGTGGCGGCCAGCAGCGCCAGCACGCCGGCGATTGCCGTAAGTTGTTCGATCAGCGCCATCCCCCTTCACCGCCTCGCGGCGGTCACTCTTCGGCCTTGAAATCCGTAATCCGCACCGCCGCGACGCTTTCCGTTACCACGATCTCGGCGTAGCCGATCAACGCCCCGGCAGCGCG
>DATIFQ010000016.1:0-5031 GCA_035455185.1 Bryobacteraceae bacterium | reverse complement strand
CGGATCGCGTTGTTGCGGACTGTCGAATCGGGATCCCTAACGGAGTGGAGAAGCGCTGTGAGCTGATCCAAACCCTTGGGAGCGTAGCCAGCGATCCACGCCGCCGCAATTCGATCCCGGGTTGAGCCGGACCGTTTCAGGACCGAGTAGATACCGCTCGCATGCGCTCGTGCGTACTCGATCAGCTTGAGTTCGTCTGCACGCATGACTGGATCCTTGGAGAGCGAGTAGCCGTTCGTTGTCTCGTCCCCGGCGTGGATCCCTCCATTGACGAATCGGTTCATTGCGTGCTCGTACAGATGAAGAATTTTTGCAGGAAGTTTGTCGGTTTCGGCCGGTGCGGGATTCCAGATTGCCGGCGATGCGTCCGGTGGCTCTACATCAACGTATAAGACCCAGCCCTTGAGTTCGGGAATGAAAACCGGCGCTACTGAGATGCGATTCTTGTTGATGAGTTTTTGAAACTCCTCTGGTGACTGGTCCTGATCTGTAGCCTCCGTTTGAAAGATATCGCCGACTTGGAATGGAAAGGCTGCACGTAGACGCGTGAAATCGACGGCCGCAGCTCCATAGAAATCGATGGCCACAATGGGGCCGCGGAGCGGTTGTGCGACGCAACAGGCGGCGGTGAAGAAGAGGGGCAAGACCCGAAGCACCGCCTGATTATAGAATGCGGGGGCGTCACGCACGATTACCGAAACCTCACGCCTCGGCGGGCGCGCGCCAGGCGGCGAGAAGCCCCAGGCGGGAAAACTCCTTCTTGGCGCGGACAGTGATGTCGTTCTTCATCCGGTTTTCGTAACGGTGGTCAAAGACATACGCCTTGACTCGTAGCCGCAGATACGGAGTCTCGGAGTATTCGTCGATCAGAAGCACGGCGACGGGCTTCGCGAGGTAGACAAAGGGGCTGGTCCAGGCAGTCTCATAGCCGATCCGGACGGCGAGGTCAGGGTCGGTATCGCAAGGCAGGAACAGATCCGTAACGACCTGGCAGTCCGGCACGCCCGAGTTGGCGTTGAAGATCGCCATGTCCAGGATGTTGGCGTTGGGAATGGTGACGCGAGTGTCATCCAGCGTGGTGAGCTTCGTGCTGCGGAGGCCGATGTGGTCGATTTCACCGTAGGCGTCGCCAATTCTGACCCGGTCGCCGAGCTGATAGGGGCGATCGGCGAGAATCACGAGGCCGCCGATGAGGTTCTTGACGAGATCTTGCGCGCCCAGACCGATGGCGATCGCAAGGGAGCCGACCGCGGCCAGAAACGTCTCCTGGGTTGGGGCCAGCACGCCGAAGGAGACGAAGATTGCTACAAACCACAGGGCAATACGGAGCACCGGCTCGATCCACTTGACGAGGAACCGGGTCTTGGCGCCCTGGGCGCTGAGGAAAGCGAGCAGCCGCGACAGATAGCGGATCAGCACCCACGTGAGCAGCAGGACGAAGGCAACGGACAGGAACCGTCCGAGGGTGAAGTAGCGGAATATCTCACCGGGACGGGCGGTCTGGAGGAGCATCGCAAATGAAAACAACGAGACTGGCATCGCTCAACTCCTCAGAAGAGGTTATGCCGGCCCAGTGCGTCGCGAACGAAGCGCCGGGCTTGGGGCCGAACGCGGAAGCCGGGGCAGTCCGGCTCGGGCTCAAGTAACTCGAGTGCACGCAACCGCTCGATCCGGCGGGCGGCAACCGCCAGGGGGATGCCGAGGACGCCGGCTGTATCCGAAGAATCAAGCCCTCCGTGCTGAAGGACGACCTGGAGAGTGAACAGGTCGTCCAGATTGAGTTCCCGCATCAGCGGCCTGTAGTCGGGAGCAAGCGGGTGACGCATCAAGACGGCGCCTGCTTCCACTCGCTCGATGGAATCCTGCCAGAGTTCAAAGGCAGACCGGAATACACCTTCCGACTGGCGGAACAAAGAGTCGAAAAAGAGCTGTTGAGCGTCTCGCTCGAGGCCGAGGAGGCGCCGGACTCGACTGACCCGCGGGTCACCCTCGGGAACGGGTTCGAATTGCAGCCTCAGCCCGGAAAGATTGTGGCGCTGGAGGACGGCGCCGGTCAGGTGCTCCGGGGAGACCGTCATGGCGTTGACGCGGTGGGTGAAGGGACGGGACAGCCCTGCCACAGCGTCCAGATAGCGGAAAGACCACTCATTGGTGCTAAGAATCCAAAGGGTGGACCCGGAGCTGGACTCGATTAGCCGCAGGAAAGCGTGCAATGCTTCGAAGCCGTTGATGTTCCGAAGAAATATGCGTTCCAGTTCCTCCAGGATGACGACTCTCCGCCCGCTGGAAAGGACTGCTTCGACGTCAGCGTCGTCCGGAAGCCGGAGCAGCCCGCGCAGGAACGCGAACAGCTCTTGGGTCCGGGAGATCCGGCGGCAGAACTGGCCGCGGACCACGGGGAACTCCGAAAGAACACTAGCGGCCGCACAGTTGAGCAGACTGGTCTTGCCGGTACCCCGAGCGCCGACAATCAGCACGGAGACCTTTCGACCGGACTCCCAACGGGCGAGGGCGTCCGCCAAGCCGCTCATTTCCGCTTCACGTCCAATGAGAAATCTGGGGTCCTCGACTGGGGCCAGACGGAAGAGCCGGAGATAGAGCATCGGGAGATCGCGGGCTCCGATCCTTACGTCCAGCACCTGGCCGAGGTACGGCCGCTCGATAACGGGTTCGACTCGCGGCGTCGGCGGTGCGATCCAGCCGGTCTTCAAGAGAACCCAATCAACGAAGTGCCTGGCGGTCCGCGAGAGGCGCAAGGCTGAAGTCTGAACGTGCCCGGCGAGCCGGCCGGACAACTCCTCGATCCTCATCCGGCCGCGGTAGCGTGTCAGGTACTCCAGGAAACCAAGCCAGCCCTGCTCGAGCGCAACGTGAGATTCCAGAAAGACGACGGCGTGGGCCCGCGTGAGCCGGCCTTCGGCCCACGGCACGGCGTCGCTCGCGCTCTCCCGGTGGTGGCGGAGCAAGGACAACGCGTTGTGTACGGCCTCGGAGGCGAGGTCCGCGCCGCCTGTCGACGCGGTCTCCAATCCGAACGCTACAACTTCTCGAGCACGCTCGATCTCGCGAACGATGGCGCGATGGGAGGTTTCCGTCTCACGCAGGCTCGCGGCGAGAAGGGGTCGGCCGGCTTGCTCGATCGCGGTGATGACCGTGCGTTGCGGCGTGATCAGCCGCCATGGAGCACGAAGACCGGGAAGGGGCCGGCGGGGCACCACGGTCTCCAGCGCCTCCGGCATGTGAAGCCGGGCCAGACGCGTCAGGCGGTGAGTCCAATCAGCGGCGCGTTCTTCGGCGGAATGCAGGCCGGTGACGGGAGCGGGGTACGCACTGTCGCGCTCGCCGCGCTCCCAGGCCTCAAGCCACCCGACGGCCGCATCGAGTTCACCGAGCGAGCCAGCCCGCTCGGAGCCAAGCGAGTCTACGATCTGGCCGGCTTCCATGGTGGCGTCGCGCTCCAGCGTGGACATCTGGCGATTCAGATCGAGTAACGATTGAACGCCACGGGTCAGACGGGACCAATAGGCAAGGTGGGCACGGCGCCGTTCAAGCATGCCGGTCCGGCGGCTTGCCGGTAAGAGTTCTGCCGCCAAAACGACTGCGGGGAGGCGCACGGCTTCGGCCGCCAAGGAGTTCCGTTCCGCGCCGAGCGCGGCGACAGCGCGCGTCTCGACTTGGGAGCGGAGCTCATGCCACCATTTCCGCTCCTCATCGCTGGTGGCGGGCACAAGTTCACGTCCGGAAAGCACGTACAATTGCCAGCGGCGGAAGTCCTGCCAGCGCGTCGTCAGAAGCAGTGTTGCTTGCGATAACGCGACAAGGAAGTTGCCCTCGATCCGGGATCGCCACAACTGCTCGCGCAGCAAGAAACCGGAGACGATGTCACGCAGAGGCAGGGCAAGAGAAGCGTTCCGCCATTCAAGCCAGCGGCGCCGGAGGCCGGAGCGTCCGTCCGGGTCGATGGTGCGGGCCAATTCCCGGCTCTTTGCCTCCACCTGCTCCGGGAGGCCGCTGATCAGGACTTCGAGCGCAGCCTCGTAGTCCTCGATTGCCGACAGCGCCCGGTGGAGCGGGCGCTTACGCTGGTGCTCAGCCAACGGCGTAAACAACAGGCGCTCGGATGCTTCATTAAAGAGCGCCTCAAGAGACTGCACACGGACCGCATCGGGCGGCGTCCGAGAAACGGAGTCAGACGCCGCGGCAACCGAAGCGATTAGCGCGCGGAGATCGTCCCATGCCGAGGTAAGCTCCTGACAAAGACGGTCGCCCCGCGCGCGGAGCCCGCCGGAAAAGCGAAGCCAGTCATCGTTTAGCCGCTCCGTCATGCCCGTCCTTCAGGGACCGATCCTATTTCTCTTCGTGATACTCCTGCTCCGTGTTGACCGCCCAGATATTGTCCTTCCCTGGCACACCGGCCGCAATGTTGTCTACGGCGACCATGGCCGCCAGCATCGAGTGGTCTTGATTGTTGTACCGGTGCATGCCATTCCGGCCGATGAGGAAGAGGTTTTCGAAGCGGTCGAGGTATTCCCGAACCACGTGAAAGCGCGGGTAAGTGCCGAAGTAGGCCGGGTAGGTCTTCGGGACGTGAACGACGGTCGCGTCAAGGACATCGCCGGCATCGATAATTCCGATACGGGCGAGTTCTTCGGCGGCGAGGCGCGTCATCTCGGCGTCGGATTTGGTCCAGAGCGGGTCGGACTCATTGCAGAAGTACTCAAGGCCGAGCCAGACCTTGGTTCTGTCGGGGACGAGGTAGGGACTCCAGTTGTTAAAGATCTGAAGGCGGCCGACGAGAACGTCGGGTTCCTGAATGTAGATCCAGTTATCGCGGATGAGTTTTGACCCGTCCGGGTGATCCTCCTTGACCTTGAGGCCACCGACGAGCAGGCCGACAGTGATGAAGTCGCGGTACATCAGGCCCTCGCTGACCTCGACGACTTCCGGAGGCGCGGGCCGATCCAGTGCGCGAACCAGCTCCTGGACGGGCATCGTCGAGAAAAAGTAGTCTCCGTCGAAGAGCCGGCGCTC
>DATIFQ010000015.1:0-4910 GCA_035455185.1 Bryobacteraceae bacterium | reverse complement strand
ACTTTCTTATGCGGGAACCCCTTTTCCTTCGCTCCGTGCAGGAACCTTTCCCGCTGCTTGGCCATCTCCTCGGGCTTTTTCTTCCCCATCGCCCGGCGAAGGATGTCTGCCTCGCCCAGCGAGTAGCCGGCCAGCCGGTTGGAGATCTGCATGACCTGCTCCTGGTAGACGATCACCCCGTACGTCTCTTCCAGGATCTCCTTCAGCTCCGGCAGGTCGTAGCTGATCTCCTTGCGGCCGTGCTTGCGGTCGATAAAATCGTCGATCATCCCCCCCTGGATTGGCCCCGGACGATACAAGGCGTTCAGCGCGATCAGGTCCTCGATGCGGGTCGGCTGGTAGCGCCGCAGAATGTCCCGCATCCCGTTCGACTCAAATTGGAACACGCCGCTCGTGTAGCCCTTCGAGAAGATCTCGTACGTCTTGGGGTCGCTCAGCGGCAGGTCTTCGAGCTCCAGCTTCACGCCATGGTTTTTCTCGATCAGCCCCAGCGCATCGTGGATGATCGTCAGCGTCGTCAGCCCGAGGAAGTCCATCTTGAGAAGCGACAGCTTCTCCAGGCTGTTCATGTCGTACTGCGTGACGATTTCGTCCTTGTTCGTGCGGTACAGCGGCACCAGTTCCTGCAGCGGCTGCGGTGAGATCACCACCCCGGCCGCGTGCACTGAGGCGTTGCGGCACATCCCCTCGATCCTCCGCGCCACCTCCAGCACCTCCGCCACGCGCTGGTCCTTCTTCGCCGCCTCGCCTAGGCCCGGCTCCATCTTCATCGCGTGGTCGAGCGTGATGTTCAGCACGCCGGGGATCATCTTGGTCAGCCGGTCCACGTCCGCGTAACTCATATCGAGCACGCGGCCGACGTCCTTGATCCCCGCCCGCGCGCCGAGCGTGTTGAATGTGATGATCTGTGCCACCTGCTCGCGCCCGTACTTCTCGGTGACATATTGGATCACCTCGCCGCGACGGTTCATACAGAAGTCGATGTCGATATCCGGCAGACTGATGCGCTCCGGGTTCAGGAACCGTTCGAACAGCAGCCCGTATTGAAGCGGGTCGATGTCCGTGATTTCCATCGCGTAGCTCACCAGGCTGTCCGCCGCCGATCCGCGTCCCGGCCCGACTGGGATTCCCTGCGACTTCGCGAAGCGGATGAAATCCCAGACGATCAGAAAGTAGCCGGAGAATTTCATCTGCTGGATCATCCGGATTTCGCGGTCCAGCCGCTCCAGATATTCGGGCAGGTCGTGCTTCAGCCGGTCCGTGGCCCGCATCGCTTCGAGGCGCACGCGGCGCTTCTCGAAACCGTGCCGCGCCACGAATTCGAAGTACGTATCTGTCGTGTGCTCGGGCGGCACTTCGAACTTCGGGAACGGCTCAGCGATCTTTTCGAGCTTGACGTGGCAGCGCTGCGCGATCTCCCACGTCCGGTCAAGCCCGTCCTCGACCTCCGCGAACAGTCGCAGCATCTCCGCGCGCGACTTCAGGTAGAAATCGGGCGTCCAGAACTTCATTCGCGAGGCGTCGTTGACCGTCTTGCCGGTCTGGATGCAGAGCAGGATTTCGTGGGCGCGCGCGTCGTCCTTCCTCAGGTAGTGCGAGTCGTTCGTCACCACCAGCGGGACGCCCGTCTCCTGAGACAGGCGGTTGATCTGCGGAAGCACCTTCCGGTCTCCGTCGAGGCCGTGGTCCTGCAATTCCAGAAAGAAGTTCCCCTTCCCGAAGATATCTTCGTAGCCATAAGCCGCCCGCTTCGCTTCCTCGTACTGGTCGGCCATCAGCTTCTCGTTGATGTCGCCTCGCAGGCACGCCGACAGCGCGATCAAGCCCTTCGAGTGGCTGCCCAGCAGGTCCTTGTCGACTCGGGGCTTGTAGTAGAACCCTTCGAGGAACCCCGTCGACACCAGCTTGATCAGGTTGCGGTAGCCCTCCTGGCTTTCGCACAACAGCACCAAGTGGTTGTAGCGGTCGGTGTCAGAACGGGTTTTGTAGCCCTGCTGCGAGACGTACACCTCGCAGCCGATCACCGGCTGGATCCCACGCGACTTCGCTTCGTTGTAGAACTGCGCCGCCCCGAAGAGGTTGCCGTGATCGGTGATCGCGACCGCCGGCATCCCCTGTTCCTCGGCCAGTTGCATCAACTGGCCGATCTCGCAGGCTCCGTCGAGCAGCGAGTAGTCTGTGTGACAGTGCAGGTGAACGAATGGGGTATCCGACATTCCGCGCTACCGTTCCCGGGGGAGGACCTCGAAATACCAGGACAGGCTTCTCTATCCAGTGGCGCAGGCCATCGTCGTTTGTGGCCTGCGAACCGACAGAGCTGCCTGTCCCCTACTCCATCTTCCGCATGGTAGGGACGGGCAGATTCGAACTGCCGACCTGCCGCTTAGGAGGCGGCCGCTCTATCCATCTGAGCTACGTCCCCAGGCCACTTTCAATTGTATCAGCCGGCCGCCGGCGCACGACTACCGAAAATTCTCCACCAGCATCAAATCACTACCCTGCCCGGCGTACTGCGTGTACAACAGCCACCGGCCGTCCGGAGACACCGAGAAGCCATATGCTGGATACGTATCGAGCGAGGCTACTTTCGCCACTTTGCCGCTGGCGAGATCCAGGAAATGCAGCGCAGCATTCTGCGGATTCGGGATGAAGTAGATGCCATGATCGGCAACAGCGTAATTATCGGCGTAAACCGCCCCGATCACCCGGGACTCTTCACCGCCATCCACCGGTACCTTCCACAGACTGCTCAGAGCAAAGCTGGGGAGATCTCCCTTCAAGTAGTAGACAAACCTGCCGTCTAGAGACTCCCGTACGAAATAGCCGCCGCCCTTCTTCGTTATCTGCCTGGGCTGTCGATTGTTCCCAGTGAGTGGCCATGGAGTTTTCCAGATCTGCGGCTCCCCCGAGCGGTTTGAGATGATGTACAGCCACCTGCCGTCCCTGGACCACCCCTGCACATCACCGGTAAGACGCTCCGTCGGTCCCCCATCGGAGCGAATCAGATGCGAGCCACCGAAGATGATCCATTCGCCATCGGGTGACCACCGCGGGTCGGCAATATATGGGCCGCCGAAGGACGACACCTGCACCGCGTGCGATCCATCGCTGCTGCACACCCAGATCTCGTGACTGCCCGAGCGGTTCGAGGCGAACGCGATGCGCCGGCCATCCTGCGAATACGCTGGCGTGTGGTCGAGGCGTGTGGAAGAAATCAGCTTTACGTTTGATCCGGCCGTTGGTGTTCTGCTCGGTCCATGCTTCAGTTCCATGCGCCAGATGTCCGCATCAATGACGAGATTCGCGTATACCAGCCGGCCCTGACGCGAGACCGCCGCCTCCCGAGCGCCTTCGCCGGCGAACGCCAGCCGCTCCGGCTTGTCCGGCCGTCCTCCGAAACCGCGCAGGGCCATCCTCCATAGGCTGGTGATGTGGACCGAAGCTGAGGAAATGAAGACGACCGAGCGTCCGTCCGGCCACCAGGCTGGGCCGGCAGTATACCGGTTCTCAAATGTGAGACGTTTCGGCTCCCCCCTGGGGCTCAGGTCATCGGAGAGTTCCAGCGCGTAAAGATCACCCAGTCCCGCTTTGCATCGTGCGAACATCACCCGGCGACCATCAGGAGACACGGCAGGGTTGTAATCCTCTGTACCATCCCGAGGAGGCAGCGTTAACCGCCGCTTTTCCCCGGTTTCCACCGAGAGAAGAAACAAGGCCTGAGGGTCGCCCGCGGAGTTCTTGTCGGACACCACGACCCACCGGCCGCCGGGATGCCACGAAAGATGCGGCCCCCAGACGTCCAGCCGGTGAACCTCGGCCACTTTGCGCTCCCCTCCTCCGATTGCCGGCATGAGGAATACGCCACTCCTCTCCGCCGTCAAATCCCGAAGGAAGGCAATCGACCTGCCGTCCGGCGACCACGCCGGCCCGTAGTCATTGGCCGGATCCGTGGTCAACCGCAACGGCTCGCTAGCACCGATCAGTTTGATGTATATGTCCCCTTGCCCCAGAAAAATGTCTCCGTGGTGGATATCACCGTATCGTGCGAACGCCACCTGGTTGCCATCCGGAGAGAAGCTCGGGTTCCACTCGTCGCCCGGATCGGTCGTGAGAGGAATGGGCATCGGCGGCTCCGCCGCTGTCTTGCCGGACCGCTGGCTCAGCCAGACGGCGACGACGCCGGCCAGCACTAGAACGCTCGCCACCCCCGCCAACAGCAGACGGTGCGGCCGGATCGGAACCACCGTCTGCACAGCACCCGCATCCACCGGCGCAATGAACCGGTACCCCTTCCGCGGCAGCGTCTCGATGAATCGCGGGTTGTCCGCCGAATCCCCCAGCGCTTGCCGCAGCTTCTGGACGGCCTTGTTCAGGCTCTCGTCGAACTCGACGAAGGTGTCGGCTGGCCAGAGGGCCTGACGCAATTCCTCACGGGTGACTACCTCTTGAGGTCGCCCCAGCAGCAAGGCCAGGACGTGAAAGGGTTGATCCTGAAGCTCAATCTTCCGCCCCCGCTTCCGCAACTCGCCCGCAGCGAGGTCCGCTTCGAACAATCCGAAGCGCACAGTCGAACTTGGTTCCGTGGCACTCACCGAAAATTCTCCACCAGCATCAGGTCTCCCTGCCACGGCCCGTATTCCGAGTACACGAGCGATCGGCCGTCACGAGAGACGTCGAGGCCATACGCCGCGGTGCGCTGGAGCCGGGCGATCGTGACGACTTTTTTCGTGGCGAACTCGAAGAACTGGACGACAGGCTCGCTCATTCGTGCGATGAAATAGATCCCCTGTTCCACAACCGCGAAATTGGTGCAGCTGACCGATTCCAGCACCTGCGTCTCCTCCCCGCCCTCCGCCGGGACCCTCCAAAGCGCCGAGTCCTCATCGTCAGTCTTCATGTAGTAAAGAAAC
>DATIFQ010000014.1:0-8296 GCA_035455185.1 Bryobacteraceae bacterium | reverse complement strand
TGTCTGTGTCCCCCGATGAACGCTTCATCCTGTACGGCCAGAATGACCAATCCGGCAGCGACCTGATGCTGGTGGAGAATTTCCGGTGAGAGAAGAGCGCGTCGCGCGCGATGCCGCCGCTGCGCGAACGGTGTGGAGTTCATCGCGCTGCCCGCACATCACTGAAGCGGCGAAGCGGCTATGGCAGGCCCTGGGCATGGACAGGTCCGGAGCAAGTTCCGTTCCCGTCCGCCCTCCGGTGTCCGCAAGGCCGGCTGCCGGAAGCACGAGCCGGGCTTGCACCCGGGGGCGGGAAGTCGTATATTCATCGCAGGGGTCTGAATCAGAAATTCAGGTCCTTAATAGGTGTAAATGAGGCGGCTACGGGCATCTGGGCCGTGAAATCGCCGCGGGTGCGGCGAGGAGGTTACATGGCCACAGGCGCAAGAGTACTCATGATCGACGACGATGCGGACTTCCGGGAGTCCGTGCGCACGGTTCTGGAAAGCAACGGTTACGAGGTCTTCGAAGCCGCGACCGGCAAGGAGGGCCTTCAGAAGCTGGTTGAACACAAGCCGGGCCTCATCATTCTAGACATCATGATGGAATGCTGCACGGAAGGCTACGGCGTCAACCAGGCCATCAAGTATCAGGACGCGTTCGAAGGGTACCGGAACATCCCGATCGTCATGGTCTCATCCATTGAGCAGAGCCCGGACGAACGGTTCCCAATGGCGGGCGAATTGGATATGATCCGTCCCGACCTGTACATGACAAAACCGCTCGACATCCCGAGGTTCTTGGAGGTCGTGCGAAAGACAATCCGGACCTCCTGACTTGGAACCGAACCGGGCCAGCATATGCGTGCCCAGTCTCACTCCGGAGGTGAGTGAGCCGACCGGGCAGGAAACCATCGTGGTCGTGGACGACGACCACGCCATCCGCCTCTCCTGCCAGAAAATCCTGGCCAAGGCCGGCTTCCGCGTGGAAACCTTCGAAAACGGCGCCCGAGGGCTGGAAGGCGTCACGGAGCTGCGTCCCGCGCTCGTTATCGTCGACCTGAAGATGCCCGGTCTAAGCGGGATCGAGGTGATTGCCCGGGTCCGCGAGATCTGCCCGCAGACGATCGTCATCGTGATCACCGGATACGCGACGATCGACACGGCGGTTGAAGCGATGAAGTCGGGCGCTTACGATTTCCTGCCGAAACCCTTCTCGCCCGAGGCGCTCCGGATGATCGTTAACCGCGGGCTCGAGCGCCGCAACCTGCTTCTTCTCACCGAGCGGAGCGAGTTGGAGCGGGAGATGCTGAAGCGGCGGTTCGTGACCTTTGTCTCCCACCAGTTGCAGACGCCGCTTGTCGCGGTCCACCAGTACCTGGACGTCATCAACCAACTGGACGATACCCAGCAGACTGCCGCGAAGAAACGGGAATGGATCGACCGCTGCCTGCGGCGGACCGAGGAGATGCAGGCCATTATCCGGGACTGGCTGACGCTGGCGAAGCTGGAAGGCGGCACTCTCTCCCGGGTGAAGGTGAAAGTTGACCTTGAACGAATTGTCCGCGATATCTTCGCCACCTACGAGCAACTGGCCGCGGCCGAAGAGATCACCCTCGAGGCGCGGTTTCCGGAAGGAGGCTGTTTCGTACCGGGCGACCACAACTGTCTGAACGTACTGTTCGACAACCTCATCGTGAATGCGATCAAGTACAACAAGCGCGGCGGCCGGGTCACCGTCTCCGCGGAACTGGCTGACGGCGAAGTGGCAGTCTCGGTTGCCGACACGGGCGTGGGAATCCCGGAGCGCTGCCGGCCGATGTTGTTCCGCGAGTTCTACCGTATCGAGCGGGAGGGGTGCAAGAAGGTTTCAGGGACGGGGCTGGGGCTGTTGATCTCGAAACGCATTGTCACGGAGATGGGCGGCACCATCAGCTTGGAAAGCGAGGTCGATGCCGGATCAACCTTCCGGGTCCGGTTGCCGGAATGGCATGAAGACGCCGGGGAAGCAGCGGGTAGAGCGAATGGCGATTAAAACGATCCTGATGGTGGACGATGACCGCGACTTTGTCGAGGCCGTTTCGTCCTTTCTCGAGTCCAACGGATACCGTGTCGTAAGAGCGTACGACGGCCGGGAGGGCTTGCGGCTGGCAAAGATGGAGCAGCCTGATCTCATTCTCATGGATATCGTCATGAGCGAGAGAACGGAGGGCTTCTTCGCGGTCCAGGAGCTGCGGCGCGTGCCCGGTCTGAGCGCCGTCCCGATCTTTGTCGTCAGTTCCCTCTATCAGACCCTGACGGACTTCCGCATTCCCCCCGGAAGCGAGTGGCTCTCGCATGACGAGTTTTTTGCAAAGCCGGTCGATCTGCCCGCGTTTCTAGATAAGATTCGCGGGCGCATCGGCGATGGCGCTGGGAACAGGAGCACAAACACTGGAGCGTCACCACCATGAAAATTCTGAAACTGCCGAAGGGAAAGCTCGACTTCTTCGCGTCGGTCGTTCAGCAGTTCGGCGAGGTCCACGCGCCGGTGGAAGAGAACGGGCGCTACGTTTTCCGGCGGCTAGCGCGTTGGTCCGAGGCACGCCTCGCCTACGACCGAACGACCATCCCGCCGAAGAAGTACTTCCTGCCTCCCAGGGAAACCTTGTTTCGTTACCGAACTGAGACCGGCTACGAACCGTATTCGGGAGACATCGATAAACGCATTGTTCTTTTCGGCCTGCACGCCTGCGACATCTACGCGCTGAACCTCCTGGACAAAGTCTTTGCCGGGCGTTACCCGGACCCGTACTTCCAGTCCCGCCGGCGCAACATCTCCATCATCGGCATCGACTGCGCTCCGGATGGAAAGTGCTTCTGCCGCTCCATGCGCGCCGACTTCGTAGATCACGGGTTCGATCTCTTCTTCACCGACATCGGCGACTACTACCTGGCGCTGGTGGGAACGGCGCGTGGCGACGACATGGTGCTGGCCACGGGTCCGCTGTTCGAACCGGTCTCGCAGGACGACATCGACCTGTACAAGCAGCGCTCCCTGCGCAAGCGGCAAGCATTCGAACTCGAGGTCGAGATCCGTGATCTGCCCGAGATCTTCGAGATGGAGTACCACAACGAGGTCTGGGGCGAACTGGGCGAGCGCTGCCTGTCGTGCGGAAGCTGCAGCATGGTTTGTCCGACATGTTACTGCTACGACGTCAGAGACGATGTGGAGCTGGGTTCACGCGCGGGACCGCGAACCCGGTTGTGGGATTCCTGCCTATTCCTGAGTCATGCTGTCGTGGCCGGCGGTGAGAACTTCCGGAAGAACCGGGCGAGCCGCATCAAATTCCGGTACTACCACAAGCAGCGCGGCTTCGTCGCCGAGTACGGCCGGCCGAGCTGCGTGGGTTGCGGGCGCTGCATCACCGCGTGCCCCGTCGGAATCGACATCACTCAGGTCATCGAGCAGTTGAGGGGGGTGCACAATGCTGCGCGCGCCTGAAACACCCGTATACCAGCCTGTGCTGACTCACAACCCGTACCAGCCGCACATGGCCCGGATTGTGCGGATCGACAAAATGGTAGAGGACAACTTCCTCTTCACGGTGCGATTCGTCGACCAGGAGATGGCCCAGACGTTCCGGCACCGACCCGGCCAGTTCGTGATGCTCAGCGTGCCAGGTACCGGTGAAGCGCCGATCTCGATCTCCTCATCCCCGACCCGGCCCGGCGTGCTCGAGATGTGCATCCGCCGTGTGGGGCGCGTGACCAACGCTTTGTATCGCCTCAGGACGAACGACCTTGTCGCGGTGCGCGGACCTTACGGCAACGGGTTTCCCACCCGCGAGCTCACCGGGGATGACCTGCTGTTCGCCGCCGGCGGCCTAGGCATGGCGCCGTTGCGTTCCCTGCTCTGGTACGCGCTGGACAACAGGCAGAGATTCGGCAAGATCACACTGCTGTGCGGAGCGCGCACGCCGGCTGACATGCTTTTTCGGGATGAACTCCTTTCCTTGGTAGACCGTGCCGACCTCACGTGCCTGCTGACGGTCGACAGCGATCCGGCCGGCGGCTGGAGGCACCATGTCGGACGGCTTCCCAGGCTCTTCGACTACGTAAAGATCGATCCGGCACGGACCTATGCCGCCGTGTGCGGGCCGCCCGTAGTCTACAAATACGTCCTGGAACGACTGCTTGCCCTCGGTCTTCCGAAGGACCGGATCCTGATGTCGCTTGAACGGCGCATGAAGTGTGGCATCGGGAAGTGCGGTCATTGCAACGTTGGCTATAAGTACACCTGCCAGCACGGGCCCATCTTCACGTATTGGGACGCGCTCAACCTCCCGGAGATGATCTGATGGCGAAACCAAAAGTGGGCATCTTCGGACTCACCGGCTGCGCCGGCGACCAGCTTGTGATCCTGAATTGCGAGGACCAGTTGATGGACCTTGCCGGCGCGCTCGACATCCGCGACTTCCTGATGGCCTCGTCCGACAACGACACGGAATGTGAACTCGACCTGGCGCTGGTGGAGGGCACGGTGCTGACCCGGCGGGACGAAGAACGCCTTCGCCGGATCCGCGAACGCGCGAAACTGCTGGCGGCGATCGGAACGTGCGCCGTCTGGGGAGGTGTGGCCGCGGAAACCAACGGATTTGACCGCACGCGGCTGATGCGCGAGGTCTACGGCGAACTCGGCGCGGGCTACGATTCAACGGCCCCGCGCGCGCTCCATGACGTTGTGAAGGTGGACTTGAACATCACCGGCTGCCCGATCGAGAAGGAGCAAGCTGTCGCGGCGGTCGCGAATCTTCTGAACGGCAACTTGCCGGCTTACCCGGACTACCCGGTTTGCGCCGAATGCCGCATGCGGGAAAACAACTGCCTGCTCATCGACCGAAACGAGGCCTGCTGCGGACCTCTAACCGTCGCAGGCTGCAACGCCCGGTGCCCTGCCCTTGGCGTGGCCTGCCTGGGTTGCCGGGGGCCGGCCGCAGATGCAAACTTTCCGTCCGCGCTTGCGATGTTCGCGGAAAGGGGCATCCCGCGGGAGCATATCGCACGACGACTTCGGATGTTTGCACCGGTCACGCTGCCGGAGGGAGGCCAGGCATGAGCGCAACGATCACAGTCAAGCATCTCGCCCGCGTGGAGGGACACGGCGGCGTCACCGTGGAACTCGACGGCAACGCCGTCCGCGACGTTCGTTTCGACATTTTCGAGGGCGCACGTCTGCTCGAGGGCCTCGTTCGCGGAAGAAGCTATCAGGACGTCTCGCAGTTCCTTTCGCGCATCTGCGCCATCTGCTCGGTGGCCCATGCGCTCACGTCGATCAAGGCGACCGAGGCGGCTTTCGATGTCCGGCCGAGCGCGCAGACGGAGCTTCTGCGCGATCTGTTGTACCGCGGCGAGAGCATCGAGAGTCACGCGCTTCACGTGTTCCTGCTCGCATTGCCCGACTATCTGGGCTACAGCGGAGCACTGGCGATGGCGGCCGAGAAACCGGAAGCCGTGATGCTTGGGCTTCGGTTGAAGAAACTTGGGAACTCCATCCAGGAGGTGATCGGCGGCCGGGCAGTCCACCCGGTGAACGCAATCGTCGGGGGCTTTGGGAAACTGCCGGATTCCGATGAACTGATCGCGCTGCGCCGCGAGCTGTTGCTGGCCGTGGGAGAGGCCGAATCGGTAATCCGACTTGTGGCCTCGCTGCCGCCGGCGAACTTCTGCCGGGGACAGACGCAGTACGCCGCAATGCGCTGCCCGCGCGACTACGGCTACTATGCCGGCGACGAGATCGAAGTAGCCTGGAACGGAACCCGCAGGACGCTCCGCGCGAATGAATACAGGGCGCTGGCGGGGGAGAAGGCCGTTCCCCACTCCCATGCGAAGCACAGCCTGCACGACGGCCGTCCGTTCATGGTCGGAGCACTTGCGCGGCTCTCGGTGAACGCGGATAAACTCGAAGGCCGGGCCGCCGAGGCACGGGAGCGTCTGGGACTTCGGCCCCCGTTCACGAACCCGATGGAGAACAACGAGGCGCAGGCGGTCGAGCTGATCTTCGATCTCGAGCACGCCCTTCGGACCGTGGACCGGCTGCTCTCGGACGGAGTACGCCCAGAAGCTCCCGTCTCCGTGCGGTCCAAGGCCGGCAGCGGCACCGCCGTCACGGAGGCGCCCCGCGGACTGCTCGTACACAGCTACGAATACGATGAAGAGGGGCGTGTCGTGAGCGCGGACGTGATTACGCCGACAGCCTTCAACGCCGCCAGCGTTGAGAACCATCTGCGCCTCGCGGCCGAACAGAGCGCAGAGAAAGAGCCGGACGCGCTGGCACATAAGCTCGAGATGATCGTCCGCGCGTACGACCCTTGCATTTCGTGCTCCGTTCACGTTGTTCGAATTGGCAATGCGAGTTGACCTCCTATTCCCGCGGCTCTCGCTTAAAGCGAGACTGATTTCGAACTACCTCGTAGTTCTCGGGATCGGAGGGTTGGTCACCTCGCTGGTGGGTTCGTGGATCGTCAGCTCGACGATCATGATGCAGGCTCGGCGGTCGGCGGATCTGGACCTCGCCGTCGCGCTAACGCTGTACGACAACCATCTCAACGGCTTGAAGCAGGCGGTGGGCCTGGTCTCCACAGGTGCCACGATTCAGCAACACCTACGGTCGCGCGACCGTACGGTGTTGTTTCAGTACCTCGAGACGGTGTACAAGACCGCCGGATTCGATTTCCTCACACTGGCTGATCCCCGTGGTGAGGTCTTGCTGCGCGTCTCCAACAGAGAGCGATCGGGCGACAGCGTTCCGCCACTGGAAGTTGTTCGCACGGCACTCTCAGGATCCACGGCCGCCGGTACCGAAATCCTCAGCCCGGAAGTGCTGGGAGCCGAGAACCCGGCGCTTCCTGCACGGGCGCATCTCCGACTTGTGCCGACACCGAGGACCAGTCCTTCGAACAAGACTGAAGAGACTTCCGGCCTCGTTCAACTCGTGGCGGCACCCGTCCGAGGCCCGGCGGGTGACATCCTCGGCGTGCTGTACGGCGGAGTGCTACTGAATCGCAATTTCGATCTGGTGGATCGCGCCTGGGACCTGCTTTTCCAAGGAGACCGCTTCGACGGACAGGACGTCGGCACGGTGACCATTTTCCAGAGGGACGTCCGCGTCGCGACCAACGTGCGAACTGACCGCGGAGAGCGGGCTCTGGGCACTCTTGTCTCCGATGAGGTCCGGGAAGCTGTGCTCGGCCGGGGCGAACGCTGGCGAGACCGCGCGTTTGTCGTGAACGACTGGTACATCAGCGCTTATGAGCCGATTCGGAATCCTCGCGGCGAGATCGTAGGCATATTCTACGTCGGGCTCCTGGAGAAGGCGTTCACGTCCATCCGAAACCGCGTAATCCTTTCCTTCTTCGGCCTCGCATCGGCCGGCTTCGTGCTCATCATCGCCATCACATACTACGAGATCCTCAAGATCACGCGGCCGATCGGCGAGATGGTTGCGTCAACCCGAAACATCGCGGCGGGTCGCTTCGATCAGGAGGTCAGGACGGACTCGGTCGGCGAAGTGAAGCTACTCGCGGCATCGTTTAACACGATGCTCGAGAGTCTGCGGCAGATGCGGAACGACCTCGAAGAATGGGGACGCACGCTCGAGGAGAAAGTCAACAAGCGCACCGAAGAGCTGGTCGCAATGCGCGCGCGCGTCGAGCAGGCGGAGCGGCTCGCCTCACTTGGAAAACTGGCGGCGGGCGTGGCCCACGAGATCAACAACCCGCTCGGCGGCATCATGGCACTGACGGCGTTGAGCCTCGAGGACATGAAACCGGACGACCCCAATCGGGAAAACTTCGAGGAAGTGCTGCGGCAATCCGAACGCTGCCGGGACATCGTGCGCGGACTGCTCGAGTTCTCGCGGCAATCCGAGGCGCACATGGAGTTGGTGGACCTGAACAAGGTCCTCCAGGACACGCTTTCGCTGCTCGAAAGGCAGGCGCTGTTCTTGAACATCAACGTCGTTCGGAACCTGGATGCCTCCTTACCTCCGGTGATGGCCGACCGGTCGCAGCTTCAGCAACTTTTCATGAACATCCTCATGAATGCCGTGCAGGCGATGAATGAAAAGGGGACGGTCACACTTAGCACTTGCCGGAACGGATCAGGGCAGGCGGAAGTCGCTGTCTCCGATACCGGTAGCGGAATTCCGGCCGACAAGATCGACCGCATCTTCGACCCGTTTTACACCACTAAGCCGGCTGACCAGGGAACGGGTCTGGGGCTTTCCATCGCTTACGGGATCGTGACCCGGCACGGCGGCACGATCTCGGTCGAGAGCG
>DATIFQ010000013.1:0-8278 GCA_035455185.1 Bryobacteraceae bacterium | reverse complement strand
CCACCCCCAGCCGCGCCTACCCCCGCAGCGGCACCGGAGGAGGTCGCCGGGCCTCTCTCCCCGCTGGTCCGGAAGATGGCACGCGAGTACAACATCGACCTGAGGCAGGTAAAGGGCACGGGCGCGGGAGGGCGGATCACGAAGCAGGACGTGGAGGCCTACATCGCCGCCCAGGCGGCTCGGACGGTCGCGGCTCCGCCGCCACCCGCACCGGTCATGCCCCCGCCTCCGGCAGTTCCCACCGAGATGCCGCCGGTGCCGAGGCCCGAGCCGGCGAGGGCGCGCGTCGAGCCGATGAGCATCATGCGGCAAAAGATCGCCGAGCACATGGTGGCGAGCAAACGAACTTCGGCGCACGTCACGACGGTCCACAAGATCGACATGACGGCGGTAGCCAAAGTGCGGCAGCGCAACAAGGAACTCGTCAAGGAGCGCTACGGCTTCTCGCTGACTTTCCTGCCGTTCGTCGTGCGCGCGGCGGCCGAAGCGCTGCGGGCTTTCCCCATCGTCAATGCTTCGATCGAGGGCGCCAACGTCATCTACCACAACGAGATTCACGTCGGGATCGCGGTGGCGCTGGACAACGGGCTGATCGTGCCGGTGATCCGCAACGCCGACGAGAAGAACGTGCTGGGACTCCAGCGGGCGATCGTTGACCTGGCGGCGCGGGCGCGCTCGCGCCAGTTGAAGCCCGACGAGGTCCACGGCGGCACGTTCTCGATTACGAATTTTGGCAGCTTCGGCAGCCTGTTTGGCACGCCGATCATCAACCAGCCGCAGGTGGCTATCCTCGGCGTAGGAGCGGTGGATAAAACGCCCGTAGTGGTGGAGGACGACGCAATCGCCATCCGCCATATCTCCCTGATGGGATTGACGTTCGACCACAGGCTGATCGATGGGGCGCTAGCGGACCAGTTCATGCAGAAGATGAGGGCGGTGCTGGAGAACTGGTCGGAACAGGTGTTGTGAACCATGGACGGGAAACTTGCCGCAGATTTTCTCCGCTATTCGGCAGAGAAGCTGACACAGCTCAGTTCGAGGATCCAGGATTGCCTGGACAAGCTTACGTATGAGCAGGTGTGGGTGCGGGGCGCCGACAGCGAGAACGCCGTCGGCAATCTCGTGCTCCACCTATGCGGCAACGTAAGGCAGTGGGTCGGACATGGTGTCGGGGGACAAGCGGATGTGCGTGTGCGCGATCGGGAGTTCGCCGCCCGGGGCGAGGTACAGCCGGTGGAGCTCTCCGAGCGGATGGAAGGCACTATCCGGGCAGCGCTGGATGTCCTGGCGAAGGTGACGCCGGAGCGGCTCGCCGAGAAAGTCACGATTCAGGCGTACCACGTGACCGTGCTGGAGGCCATCTATCATGTTGTCGAGCACTTCTCGCAGCACACCGGCCAGATCATCTTCGCGACCAAACAGTTGACCGGGCAGGATCCCGGCTACTACCGGCACTTGAAGGGGTCCGCGCCACATGGCGAGACGACTCCGTGAGGAGAGCGGATGGGCGCCACCGAGTCGCAGAGATTTGCATACAATAGTCCTCTTGTAATTAACCACCGCTTTGGAGAGGTGCAATGAGCTCTTCGGCAGTGAGCGTCCGCCTGGATCAGGCCACGCGATTTTATCAGGCCTCGATCGGCAAGAAAGTAGTGATGGCCGTCACCGGGGTGATCCTTTTCGGTTACGTGCTTGGGCACCTTCTGGGCAACCTCCAGATCTACCTCGGGCCGGAACAGATCAACAGATACGCGGAATTCCTCCACTCCAAACCCGCGCTGCTTTGGGTCGTACGCTTGCTGCTGCTGACGGCTGTAGTTCTGCACGTGACGACGTCCATCCAGCTCTGGATCCTGAAGAAAAGGGCGAGGCCGGTAGGATACGCGAAGGAGGAAAACGTCCCAGCGGGTTACGCATCGCGCACCATGCTGTGGAGCGGGCCGATCATCGCGGCATTCGTTGTGTTCCACATTCTGCATTTGACGACGGGCTCGGTCAACCTTCCGTACCGCGAACTGGACGTCTACAACAATGTCGTGAACGGGTTTCGGATTCCGGCGGTGTCCATCGCGTACATCGTGGCGATGGTCCTTCTTTGCATGCACCTGTATCACGGCGTATGGAGCATGTTTCAGACAGTCGGTTTCAGCCATCCCCGATACACGCCACTGCTGAAGCGGCTGGCAGCCGGATTCGCCATATTTATTGCGGTGGGCAACATTTCGATCCCGGTGTCGGTGATGGCCGGCTTGATTCGATGACAGGAGCGCACTCATGAAACTGGACGCCAGGATCCCGTCAGGCCCGATCGAGCAGCGCTGGGACAAGTACCGCTTCGAGATGAAGCTAGTCAACCCGGCGAACAAGCGTAAGTTCAGTGTCATCATGGTGGGCACGGGGCTTGCCGGAGGCTCGGCCGCGGCGACGCTCGGCGAGCTGGGGTATAACGTCAAAGCCTTCTGCTTCCAGGACAGCCCGCGGCGGGCGCACAGCATCGCGGCGCAGGGCGGCATTAACGCAGCGAAGAACTACCAGAACGACGGCGACAGCATCTTCCGTTTGTTTTACGACACGGTAAAGGGCGGCGATTTCCGCGCCCGCGAGTCGAACGTGTACCGGCTGGCGCAGGTGAGCGTCAACATCATCGACCAGTGCGTGGCACAGGGTGTTCCGTTCGCGCGGGAGTACGGCGGAATGCTCGCGAACCGCTCGTTCGGAGGCGCGCAGGTCTCGCGGACGTTCTATGCGCGGGGGCAGACGGGCCAGCAATTGCTGCTCGGCGCGTACCAGGCGCTGATGCGCCAGGTAGCAGCGGGCAACGTGACCATGTTCCCACGCACCGAGATGCTGGATTTGATCGTGATCGACGGCCGGGCACGAGGCATCGTGACACGGAACCTGATCACGGGAGAGATCGACATCCATCTCGCGGATGCGGTTGTGCTCGGCACAGGCGGGTATGGGAATGCGTTCTTCCTGGCGACGTACGCCAAGGGATCGAACGCTACCGCAATCTGGAGGTCGTACAAGCGGGGCGCGGGATTCGGCAATCCGTGCTTCACGCAGATCCACCCGACGTGCATTCCGGTGACGGGGGAGTATCAGTCGAAGCTGACCTTGATGAGCGAGTCGCTGCGCAACGATGGCCGCATTTGGGTTCCAAAAGAGGCAGGCGACAAGCGGCCGGCAGCCGAGATCCCCGAGGCGGAGCGCGACTACTATCTGGAGCGGCGGTACCCGGCCTTCGGGAACCTTGTCCCGCGCGACGTGGCGTCGCGAGCAGCCAAGCAGGTGTGTGACGACGGCCGGGGGGTCGGCGAGACCGGACTTGGTGTCTATCTCGACTTCTCCGACGCTATCCAGCGGCTCGGACGGCACACCATCGCGGAGCGCTACGGGAATCTTTTCGAGATGTACGAGCGCATCACGGCCGAGAACCCGTACGAATCGCCGATGCGCATCTTTCCGGCGACGCACTACACGATGGGGGGGCTCTGGGTGGACTACCAGCTCATGAGCAACGTCCCGGGCCTGTTCGTGATCGGCGAGGCGAATTTCTCCGATCACGGGGCCAACCGTTTGGGCGCCAGCGCCCTCATGCAGGGCCTGGCCGATGGCTACTTCGTGCTGCCCTACACGATCGGCGACTACCTCGCCACGGCGAAGCTAGACAAGGTGGGGCCAGACAACCCAGCATGCAGGGAAGCCGAGGAGAACGTCGTTGCGGCCACGAATCGGCTGCTGTCGATCAAAGGTAAGCGGACCGTCGATTCATTCCACCGCGAACTCGGCAAGATCCTCTGGGAGGATTGCGGGATGGCGCGGAACGCCGCCGGACTCAGGCAAGCGTTGGAGAAAATTCCGGCGCTGCGCGAGGAATACTGGAAGAACGTCAACGTCCTTGGCACGAACGAGGAGTTCAATCAATGTCTGGAAAAGGCGGGCCGGGTCGCGGATTTCCTCGAACTGGGCGAGCTGATATGCCTGGATGCGCTGGAACGCAACGAGTCGTGCGGAGGTCACTTCCGGGAGGAGTACCAGACGCCCGAGGGCGAGGCGTTGCGCGACGACGAGGGCTATTGTCACGCGGCGGTCTGGGAATACCAGGGAGCGGATAGGCGGCCCATATTGCACAAAGAGCCGCTGAAATTCGAATACGTGATCCCGTCACAACGGAGTTACAAGTAATGAAGATCACTCTCCACATCTGGCGGCAGAAGAATGCACACGCGCCGGGACGCATGGTTCGCTACGAGTTAAAGGACGTCAGCCCCGAGATGTCGTTCCTGGAGATGCTGGACGTCCTGAATGAAGAGCTGATGACGAAGGGCGAGGACCCAGTGGCGTTCGATCACGACTGCCGCGAGGGCATCTGCGGCATGTGCGGAGCGATGGTCAACGGCGTCGCTCACGGACCGCAGCCCGGGACCACGCTGTGCCAGCTTCACATGCGGCACTTTAAGGACGGCGACGCGATCTACGTCGAGCCATGGCGGGCCCGCGCCTTTCCGGTAATCAAAGACCTGGTGGTGGATCGCAGCGCGTTCGACCGCATCATCCAGGCCGGCGGGTACATATCCGTATCGACGGGCAGCGCGCCGGACGGCAACGCGGTGCCGATCCCGAAGCAAATCGCGGAAAGAGCGATGGACGCGGCGGCTTGCATCGGATGCGGCGCCTGCGTCGCGGCGTGCCCGAATGCCGCGGCGGCGCTGTTCGTGGGCGCGAAGATCTCCCAGCTCGGTTTGCTGCCGCAAGGTCAGCCGGAGCGCAAGCGCAGAGCGCTCAGCATGATCGCGGCCATGGGCGAGGAACTTTTCGGCAGTTGCACCAACATCGGAGCCTGTGAGGCAGCGTGCCCGAAGTCGATTAAGCTAGAGGTGATCGCCCGGATGAACCGCGATTTCATCACCGCGTCATTTACGGAACGGCCGGAAACGGTGGAATTCTCCGGGTGATCTCCCGCACGGCTCCGAGGGCCGCGCGGGTGCATAACAATGCCTCTTGATCTCTCTTCCGACGTTGTCATCCGTTGGGATGACCTTGATCCGAAACACATCCCACTGCTGAAACAATGCGGAGCCACCGCGGTCCTGCCTCCGCGCGTCGATGCAGCGTTCGCGGAAGCGTGCCGGCAGGCAGGATTGAAGACGGCGGACCCGGCCGATATCCCATTGCTCGGCGTCGAGGAGATGCACAAGGCGCCCGTGAAACCGGCCGCTTTGAAGGCCGGCCTGTGGCCCGGCATCAGTCGCGGCGGCGCCAGGGGCCACAACGACGAAGTCGCGAGCGCAAGCCGGCAGCCGTGGATCGACGCGAACGGATTCTGGATCGGCTACCTCCGCGCGATGTACCCGAAGCAGCCCGCGGTTCTCGGGTACCTTCCGAATGAGGAAGCCGGGCTCAAACCGGACCGCGTCGTGCCGCACGATTCGCTGGAACTCGCCCTGATCGAGGCATGGGCCAACGGCGGGAACTTCCTGCTGGCGGTGGAGCCAAGGTTCTGCAAAGCGCTCCTGGAAGGTGATGAGAAAACAGGAACGGCGTGGCGCCAGTTAGGGCGGACGGCCGCGTGGCTGCGCGAGCACCGGTCGCTTTTCGGGCAACCCGTTCTGCCTGTGGCAACCGCTCTCGTGGAGGACGACATCACGGCCGAACTGGTGAACCTGATGTACCGCCAGAACGTCTCGCCGAGGCTTGCCTCGGCCGCCGCGCCGCCACCGCCGAATCCGCACTGCCTGGCTCTCGTCGCGGCTAGTATTTCCGACCCGACTCCCGAGGCGCGCAGGAAACTGCTGGCGCTCGCGGAAGCCGGCTGTAGTCTTGTGGTTGACGCACCGGGGGAAAAGGCGTGGTGGCGGGCGCCGGAACTGAAGCACGTTCGCGCGCAGGAGGACCGCGACTTTTTCTCGCTTGGACGGGGACAAGTCATCGCATACCGCGAGCAGATTGCGGATCCGAGCGAGTTTGCGCTCGACGTGATCGACATCGTGACGCAGAAACAGCGGGCGGTGCGCCTCTGGAACGCTCACAGCGTGATCGCGCTCGCGACCGCCGGTCCGAAGACCGGACCCGCACCCGGGGCGGCGGTGTTGTGCGCGATCAACTACGGGGCGCCTGTCGACATGGATTTTCCCGCGCGGATTCAGGGACACTACGCCAAGGCGACGCTGTTGCGTCCCGAGGCGGCTCCCGTGCCGCTGAAGGCGGTGAAGCGGGGGACAACGACGGAAGTCTACGTTCCGGAACTGAGGCGCCTCGGTGTGATCGTCTTCAGTTAGACTGTAGAGCAAAGGGGAGATCGGCATGACACTGAGCCGGCGAAACTTTATCCGCACTGGGACAATGGCGGCGGCAGGAGCGGCCGCCGGTTTCCGGCTGAATGCGGCAGCCAGCCGTGCGCCGCAGGCATACTTCGGTCTGCACACGTTTATTGAGAGCAATCCGAAGGCGGTGTTCATCCGCCGTACACATGTTGCCGACAAGATGGACGCCGCAGCCGTGCAGGCAGAGGGCCTTTCGCTTGCGCGCCAGATCTTCGTGCCGATGGAGCGCGCCGGCGTCCCGGTGACGCACCGTATCATCCTAAAACCGAACCATACGAGCATTCCGGAGAGACGCCGCCCGCTTCAGGAGAACTGGGGCACCGGCACCGATCCGCATTTTTATGAGGGCCTGGTGATCGGGATGAAGGAGATCGGGCTCAAAAAGTTCCACTTCATAGAAGCCAACTCGTTTCACCTCTGGAATGTTCGCGGCTGGGTCGACATCAACGAGCGCCATGGGATCGAGATGAACGAGTGCGAGCGCCGGGCGCGCCATTTCAAGGACGGCTACGAACTGACGTGGAGCAAGGTGTCGGATGGAGTGATCTTCAAGCGAATCCCGCACTACGCGCCGGTGAACGAGCCCGACACCTGGCTGTTCAACATCGCCAAATGGAAGTCGCACGGCATGTGCCTGACGCTGACCGCGAAGAACGAGCAAGGGCTGGTTGTGCTTCCGTTCACGCGGTTTTGCCAAGGCTGGCAGGGCGTGACGGGCGTGTCGGACATCATGAAGGGGGACATCCAGCCGGAGGCCGAAGCGACCGTAAAGAAGTTCTTCGAGCGGCACGTCCGCACGTACGGACGGTACAACAGCCGGGCACAACTCAGTCCGATGCACCAGGAAATCTGGGCGCACAAGACATGCGACAACACGAGCGTCTTGAAAACCGGCCTGGCGATGATCGAGGGAATTGTCGGGCGCGACGGCGACGGATTCGGCATCGGCAACGATCACCTGACGAACCTGGTGATGTTCGGCAAGGACAAGTTTCTGGTGGACGTGATCGGCCTTTATCTGGGCGGCCACGAACCGGGCAACGTACACCTGTACCGCATCGCGAAGGAACGCGGCCTGTGCCATACCTTCAACCCCTGGGAGATTCCGGTCTTCGAATGGACGGACCAGGGACCGGTGGCGCGAAAGCTCTCGGAGTTCCCGCGAGCGGCGCTCAAGACCTACTATCTCCAGCGCGAGAGCGAGCCGCTGTTCCACCTAGTGAACGAACCGTTCGACTACGATCGGTACAAGATCTAAGAAGCTCTACGGCAGGTCGGGAGACCTGCGCCATGCTACGGCAGCGCAATCACTCCGAGATCTCCATCCGCGGAGCGGTGGGAGCACCGACCTCGGTAATCCGCGCGACAGTAGCCTCAGCCATCCGAACGTAACCCGCCGCGTGGGGGTCGTTCCCGTCGCGGAGCGCGACGGGCCGGCCGGAATCGCCGCCGGCGCGCACCTCCGGATCGAGCGCAAGTTCAGCCAGGAAGTTCACACCCATCTCTGCCGCTGTGCGTTTCCCTCCACCGGAACTGAACACATCCACCCGTTTGTCGCAGTGCGGGCAGACAAGGTAGCTCATGTTTTCGACGATCCCAAGGACCTCGACATGCACTTGGCGGAACATGTTCACGGCTTTCCGAGCGTCTTCCAGCGAGACGTCCGAGGGCGTGGTAACCACGATTGCCCCGGTGATGGGAGCGGTCTGGATCAGGCTCAGTTGGACGTCGCCGGTGCCGGGCGGGAGGTCGATGATCAGATAGTCGAGATCGCCCCACTCGACGCCGCGCAGGAACTGCTGGACGACGCTGTGCAGCATCGGACCGCGCCAGATCAACGGACGGTCGCCCGAGCTGAGGAAGCCCATCGACATGAGCCGCACGCCGAATTGTTCGAGCGGCTGGATCATCTGGCCGCGCGACATCGGCGTTTCCCGGATTCCCATAATGAG
>DATIFQ010000012.1:0-2045 GCA_035455185.1 Bryobacteraceae bacterium | reverse complement strand
GTAGTGCGGAAGGTTTGCTGTTTCAGCGAGGCGCCAGGCCTTCGGACTGATCGCAAGGAACGCCAGCCCGGGCGGGATCATGAAGGCCTTCTGAGAGCCGCCGATCACCACGTCGAGACCCCAGCCGTCGATATCGACCGGCATCGTGCCAAGGCCGGTGATGGCGTCGACGACGAAGATGGCTTCGGTTTTCGCGATCGCCCGCCCCATGGCGCAGATATCGTGTGCGGCCCCGGTGGAGGTTTCCGAAGCCTGCACGAAGACGCCGCGAACGCCGGGCTCGGCGGCCAGGGCCGCCTCGACCTGCTCGGGCCGGACAGCGTCGCCGTACTCCGCCTTCAGGACCGTCGCTTCCAGGCCGAAGGACTTGGCGATCTCGACCCACCGCTCTCCGAACTTGCCGGCGGAACACACGATGACTTTGTCGCCGCGCGAGAACAGGTTGGAGGCGGCTGACTCCATCGCGCCCGTTCCGGACGAAACGAGCACCAGCACGTCATTCGACGTGCCTAGAACTTCTTTCAAGTCACTTAGGGTCGCCCGGTATAGATTGCGGAAATCTTCCGTGCGATGGTGGATATCGGAACCCATCATCGCGTGCAGGGCCGGTGGATACAGAGGGGTCGGCCCCGGTGTCAGGAGTCGGGTTTTACGTACGTGCATGGCTTTCGGGTAGTTCTATAGAATAACAGACGTCATGCCCCTGCTCGAACGAATCCAGACCGAGATGGTGCAGGCCATGAAGGCCAGGGAAGAGGCCCGCCTGAGCGCACTCCGAATGATCAAAACGGCGCTAAAAAAGCACGAAGTGGACTCGATGAAGCCGCTGGACGAAGCGGCCGAAATGCAGATCCTCAATTCGCTGATCAAACAGCGCAAGGACGCGGCAGAGATGTTCCGCAAGGGCGGCCGCCCGGAGATGGCCGACAAAGAGGAAGCCGAACTCCGGCTGATCGAATCCTACCTGCCGGCGGCGCCCTCCCAAGAGGAGATGGAGGCCGCCGTCGCCGCCGCTCTCACGGAAACGGGCGTCACTTCGCTCAAGCAAATGGGCGTGGTGATAAAGGCCGCGCAAGCGAAACTCGCCGGCAAACGCGTCGACGGAAAAGTTCTCAGCGACAAGGTGCGCTCGAAGCTGGAGTAGGGATCACGCGGACGACGTGGCCCGTCCGTACAGCACGTTGACATCAACGGGCACCCTCGGCCCTCTCCATCAGGTCCAGCAGATCGGCGGTATTGTCGAGGTCGACACCGGGCTGGAGCCCTCGTCCGCCGACGACAGTAAATCCCGTCCGTGGGGGACACACCTGACGAACGTGCCGCCCGATCAACCGTCTCAGCGCATCCACTACAACGTCTGTGAGCTTCCGCCGCATGATCACACCATGATTGCCGAAATGCGTCCGGCGCAGCAAGAGCAGGGATCGAGCTACCCCCTCCAGCTCACCGACGTCACCTTGCCGTCTTTTTCCCGGTTGCCGCCGGTCGCGCGCAGCTTGAAGTCGGCGCCGTCCGCGGTGAGCGCCGCTTCGACCCAGCCCACCGGTTCGGAATCGGTGAAGTTGTAGCCCACCGCCGGGATATTGATGAGGTGGATTCCGTCCCGCGTGTCGAAGTGGTACCGGTGCGAGTGGCCATAGACGACCGCCTTGACCTGCCGCGCGGGCACGAGGATCCGGAACAGCCACTCCACGTCGAGAAGGTCGTTGTCCCCGTCCCCGAGCGTGTGGTGAACGAACACCAGCACCGGTTTCCCATCTCCCGCCGCCAGGGAGTTTTCGAGCCACATCCGTTGGCGTTTGCCGAGAAATCCGGGCGTGACGTCCGGCTCCATCAGCGAGTCCAGAAAAACGAACCGGAGGGGCCCGTGTTCGAGCACGGATACGAACTTGCCTTCGACGGGCTGCCGCTTCCCGGGCGTCGCCGTGAAGGCAGCGAGGAAGTTTCGCCGGTCGTCGTGGTTACCCAGCGCGGCGCAAACCGGCGTTTTCTCGGCGAGCGGGGCAAGAAGGCGTTTCAGATTTTCGTAGTCGCCCGGAAGTCCC
>DATIFQ010000011.1:0-2259 GCA_035455185.1 Bryobacteraceae bacterium | reverse complement strand
TCGGTTCCTATTTTGGCCTGGGGGCCAAGTTCGATGATACCTGGGCCGGGCGCTACTATATCCAGGAGGAGGATTTTCTCACCAGCTTCGCCAACCTTGCTCTCGGCTACCGGGTAAACGACTGGCTGTCGGTCGGCGGCGGCCTGTCGCTGGTCTACGGGGAACTCGGCGCTCAGACGAACATCAACAATGCGCTTGACGCGCTGCCGGACGGCCGCATGAAGCTCCAGGCCAACGACACGGACATCGGCTGGAATGCCGGCCTGCTGATCGAACCCCGGAGCGGCACGCGGGTGGGTCTCACCTATATCTCCAAGGTCGACCTCAAATACAAGGATCAAATCTCGTTTCATGGCCTCGGTCCCGGGCTGGATGCCGCCCTGCAGTTGTCCGGGCTGAAGGGTGCCGAGACTACCTTCGACTTCACCCTCCCGAATCAGGTGATGCTGAGCGGCTACCATGAACTGACCCCCGACCTCGCGCTCATGGCGGATCTCGGCTGGCAGAACTGGTCGCAATTCGGCCAGATCGGGTTGTCGATCGACTCCACGACCTCGACCAGCACGACGGTGGACGCCCACTTCCAGGACACCTGGCATACGGCCCTGGGGGCACGCTACCGGCTCAATCCGCTGTGGTCCGTGTCCGCGGGGTTCGCCTACGACAGCTCGCCGGCCACCAATTCCCACCGTTCCATCGTCATGCCGCTCGACCGCCAGTACCGCTACGCGATGGGTCTAACGTATGACTGGCGCAAGAACATCACCTTTGGCGTAGCCTACGAGCTCATGGATGCCGGCAGCGCGCCGGTCAATCAAACCGGCGGCCCGTTAAAGGGTGATCTCAAGGGCCGGTTTAAGGATGATGCCTTTAACATCCTGGCGCTCAGCGCGAACTGGAAGTTCTAGCCTCGTGGGGGAAGAGACCTTACGGGCGCCAAGAAATTTGCTATTTTTCTCTGTAGGAGCGAGCTTGCTCGCGAATCGGGTGTTTCAATAGAACTTTTCGCGAGCAAGCTCGCTCCTACTATGAAAGCACTAGAATCGGTGACCGGTATGCCGGCCGCCGCATACCCGGGGCAGTTACCAATCATCAAACAACAACGGGAGATATCACCATGAAAATCCATTACCTTTCCATCACCGGATTCGCGGGACTGCTGCTTGCCACGACTGCGCATGCCGGCTCCATCACCTGTGGCGATTCGATCATCACCGATGACCAGCCGGACGGGCAGTTCCAGGCGCAGATCCTCCAGCAGTGCGGAGAGCCGACCTCCAAGGACGGCGACGACTGGTTCTATGACCGTTCGGATGTGGGGCAGGGAATGTACGTGCTGCACTTCGACGATTCGGGCCAGCTCGACTCCATCGAGCAGCAGATGGACCAGGAGTAGGGGCCGCGGGCTGACTCGCGCTCACCCACAAAAAATAAGCTCACCGCAAAGGCGCAAAGAACGCCAAGCTGTTTAATGACTCTTACTTCGCGAACTTTGCGTCTTTGCGGTAAAAATGCTGTTTAAGAACCTTTCCTGTCGTGGTATGAACACACCGGCAATCCCAAAAGCGGCCGGCCTGATCGCACTCTGCGCCCTGTCATTCGCCCGGGGATTACCCGCCCGTGCGGAACATAGCAACGAGGAATTGGCCAAGGCGGCGCAGAATCCCGTGGCCAACCTCATCAGCGTGCCCTTTCAGGACAACATCAATTTCAACTACGGGCCGGAGGAGAAGACCCAGAACGTGCTGAATATCCAGCCCGTCCTCCCGGTCAGCCTGGGACCCGACTGGAACCTGATCACCCGCCTCGCCGATCGTCACCGCCGACTGGAAGGCGCAGAACAGCGGCGACGTCTGGACCGTACCGCTCGGCGGCGGAATCGGTAAAATCGTGCACCTGGGAAGATTGCCGGTGAACCTCCAGACCCAGGCCTTCTACAATGTCGAGAAGCCGGAGTTCGGCCCGAACTGGACCTGGCGCCTGCAGGCGCAATTGCTGTTCCCGAAATGACTATCCCACCATCAGACAGGAGCGGTTCCCTAATCGATGGAGGGTGGGTTAGGCACGTAGTTTGTGCCGTAACCCACCGGCTGTGCCGAAGGCACTCATCAAAAAATGCGTTGTGTTGCTGCGCAACGCCTGGTGGGTTACGCGAAAAACGCTAACCCACCCTACATTCTACAATTGGCCACGGAAGCACACGGAAGACACGGAAATTTTCGGTATGGTCCGTGTTTTTCCGTGTGGTTCCGTGGCTAT
>DATIFQ010000010.1:0-3488 GCA_035455185.1 Bryobacteraceae bacterium | reverse complement strand
TGTCCCTCGGCGCGAAAGACCATGTTTTGGGCAGCCTTCCGCTCGGGTGGAAGTTGATCCTCGGCGTGATCGGATATACCGGTGACAGGGAGCGTGGCCGGCAGACACTTGAGTTTGTGGCGCGGAACGGCACTCTGCTGGCCGACGATGCGCGCATCCTGTTGATTCTGATTCACACACGACAGAAGGACTATCAGAAGGCTTACGATTACCTGGCGGAGCTTCAACAGAAGTACCAGCAGAATTACCTGATACGGCTGGACATGGGCGGCATGGAACTGCTGATGAACCGGCCGGAGCGTGCGATCGCAATCTACGGGGAGGTCCTTAGACGGCGAAACACGGGAGAACGGAACTACTCCGGCCTGGAACTGGCGTTCCTCTGCAATCGGCTCGGCGTGGCGTTCCGGCAGGCCGGCGATCTGGAGGGCGCCGTCGGATGGTTCCGCAAGGCCCTTGCCGAGAACGGGCGTTCCAGCCGCTCGACCACCGTGGCGCGGCTCGAACTCGGAAAGACGTTCGACCTCATGGGTAGACGCGTGGAAGCTGTCGAACAATACCAGGCGGTCCTTAGCGCGGAGGACGTGGCGGGATCGAAATGGGAAGCGAAGTCGTTTCTGAAAACGTCTTTCCAGCCCGCAAATGATTACCAGAATCGCTCGAGACCCACGACGCGGCGCCCAGCCGCCTCCCCCCGGCGAAGATACACAGTCACGCTTTTCTTCGGCTCGGAGCCGCGAATCTCCGCGGCGAGGTATTCCGCCTGATTCGTTGGGACCGTAAGGCTTGCTTCGCCCACAAGCGGAGATTTGTTCCCGGTCTCGTTGTCGAATCGGAACCACTGAATCGATAGTTTCTGTGGCTGAGCGAATCCGAACTTCGCCGCCAGGTCCTCGAACTCCAGCCTTCCGTTCTTACATTCGAACCGGTCGAGGGGTAGCACCTTCTGGAAGTAGACCTTTCCGATCTTGTTGCGCCGCTCGATCAGGCACTTCACAACCCATTGCTCCGCTGCCGGGTCGCTGTACGCTCCCGTCTTGACGATCGCCCGGATCTGTTCGTCGGTAAACGCCATCACTTGCCTGGCGCCCCAAAACGTATCGTCCGGAAGGCGGTTGTAGAAGGCCGGATTCGGATACTCACCCTTGTACTTATCTGGATCGAAGATTCTGGACTCAAACCGGCCTACAGACGGCAGGTCTGGAAAGTCAGCCTTCGCCCACCGCGGGACGAACAGCCCAAGTGAGAAGAACTGGAGCGCCGCCGGCCGCCATGCAAACAGGTGCTCGTTGCCGGAACGGGCACTGTTCGCCTTCTCGCTGGCGCTTCCCAGGATGGAACCGAAATCGATCAGGTAATGCTTGATGTATTTCAGCCCGTTCTCCTCCACGAGGAAGTCGTCAGTATTGATGGCCCGCGAGTCGTCGTGTCCAAGCCAAGCGCAAAACACAAATAAGCCTCGCAGGTCCCGCCGGTGTTCATGCGGCACGATATCGTTGGGATCGTCCTTGCGCGTACCGTAGTAGCGAAACGGGCCCAGTTCCTGGCCGGCAATTCCCAGACTGGCCACCGCGCGATAGCTGCCGTCTCCGTTTTGCGGGGCTCTGAGAAGGACCTCGGTTACGTCGCGTGACGTCATCGGGCGCCTCTTCCCTAGTGAATCCCGAAGCTGTGATTTCCCGGTTAGCCGGAGCTTATCGCGTTTCAAATCAACGAGATAGTTCTCCGGAACGTGATAGCCGAGCGCGTGAAAGAATTTCGAGCCGATCACATCCGCAGCGCTCGTCATCTCCGGGTTGGTCAGCGGATCGAACTTCAGCCAGTACCGGGTTCCCCTTGAGTCGAGGATCACGAAACCAGGAGTGACGCCCTCGCTTTTTGCGGATTCGATGTCCCAAGTGCCATCCATCGAAGGCGGGTTGGCGCTCGATGGACCTCGCGTAAGCTCCTCCAGGGCCATGGGAGCTTTGCCGTGACGATTCACGTACCAGGCGCCGTCCGGTACTTCGCCGAGTGTGTTGACGCCCTGCGCCGGCAGAGGTCTCCCGCGTGTTTGGGCCTCGCCCGGCCTCGCGAATGTGTTTTGGAAAAAGTCGTAAATATCACTGAGCTTCCGCCGTTTCGCTCTTTCAACTCTGTGCGGCGCCGGTTCTCTTCCCATCGGGTCGTCCGGATAGAATTTTTCCGCACCGAGCAAGGCTGCCAGCAGCAACGTGAGCAAGACAATTCGCTTCACCATGGCATCCTCAGAACACGTTGTTGAACTTCAGCCACACTTGAAAACCCTCGTGGCTGAAGCCGGCGTCGATCCTCAAGAACACCGAATTTCGGACGTTAAACCGCATTCCGACGCCGTAGCATCCTTCCAGGTCATGGAGGTTCCAGTCCCCGCGCCGGTGAAACACCTTGCCGGCGTCCGCGAACACCGCCATGTCAAGTCCGCTGAAAGTTTCCCATCGGTACTCGGCGTTGAACACTGTCAGGTTGTCGTCATAAAAGCGGAAGGGGCGAAAGCCTCGCAGATCATCGGAGCCGCCGAGCGTCGGCTGAAGGTAGAACGGAACAACCTGACCGTCCCCGGGGTACGTCAGCACGGACTTACCGCGCAGCGCGATCACCCGGCGCTCATTAAAAAACGGAATGTACTGCTGCACTTCGAGATCGAGCTGCCGGAACGAGTTCAGGTCCAGTCGCCGGTCGAAGTGCCAACTGTATCGCACAAGATAGTTGCCTCCCCTCCTGGGACCGCCCGGAAGGTCGCGGTAATCGTATTGCGCAAAGACACCGGTCCGCGCAAAGTCGGTCTGCCGGTCGATTCCTGGCGTCATCGACTCAGTGTAGATCTGTTCGGCCGACACGAAGCGTCTGTCCGTGCCGGGGCCGACATTCACTTTCAGGAAGCCACCCGTCGCGCCGACTTTAAGGTTTCTGACCGGTTTGACGCCCCCTGAGAAATCCCACGCCATGTTTTCCAGACGGAAGTTGCTCCGCCCGGTCTTCGCCGAGTCGGGTCCCGGTCCGTAGTACTGCATTCGCGGGTAGTTTCGGTGTGCGGCATAGAAGTCCAGGAACAACCGATCGCCGGCGAGCCGTGGCGTTGAGAGTTCGAAGTCCAGAAGGGTGTATTTCTTCAGTGACCCTCGCGCCGAGCTGCGAAGGATAATGTTGCCGTCCGCAAGATCCGTACGTAGGTACTCGGGACCGAGGGCAAATCCCGATCCCGTCACCAAGCCGCCGAACTTGATGCGAAATCCGGCGATGCCAGCGGTCAGGCGTTCCAGTATTCTTTTCTCTTTGATCTCGACCAGCAGTTGTTCAGCGCGAGAGGGGTCGTCCGGAGTCAGCCCCTTCGCCTTTTCATCGCGCGCAGCTTCGATCTCCGCGGCTCTTGATCCATGCTGAGCGGCAAGGGGAATCGCAAGAAACACCAGCCACAATGGGAACGTGAAACGCACCAGCCACCTCGCCGCTTTCACTATTATCGCGCT
>DATIFQ010000009.1:0-2585 GCA_035455185.1 Bryobacteraceae bacterium | reverse complement strand
AAATGGTTCTGACGCTCGCCAGCGACGAAGTCCGGGAAGTCCATAACGCGCTGTTGGACGCACATTCGGAGGTCCTTCGTAAGTTGAGCCTGGAAGGCTTCCCGAGCCGCGAGCTCGGACTGGAACTGTGCCGGAGGAAGTGGAAACTGGAGGCCTTGCTTCACCAGTTAGACCACCCTGGCTCCCTCATCCCGTTCTAGAATCGGTTCCCGCGAACAGCCTCTACTGAGATCTCCCCAACGGCTCCTCCTTCTTCCTGACCGGAGAGCCGCATCCGGCGCAGAGATGATACCATTCCGACAATGATGACTCGCCGTGCAGCGGTTTCTCTCCTGGCGGCTCCGCTGGTAGCACGGGACGCCAAAAGAGAATTCGACCCGGATTTTGGCTCCGCGCTCGAAGCCGCAGCCGCCATCGGCGCTCGTAAGATCTCTGCCGTCGAACTGACTAGGCATGTGTGCGAGCGAATCGACAAATTCCAACCCAAGCTCAACGCCTTCGTTTACCAGACACGCGAGGAAGCGCTGGCCAGCGCTCGGCGCGCTGACGAGGCTATTGCGCGCAAGCAGAAGGTCCCGCCGTTTGCCGGCGTGCCGATGGTGGTGAAGGAGAGCTTCGGTGTCGCGGGACGTCCGTGCACCTGGGGCATACCCGCCTTGAAGGATACTCGCGCGCCCGCGAACTCAACTTGCGTGCAGCGGCTGCTGGACGCCGGCGCGGTCCTGGTCGGGGCGACCAACGTTCCCTTCCAGTTGATGGATGGGCAGAGCTACAACGAGATCTATGGGACCACGAACAATCCGTGGGACCTGACTCGAACTCCCGGCGGCTCCTCAGGCGGCACCGCCGCGGCGCTGGCGGCCGGCCTGGGGTTCCTCGGTCTTGGCAGCGATATCGGTGGCAGCATTCGTGCCCCTGCGCACTGTTGCGGCATCTTCGGTCACAAACCGACGCTCGACGTGGTGAGCCTTCGCGGCCACGCCCCCGGCGGTGTGTTGGAGGATCCGGGATTCTCGACCCTGCTGGCAGCGCCGGGACCGATGGCCCGGACGGCGGAGGACCTTGAGGCGGCAATGCGTGTGCTCGGCGGGCCGGAATTGCCCGATTCCGTCGCATTCACTTGGCGCCTGCCGGCGCCGCGCCACGAACGGCTTCGTGATTTCCGGATAGGCTACGTGCTCGAGGATCCGATGATGCGCGTGTCTTCCGAGGTCAAGCCAGCGCTGGAATCCGCCGTGCGTGCGCTCGAGAAGGCCGGCGCGCGGTTGCAGCCTGGTTGGCCCGCGGGCTTTTCCATCTCGGAACTCTTCTCCCACTACCTCGCCATGCTCTTTGCGTTCTTGTTCAGCGTCGCGCCACCCGAGGAGCAGGCGCAACAGCGCGCGCAATTTGGCGCGCGAAAAGACGATCCACAAGCGGCGGCTTCGCTTATTGATTTCGCGTCGTGGCAGCGCCACAACCTGAGCCGGATCGCGTTCCGCGCGGCTTGGCGGCAGTATTTTCGAAATTTCGACGCATTCCTGTTGCCGGCGCTCCCGGTGCCGGCCTTCCCACACGATCACACCGAACAAGCCCGTCGCACGCTGACTACGCCGGAGGGACCGCTTCCATACCTGCAAGCCCTGCTCAGCTATATGAGTGTGGCGATTCTGACAGGTTGTCCGGCCACGGTGGCGCCGGCGGGCAAAACGGCAAAGGGGCTGCCGGTAGGGATCCAGATTCTAGGACCGTATCTCGAAGATGCGACCCCAATCCGGCTCGCGAGCCTGCTCGCCAAAGAGAACGGCGGCTTCACTCCACCCCAGGGCTACTGAGCGTAGCAGCACAACAGCATGGAAGCCACAACGGGGTCGATTCGTTCGGGATTGGTGTAGAGCCGCCGCGGAAAAGAATGGTCGGGGCGAGTGGATTCGAACCACCGACCTCCTGGTCCCGAAGTAGGAAACATCAACAATTTACGAGCATCGCTTACTGCAAAAAAAGACTTGAGTGTCTTCTGTTTGGACCCTAATTGGACCCTAAATGGCCGAAGCTGTGGCGAAACGGACCCTGCTTGGACCCTGGCTTCCGCACTGGTGTTCGACGTGCTTTCGCGCGCACGCGCGCGGTCGCGTAGCCATCCCAAAAACCTGAGCAAAATATGTTGCTCAGACAGGATCTGTAAATCGCCATATAGCAGCACCGCCCAAAACGGCTACAGGCGGATGTTGGCGATCGAGGTATTGCGACTGATCGTCCGCAGGTAGGAGGGTGTTCACTCGCCAGCAGGCGCAACGGATCGGGTGAACTTTAGAGACGAGGTCATTCGACGGTATCCCTGGATATCCATCGGAGCGGGAACTTGGGGTTCGCCGTTTTGGTCCAATGAGTGTAATGAGAATGATGCCTATTGGGCTCGTGATGCTGGCGCAAGCGATTTTCGGGCAGGCAGGACCGGAAGGCGTCTCCTACATACGATTCCTCGGCGGCAAGATCGATGGAGAAATAACGGCGGTTGCCGTTGACCCTGTTGGTAATACATACGTTGGTGGCGACCGCTTCTCCGCGTACCCCGGAGAACGAGTGCCATCGGACTTCGTCCTAAC
>DATIFQ010000008.1:0-3187 GCA_035455185.1 Bryobacteraceae bacterium | reverse complement strand
AATCTTGCATACTCTCCCCCGAGGAGCAAACCGACTGCATCCGGAGAACTCGCCCCGGTCGCCAACCGTGTCCGTGCCGGCCATGTGCGGCTAGCGCACTTCGGACCTCCCGAGTTCAGGACCAGGGAAATCGCCGCCATGTTGCTTGAGGATATGGTCCTTCGCCCGGTTCAAGGCGACGTCCAATAGCCGCCCGATTGCCAGGCGAGCCTGCGTGTGCGCCGTACACATCGGTTGTGGCGGAAAGCCACAACTAACCGCAGACAAGTGCGGAATCGAGCGAGCACTATCGCGCACTTCCGTCTTGGACCGATGGCCTGCGGATTGCACCGGCATAGCTACGTGGTGGACGATATCTCGAGCCGATCAGCCTGACTCTTGGTCGCCGGAGAACAAAATGCGAGCGACGCGACTCACCCGAATGTTGCCATCCATCGCACTCCTCGTTGGTGCGACATCCCCCATGAACGGCCAGGCCCTGACATACTCCACGTATGTCGGTGGAACCGAACGCCGTGCCTTCCACCAGCCCGTCAACGCGGTTGCCGTCGATTCGGCTGGGAACGCGTATATCACGGGCACCACTCAGTCGGCCGACTTTCCGGTGACACCTGGAGCATTGCAGACCGTTTTCGGCGGCGGCGCCTGTAGCGTGGCGGACGGCGTTTTCTTCCCCTGCTCGGATGCCTTCGTCACCAAGTTCGACCGGACAGGAAAGGTCGTGTTCTCGACATTCCTCGGTGCTGGCCGCGGTGATTCCGGCGGCGGCATCGCACTCGATACTGCGGGGAACATCTATGTGACCGGTGGAGCGGGGCTAAACTTCCCGACTACGGCCGGCGCCCTCCATGACACAACTGGCGTATACATCGCCAAGCTAAACCGTGACGGGACGAAACTTCTATCGTCGGCCGTAGTCGATCTCGGGGGTTGGGTTTCCGTAAACGGATTCGCCGTAGATGCCGCCGGTAACGCTTATCTCGCGGGCCAGGATTTCCTTGGCCCCGGCGGGGATGCGTTCGTGGCGAAGGTGAACTCGACGGGCAGCGCAATCGTGTACAAAACCTATCTCAGAGGCGCCGCCACGGATCTCGCGCGAGACGTTGCTGTTGACTTGGTGGGCAATGCCTACGTCACCGGCGAGACGTTTTCGACAGATTTTCCGACCACACCCGCGGCGTTCCAACATACCTCGCTTGGTCTCGGGGCGGCCTTCGTTGCGAAACTGAACCCTGGTGGGGGGGTCGTCTACTCGACCTACCTCGGAGGAACCCGGGGCGCATCAGGTGCAGGAATTGCCGTTGATGGGGCTGGGGCAGCCTACATCACCGGCTCCGTGAGTGCGCCGCCGACGGAATCGCACAACTTTCACACCACGCCTGGAGTGCCTCAGCCGTCCGCTTCCCCGCTCGGCACAAGCCACGGATTTGTGGCCAAGCTGGACGCCGCCGGCAGTGCGCTTGTCTACGCTACGTTCTTAGGCGGCAACGGAGAAGACGAAGGCTCTCGGATTGCGGTCAGTTCCTCGGGAGAGGCACATGTCGTCGGGAGCACAAGTTCCACCAACTTTCCCCGAAGTCCGGGCGGCTACCCGTATCTGAGTGGCATTGGCGGCAGCAACGCCTTCCTCACAAAACTGAATGCGAATGGAACCGCCTTCCTGTATTCGACTTGTCTTGGGGGTATGGGAACGACCGGAGCGCGTGGCATTGCCATTGATCCCACACGGGCAACGGCTTGGGTTGCGGGCCAGACCAACTCACCCGAATTCCCGACTACCCCGGACGCACTCCAGCCTGCGTTCCCACTAAACACTACCGGTTTTGCCTCTAAGTTTGACTTCTCGGCCTCGGCCGGAATGATTACTATGGGCGTCGTTAACAGCGCGAGTCTGCTTCCCGCGCCCATCGCACCCGGTGAACTTGTGACGATCTTTGGAGCTGGCGTTGGACCCCAGACTCCCGCATTTCTGGAACTCGACGCCGATGGAAAAGTAGCAACCACGCTTGCAGGCGTTCGCGTCACGTTCGACGGTTGGCCCGCGCCCTTGACATATGTATCTTCCGGCCAGATCAACGCAGTGGTGCCATACGCTGTTAACGGGAAGACGAACGCCCGTTTGCAGGTCGATTACAACGGACAGAAATCAGATTCTGTTGTGATCGCCGTGGCCGATACTGCCCCTGGGGTGTTCACGGTGACGATGCACGGCCGCGGCCAGGGCGCGATTCTGAATCAAGACGGTACGTTAAACTCACCCGCGAATCCCGCGGAAAAAGGATCGATCGTGAGCATCTGGGCTAACGGCATGGGCCAGACGGACCCACCCGGGGAGGATGGGAAAATCACTACGGCTCCGCTGCCTGTTCCGCGCAGTCCGGTATATGTTTGGATCAACGGCATTCAGGCGCCGGAGATAACTTACGCCGGTGCCGCCCCGCAACTGGTCTCGGGCGTCTTGCAGGTGAATGTTCGCCTACCGCTCGGCATTCCTTCGGGAAGCGCGGTGGCGATTGCGCTTACCATGGGCTATGCCGCGAGCCCTTGGGTCACGCTGGCCGTGAAATAGGCCGCGCAAATATTACCCCGCATTTCCGATTTGACCACTTACTGATAACTTCCTGATCGCCTCCGACGCCTTTATCCATGCGGGTCTCACGCGATGAAGACGCTCCGGAGCGCAACACCTGCAGGCAAGAGGCTGTGCCCCTCTGCCACCAGCGGAGGAGAAGACCGCGAGTGCGTCTGAGGAAAATCCGCTTCGGTCACCCAACCGCTGCGGCTCCCCTTCGCGCGTGTCGTCGTCAGGTTATGATATCTCGACGGGACATTTTGGAAACGCCGCGATGGACTGGTACCGGGCAATCGAGACTGCCGAAAAGATAGTGACGATCCTCGCCATTATCGGTGGCGCCGGTTGGGCGTATTTTCACTATTTTAGAGGCAGGACTTACAGGCCGCGGCTAGAGCCAAAGGTCGATGGGAAGGTTTTCATAAGAGTCGGGGTGCGGTACGTGATTGCGACAGCTGAGCTCAAGAACGCCGGGCTCTCGAAGCTCGAGATCATGCAGGAGGGTACGGCGCTTCGAGTTCTTGCCGGGCAGCCAACACAAGACGCAACGGATATCGAATGGGCGCGTCTATGCACTCTTCCCGTTTTCGAGACGCACAGGTGGATTAGATCGGA
>DATIFQ010000007.1:0-5507 GCA_035455185.1 Bryobacteraceae bacterium | reverse complement strand
TTGAAGAAGGCGAGAGTCACGTCGAAAACGGTGCAGGGTTCCGGATCGAGGCTCGCAGCCTTCAGATCCGACCCGAGAGAAACGCATACGTCGCTTTGAACGGCGCCAATCGCGTCCTCGTGGCCGCTTCCTCCGCTCCTGTGCGCGTCACGACGGCCGAAGGCGTCTTGCTCGCCAGCCTTGCGCCCGGGACCTCGCTGGAATTCGAGCCCCAGGCCGCTGGCGCCGTGGCTCCGTTCACTGTCACGGGCTGCCTCGTCAAGACAGACGGGCGCTTCCTCCTCACCGACCGCCTCGCGAATGTCACGCTGGAGGTGCGCGGCCCGAACCTCAATGACCACGCCGGCTTTCAGGTGGAGCTCACCGGAGCCGGTCTCAAGGGCGTCCAACCGGCGCCCGGCGCTACCGAAGTCATGCAGGCCGCTAAGGTTCGCCGTCTGCACGGTTCCTGCGCCACGGCCGCCCTCCCTCCAGCGGCTGGCAGCAGGTCCCGGAAACCCGGTGGCAACGCCGCGATGAGCCGCTCGACCAAAGCCATCATCGCCGGAGTCGTCATTGCGGGCGCCGGTGCCGGCGCCGCGGTGGCCGTCTCGGCCGGCGAGGAACAGAAGAAACCTATCAGCCGCTGACACGGCTGCCCCAAGTCTCACAGTCAGTTCACATTCACTCCTGCCGCCCCGGCCTCACGCCGGGGCTTTTTTGTGCCCAGCGGCTCTTAACCGAGCTGTGCTATACTGCCCCCATGTCGATAGGTTTGGGCCTCATCCTGGCCTAATATCTGGTGTCTTGGGTGGCTCTGGGCCGCCGTTCGTAAATCCTACCTAAGTCTCTGAAAAGGAAGGTGATCTGCTTGAAAACCACGCTGTCGCGTACTGCCGTGATGGTTGCGGGCTTGCTCGCGACCAATGTCACGCTCAGTCCTGGCCAGCACTTTCAGCCGCCGACCTACGATTATGACCCTAGGTTGTTGGTTCTAAAACGGTTTTTCGAGGACCGCGGATCCCCGATTGACCATCTGGCCAAGGATTTCCTGCTGGCTGCCGACCACTACGGGTTGGACTGGCGCCTGCTTCCGAGCATTTCTGTGATCGAATCCGGAGGGGGGAAGGAGTTCACGAACAACAATATCTTCGGTTGGGACAACGGGAAGGCACACTTCCCCTCCATCCAGGCAGGCATCCACCTCGTCGCGCGACGGCTCGCTATCTCTAGGATATACAAAAATAAGGACTTAGACGAAAAATTATCTGTCTATAACTCCAATGCCGAATATCCGGCCCTCGTCAAGTCCGTCATGGCCCGTCTCGCATCTGACGAGCCGCCTCAGCCGGGAGCGTCCCGGCTCTGAAAAAAGAGTTACTCGAGCATCCGGACGCCAAAATACAGGCCGCCGAAAACGAGCAACGAGACTACGACCACCGTCAACACCAGGAGCCAACGCTGGCCCCGGGTCGTTTCCTGTTCCGCGTCGTGCTTCATCTGGTCGTCTAGGCTGTCAAACATGGTCTCGGTCCTCCCGCTCGGAAGTATCGATGTATGAGACCTGGCTATCCAGATTGTAGACCGAGTCGGGCGGAAAAGCACTAAAAAAAGTCACAATCTGGTACAAAAATGACGCCAAAACGCGCACGAATGACACCTTTTGCGCCGCCTGGGGGCTATTCGCCGACCCGTTCGAGCTTCCGGTAGAGCGTTTTGCGTTCGATTCCAAGGATCCGTGCGGCCCGGCTCTTGTTGCCGCCGGTGGCGGACAGGACCCGGCGGATCTGGTCCATTTCCGCCTCGGCCAGGGTCTCGCCGCCGTGTTCGTGCGGTTCGGTCGCCCGGATTGACTCTTGGATGGCTTGCTGATCGATGCGGCCGCCCGGCGCCAGGATCGTGAGGCGCTCCATCATGTGCTGGAGTTGCCGCACGTTGCCCGGCCAGACATAGTCGTCCATCGCGCGCAGCGCCGAGTCCGTGAGCCGTGCGCTCTGACTGTAGCGCGCGTTGTATTTCCGAACGAAGAAATGTGCGAGGAGGGGCACATCCCCCCGGCGCTCGCGGAGCGGCGGAACGTGGATGCGGACGACGTTGACGCGGAACCAAAGGTCCTCGCGGAACTTGCCCTCGTCGACCATCGCCTGCAGGTCGCGGTTCGTAGCGGCGATCACGCGGACGTCCACCGGACGGGAGCGAGGTGAGCCAAGCGGCCGGATCTCGCGCTCCTGAAGGAACCGCAGCATTTTCAACTGGAAGTTCAATTCAATGTCGCCGATTTCATCGAGGAACACGGTGCCGTGATTGGCGGCCTCGAAGACGCCCATTCGGTCGCGGTCCGCGCCTGTGTAGGCTCCGCGCATGGCGCCAAACAACTCGCTTTCCAGGAGAGCCGGGGCGACCGAAGCGCAGTCCACCGCCACGAACGGCTGCGGGACGCGAGGGCTGTTGGTGTGGATCATCCGGGCGATGAGTTCTTTGCCTGTACCGGTCTCGCCTTCGATCAACACGGTCGCATCCGTCGGCGCGACGCGCGAGACGATCTTGTAGATGGCCACCATCTGCGCGGAGCTACCGATCATCTCGGATTCGGGCAGGTCGTCGATTTCCGACTCGTCCTCGTCGACGCCGCCGGCGCGGCTGGCTTCCGCGCGTTTGACCGTCGCCAACAGGGCATCGAGCTCGAATGGCTTGGCGATATAGTCGAAGGCGCCGCCCCGTGTGGCGGCCATTACGGTCTCCATGGTGCCTCGGGCGGTCATGAGGATGACGGCGCAAGTGGGGTCTTTCGCCCGGGCCGCGTCGAGAACGTCGAGGCCGGTTTTTTCGTCGAGGTAGATATCCGAGATGACAATCGGGTAGGCGGTCTCGTTCAAGCGCCGGATGGCCTCACGCGTGGAGGACACGGCGTCGACCTGGTAGCCTTCCAGCTCCAGGAACGTGACTACCGTAGTGCGTACTCCAGCGTCGTCCTCCACGACGAGGAGCCGGGCGGCGTTCGTGTTATCGCTCACACTTCCCTCCCACCAGTTCCCGCGGTGACTGTCGCCGGCAGCACCAGCGTAAACCGCGAGCCTTTTCCGGGCTCGCTCTCCACCTCGATACGGCCGCCGTGGTGCGTGACAATCTGCTCCACGATTGAAAGACCGATACCGGTTCCGGACTCTCCAGAAGCGATCGCCCTGCGTGTGCGATAGAACTTCTGAAAGAGGTTCTTGATCTCGTTTTCGTCCATGCCGATTCCCTGGTCCCTGACGGTGAGGCGGAACAGGCCGCTTTGCCGGCGACCCGTCACGGTCACCTCCGTCTCGGAGGGAGAGTACTTGATCGCGTTATTGATCAGATTATAGACGGCGTACTCCATGAGTTCGCGGTCGCCAATGAGCGTTTGGTCCACCACCTCGCCGACTCGGAGACGGATCTGTTTCTTCTCGGCGAGGGGCCGGGCCCTTTCGGCGCAGGCGGCGACGATCTCCGGCGCGGAGAACGGCTCCCTACGCAACTCCATTTGACCCGCGGAGAGCCGCTCGACATTGAGGAACGTCTCCACCATCTTCGCGAGACGCCGCGATTCGGAGTGAATCAGCCCGGCGATCTGCTTACGCTTATCCTCAGTGAGACTGTAGCGGGTCATCAGCTCGCTCGATCCCTGGATGGCTGTGAGCGGCGTTCGCATCTCGTGAGTGACGAAGTGGACCGCCTGCTGATAGCGCGCGCGCTCGGCCTCGGTTTTTTCAAGGCGGCGCCGCACGACAAAGTGCTGATAGCTTGCCGCACCGACGACCGAGAGCCAGGCTGCCGAGACCGGCGCGGCAAACGGGAAAACAGTGTCAGCGCTGAACAAGAGAAAAGGGGCCGCGTGGGCCGCCAAAAGCAGCGCCGCGCCGAGGACGTATGCCGGCCAGCCGGCGACGAAGGCGAAGATCGCCCCGGCGCCGCCGACCAGCAGCGCGCAAGCCAGCACGACAGAGAGATTTGGCGCGGAGGTTAGAAACCGGCCCTGGCGGAGGGTCTCAAATGCGTGGGCATGGATTTCGACACCCGGCATCGGCAGGAGTGAAGCCACCGGCGTCATCAACCGGTCGCGCGCCGCCGACTGCGCGGTGACGCCGACAAACACCGTGCGGCCGCGGAGGCGTTCGGCAGCGGAGGAATCCCGGAGCAGGTCTATCACGGAGACACGGGGGATGCCGGGGGCGCCGTCCGGTCCGGAAGGGAGATAGCGGATGAAGATCGATCGGGAATCCTCGCGCGCCGCGGGGATGACCATATCGCCGACGCTCAACTCGCCGGGGGACTCAACGATGCGGAGCCCGCCGCGGCTCAACCGGTACGCCTCGAGCGAGAGTGCCCAGTGGCGGGTCCGGCCGGCGATCTTCTCGAGGGGAATCTCCCGATTGACTCCGTCGAGTTCGTCAGGGGCTGCGTGGACGTGGCCGACAGCGGCGGCTGTGCGGCGGAAGGCCTCCCAGGGCTCCTGCCAGCCCCCGCCGGGCAGCATCTCCGCCGCGAGAACGAGGCCGGGCGTGTTTCGCATGGCTGCTTCCAAGCGCCGGTCATCGCCGGGCTCACCGGCTTCGGTCAGTGTCAAGTCGATGGCGACCACTTTCGGCGAGACGCGTGAGATCCGCTCCAAGCCCTCGGCGAGCATAGCCCGTATCTTCCATATGCCGCCCAGTTCCTTCAGCGAAGCATCGTCGATCGCGAGCAGGGCGGATTCGGTGGCGGGCGGCGGCTGCGGCCGCAAACGGAACATCCAGTCGTAGGCGTCGGCATCGATCTGCCGGCCGAGCGCGGTATACCCCGCGATCATCGCGAGCACAAAAGCCGACGCGAGCAATACTACGTAGCCCACATTGTGCCGGCGGAGACGAACCATCGATCCTCTATTGTGCCACCTGGAGTGCCGCCCGACGCGCAACCACGCCGGCGGCTCCTGTTATCCTTGTTCCAATGCTCTGGGCTCTGATCGTTGCGGGACTCCTTCTGGCGGTAATTTCGATGCGCGGCGAGAGGAGACGGGCGCGGTATTACTCCGCACACTTCGCCGCGCTGGGACGCCAGACGAGGCTCCCGCGGGCGACGGTGATCGTCCCGGTGAAGGGCCCCGAAGATGGCTTGGAGCAAAACCTTGCGGCACTCGCCTCTCTCGACTATCCCGACTACGAGCTGATCGTCGTTGCGAATCTGGTTGAGGACATTCCGAGAGGCGTAGTTCCAGAGCACGCTCGCGTCGTACTCGCGCGGGGCCGTGGCGGCGGAGGCAGCGAGAAGATCAGGAATCTGATGGCCGCGGTGAAGGCCGCCCGGCCGACGTCCGCGATCTTCGCATTCGCCGACTCGGACGGACGGCCGGGACGCTTGTGGCTGCGCTCGCTAGTGGAAGTGCTGCAGGATGAGCGCGCCGGCGCCGCGACCGGCTATCGCTGGCACGTGCCGGAGCGGGGCGGATTGTGGGCGATCCTGCGCAGCGTATGGAACGCGGTGATTGCCGGCCGATTCGGTCCCGGACCACTGAGGTTCGCGTG
>DATIFQ010000006.1:0-3402 GCA_035455185.1 Bryobacteraceae bacterium | reverse complement strand
ATGATGAAATGGTCGCGCGGGTAGGTTGCGCAGTAGAGAAGCCCGCGCTCTTCATCGTGAAGCAGGCAGCGGCAGCCTTCCTTCGGCGCGAGCGTGTCCCACCATTTGACCTCGTCGGTTTTGGTGTCGAAGGCGAGCAGCGCGGCGCCGCGGAAGCAGCGCTCCTTGTCGTGCCAGGAACGCCAGGGGGAGTACATCGGCTGGTCGATGGGCGGCCCTGACAGGTGGGTAGCCATGTACATGATGCCGTCGTGCATGGAGGGCACGAAGCTGTAATGAATCTTGCACTGGGTGGCGCGGCCGGATTCGGGCGGGTCGTTGACCTTCTCGTCGAGCGAGAAGAGAAGGTCGAGCGCGTCCTTCTGCTCGTTATAGCGGACGACCTTTACCACGCCCCCGGGTACGCCTTCCGCACAGGCGGCGGCATAGATGCGGCCGTCGGGTCCGACGGACAGCGACCAGCAGGTGTCTGATTCCGGATGATCGGTGAACTCGTACCACTTCGATTTATAAAGGCGCTGACTGGCGGCGCCCGTAGTTCTTTTCTGGGCGGCTTCGGCATTCGGCGGCGCGAGCGCGACTCCGGCTGATAGCAGGCCGGCGCTCCCCCGGACGAAATCCCTTCGCCTGATTTCTCTCGGCATTCGTGAATCTCCTGACCGTGATCGAAATTATCACAATCGGATGCGATTGGCGAGAGGAGGGCGGGCGACGGCGATTCCGTTACGCCCCCGAGGCTTCTTACGCGGTCGGGATCATCCTCGCGGATGGCGTTCTCGTCGCACTGGCAGGGTCAATTATCGATCGCAGGCGTCCCACCAACGCCTTTCCGAGGCTCAGCTTCGCGGAGTTGCGCTCGTAGCCGGGGAACTTGGGGTCGATGAACTCGGTGCGGAACAACTGATCCGCCGCAAGAGTGGTTAACACTTCGAGTTCTTCGACCGTGAGCTTCAGCGTGAGCAGTGTCATTCGATCGCGGCTCAGAAATCGAGAGTGTCCGGTCACTTCGCTTTCGACTCCCGGACGGCGATCGAGGGGATCGACAGTTGCGATGATTTCTTCCAACTGATCCAGGCGATCATGACGCATAGCACGCTGCACACAACCGCAAGTGAAAGAGACGCATACCCAAACGGGTGCGAGGCGGCCAAAACCGCTGGAATGAATACAAAGGCTACGGCAAGCCAGGCGACCGGCATGGTGTACCCGGTTCCCGTGGATTTCCGGCTGGGATCAAACATGTCAACCTCCTCGGTTGTCCTGTTGGCTAAGGTGCGGAGAACGGACTAGCCGACTTAGCTCGGATGATCCGCAGAGCAGGTGGGAAAGCCCACTCCTTAACCAGTATCGGTCAAGTTTCTTTACTTGTCAAGCGAACCATGGGACACTGGAGCGCAGTGCTTAAGCGCTTGTGGTAAAGTTCTGTCAATGGAGCGGCAATGGATCTTGCTCTCGTGATCAGGCGCAGGCTGGGGAAACTGGCGCTCGAACAAAGAGGCCTGGCGGCTGCCGCCCACGTGACGGAATCTTACATCTCTCAGTTGCTTTCGGGGAAAAAGGCACCGCCCGCTCCCAATCGGACAGACGTATACGAGAAAATGGAGCTGTTCCTGGGGTTCCCGAACGGTGAACTCGCGAAGCTGGCGCGCCTCCAGCGCCAGGAACACCTGAAGAAGCGGGTGGAGGCCCCGCCTCGACCTCTATTCAAGGATTTTCGAGATCTGATTCTTCGAAAATGCAACCCCGAGAAGGGCAGGCAAGTACGCGCCATTTTCGAGAAGGAACCGTTCGGCGAACTCGAGCGGCTCGTGACTCAAAAGCTTCTGGATGTGGCGAAGGGCGTCGCGAAGGAAGAACTGGCAAGTGAAAAATGGCTGCGCATGGTGGCCCGGCTCAGCAAGCGAAGCTATGAGCAGACGCGGGTCATGATCCTGGAGTTTCTGGACACGGACGTCTTCCACGTGTCCATTGACAACTGCGTATCTTTCATGGACCCGTTGATCGAGTCCTGGGATATTGACCTTGCGACCTTTGGTATGGAGATTGTCCTCAATCGCAGGCTGACACTCGGGCACCTGAAGAGGTTTGATTTCGTCGAACGTGAACCTGAACGTCCGTTCGACGTAGAGCCCGGGTTCGAGGAGTTCCTCGAGGATGCTGCGCTTAGCGGCGATGTCAGGGATGAAGAAATCGAATTCTTGAAGCTACTGCGGTTCAAGGACAAGCGGCCCACCCCACTCTATTACTACCGGGAACTCCAGAATCTGAGGGACCCTCTTCACTTCCGCGCTTCCGCGCAGAAGACGCAACCGGACTCCACATAGGACGGTAGGCGTCTCTCATTTTCGGGTCGATCTGCGCCCGGCGGAGCAGGACCCGGCGAGTCGAAGATCGTCGAACCAGGGTACACCAGCCAGGTGCGAAAAGTGATCGCTGTTAGGTTTCCGGGAGACTTTGACAAAAACGCCAACGGGGTGTACATCCGTTGTTAAAGTGGGAGAGATGGTTTCCACGCCGCTGGCTTGCTGAAGACTTGTGATGCTTCAGCACGGCCTGCCTCCGGCCGTCCGCGAGCCAAAAGGAAATTGTGGTTAGGATGGTAGCTGCTTATGAGATGCCGAGTCGGTGTTCTTGCGTTTTCTTTCTCCGCGATTCTGTTGGCGCAGTCGCCCGTTCCTTCCGGCTTCGAGGCCTGGCCGGTTCCGATTGAGAAGCGGGTCTTCGCCGGAAGCTTTTCGAGAAGCCCCGGGGAGCGGGCGATCAAACTCGCCGGCTGCCGAAACGAGTTTCTGTCCGCGCAGCTTGCCGTGCGCAACAGCAAGGAATCCGAACTGAGCTATCAGGTCGAACCGCTGCGCGGTCCGGAGGCGGCGGCAATCCCCGCCGAGGAGATCCGGGTGCGCTTCGGGGCGTATCTTCCCGTCGACGAAACCGGACAGTACACGGCCGATCCGCTCTTGGAGTCGAAATCCATCCGGCTTCCGGCCAATCTCGCGCAACCTGTCTGGCTCACGATCCACGTGCCGAAGGGAATCGCGGCGGGCAAGTACGCCGGGAGCCTGAGACTTGCCGCGGGCGGGGAGTCTTTGGATGTGCCGCTCGAAGTGGAGGTCTTCAGCGCGACTCTGCCGGACCCGCCGGACTATTCCTACTATCTCAACCTCTGGCAGGACCCGAATGGCGTCGCCCGCGCGCACAAAGTGGACCTCTGGTCGGAGGCGCACTGGCAACTGCTTGCGCGCTACGCCGAAAACCTGGCGATGCACGGCGAGAAATCCATCATGACGTCCATCATCCACGACCCTTGGAACGCGCAGACCGGTTACATTTTCCCGACGATGGTCGAGTGGAAACACCCCGGCGAGTGGAAGCAGGGCGAGGCGCCGAAGTTCGCGTGGGACT
>DATIFQ010000005.1:0-3523 GCA_035455185.1 Bryobacteraceae bacterium | reverse complement strand
CCGTGCAGCGCACGACCCTGCAACGGGCGATCAGTTTCAGACCGCACTTGCCATCCAATTGGGCCGGCCAACTAATGGAGACCTCCAGCCGCCTGCCTGGCGGCAGAGGCGACTGTGCCGTAAACAAAACTCCAGCACTGCTGATGTTGACCGTCTGGCCGGTCCCGATTTCGTCCCTGCCCTTCGAATGGATCACCTTGTAGTGGACGTCACGCACCATCGGAAAACGGCCGTTCGCCCTCCGCTCCGGGTCGCGCACCGCTGTCGCTGAAAACCGCTCCAATATTCCTAACATCCGTAGATCCTCTTTCCTGTTCATCCTCCGCTTTCCCGCTCGCATCGGCAATAGAGAAATAGGTTCATTTGTGATGGTGCACCAGATAGTGCTGCCGTACTCCCCCGGTGTCACGCCAGTGCTAGCCGATGCCCACTGAGGTGCGTCCATTCGGGAAAAGCGGGGACAGACGAAGTGGAGGGATTACTGCGACGCAAGAATTACGCGCCGCGATTCGTGCGCGGCCAGTCGATCCGCCAGCGGCCATCCCGCATCGGCAGCCAGAAGAGCCCCTTCGGCGGCGTTCCCCGCGCGTGGTGATAGAGCACGGCGGCGCGGCCGTAGAAGCCGCGCGTATGCGGCGAGTCCCGGAAACCGAGCCGCTCCATGTCGAGGTGGTGGCAAAACTCGTGGCAGAGCGTCGAGAGAAACGTCCCAAAGGAGGTAACCTGCCTGCGGACGGCCGTCCGCATCCAGACTCGGATCAGTTTCTTCTCCCGATGGTAATCCCCGAAAAGTTCGGTCGCCCAGCCGCCCTCGCGCACTCGAAGCGGGCGCGCGGCGAGGACCCGAATCTGCGGCCTCACGACGCCATAGAAATCGGCCGACGCGAACAGGAACTCCTGGCACGGCTTCCGCACGGCACGGGACTCTCCGGACTCCATGGCTGCCTGAATGCGCGTTGCCGGCGCGTGGAGGCGGTCATCCTCAGGCACGTCAAGAGTATGTAGGCGGTCGCTTTTGAAGTACTCCACCCGGAGCGACTCGCCGGCCGGAAGGCGGTCCGTGAACACCGCAACCAATCTCCCAACGAACCCATTCTAGCCCTTGCCAAACCCCGAACCCACGTACCTACTGCAGACGCTTCGCCGTAATCTCGAAGTTGTTGTCGTTGAACTGCACGGCGAACTTGATCTCGTCGCCGCTGATCTTGCCCTTGTAGGTGAACGTGCCGAACGGCCGGTCCGCGGTAAAGGAGATCACGTCTCCGCTCACCTGGCCATCTTTGATCGGCGTCTCATCCTGGGAGCCGGCTACCGTGCCCGTTACCTTGTCACCGTCCACTTTGAACGTGAAGGTGTTCACGCGCTGCGTGCCGTCCGGAGTAGTGAACTCCGCCCGCCATTTGCCACTTACATCCGCCGCCGCAGCCACAAGGGCCAGCGCCAACCCAATCGCAGCCATCAAGACGCACAGCCGCCGCCGATTTCTCATGACTCGCACCCCCTGTGGACAACGATACTACGACGGGGAGATGGGACAGGCAGCTCTGCCCGCTCGCAAACTTCGCTCAGGGCAGAGTAGGCCTGTCCCGAGCCAAAAGCGGCGAAATGGTGTCAGTCCCCGTTTCTTAGAGCAGCTTGCTGACGCCCGGCGTGAAGCACACCGGGTAGACGCCGTCCGGACCGGGACGGGTAGGCGGTTCCATGTCCTTGGTGACCTCTTCGGGCCGCGGCGCAAAGTAGAAGTCGGATGTCATCACCTTCTCCCAGGTGACGTCCTTACCGCTGTAGCAACTGATCTGGCCCATGATCCCGATCAGGGTGCTCTGCGCCATGTAGTCGCCGCAGTTGAGCGGATCGCCGGCGCGGATCGCCTTGAACAGCTCGTCGTGCTCGATCTGGTAGGGGTTCGTGTGCACACCGGAATACATCTTCGGTCCGGCGTACTGCCACGGGTTCTCGCCTTCGATGCGCCCCTGCATGGTGAAGCAGCGGCCCTTGGTGCCCACCAGCATACTGGAGGTCTGGTTGAAGCAGTTCGGGATGGTGCGGCAGAACGCGTGGATGCGCACGCCGTTGGCGTACTCGTAGATCACGGCGTGGTGGTCGAACACGTTCCCGTAGCGCTCCTCGTTCAGCGTGGAGCGGCCGCCCATGCCGATGCACCGCACCGGCGGCTCGCCCTTCATGGCCCAATTCGCGCGATCGAGGTTATGGACCAGCGACTGCGGGATATCGTCGCCGCAGAGCCAGTGGAAGTGGTACTGGTTCGAGCCCTGGTGCTCGACTTCGGTCTGTCCCGGCTTGCGGGCGCGGAGCACGTAGGGCGCGCGGTAGTACCGCTCTTCGATGGATACGATATCGCCGATGGCGCCGGCGTGCACCCGCTCGATGGCCTCCCGGTACATGGGGGTGTAGCGGCTCTGGAGCCCGGAGAGCACCGACAGCTTCTTCTTCCGCGCCAGTTCGCATGCGGCCCGCACCATCTTGATCCCGGCGGGGTCGATGGCGTGGGGCTTCTCCACAAAGACGTGCTTGCCGGCCTCGATGGCAGCCATCATGTGCAGGGGATGGAACTTTGCCGCGTTGGCGATGAGCACCACGTCGGAGCTCTCTATGACGTGCTTGTAACCGTCAAAGCCGGTGAAGCAGTGGGCGTCGTCCACGTCCACCTGGTCCGGGAACTTCACCTTCAATTCCGAGCGCCGCTCCTGGACGCGGTCCAAAGCGATATCGGCCATGGCGACGAGCCGGTTCCCCTTATCGGCAGTCAGCGCCTGGCCGCCCGCTTCTGTATTCCGGCCGCCGCAGCCGATCATTCCGATGCGAATCATATCGCTTCCCGCGGCATGTACCATCGCCGGAACGGCTAAGGCCGAGGCCTTGAGGAAATCCCGGCGCGAGCTGCCTTCAGATCGATTTACCTGGTCCATCGGTGTGGGCCCTCCAGTTGGCTAGTGTAATCCAGGGACTACTCGTTTAACGCAGCCACAGGCCCTCCAGGTTACAATCCATCCGGAGGGATGGACGGATGAAAGATTTGAACCTGAGCCGCCGCCATTTCATGGCCGGTTCGCTGGCCGTTTCGGCGGCCGGCTGTTCCCGAGTGCTTGGCGCCAACGACCGCTTGCGCGTGGCCAATGTGGGCTGCGGGAGGCGCGGCCTGCTGAAGGAGCTGATCGAGCTGAAGGACAGCGCCAATATCGAGATCGCCGCCGTATGCGATACGTGGCGGCAGAAACGTGAGAAGGCGGCGGCCGATGTCAAGGAGTTCACCGGCAAGGAGCCCCTCCAGACCGCGCACTTCACCGAAGTGCTGGGGAAGGACATCGACGTCGTGACCATCGGCACGCCCGACCACCTGCATTGCAGCCTGCTGATCGAGGCCATCAAAGCAGGGAAGGATGTCTACGTAGAGAAACCGCTGGCGATGAACATGCGGGAGCTGATCCGTGCCTATGACACGGTGAAGCAATCCGACCGCATCGTGCAGATCGGCACGCAGATGCGCAGCTATGCGAACTCG
>DATIFQ010000004.1:0-17096 GCA_035455185.1 Bryobacteraceae bacterium | reverse complement strand
AGGGTTGCGGTGAGGACGATCCAAAAACGCCCAAGAAGTCCCGGTCCGGGAAGTTGATCCGGCTTACCCGCGCCTGACGCCGCTTCGTTTACCGACCCCGGGTGTATGGTCGCCGACTCGGAAGTTGGCCCGAGACGCGTTTGCAGAAGTGACGGAGTTGGTGCGCCCAGACATTGCTGGGTCTTGGCGGGCACCCGAAAACGACTTACATCCATGTCGCTCGCGGGCGATACTGGTGTGTTCAATGAGCACACAGCATCCTTCCCACGGGGCGAACGGGGTCCGCGATCTTCGCTCCGCACTGACATTTCTGGCAGGTTTCCCGCAACATCTCCATAAGACGCAGGAGCCGGTGGACCCCTATCTGGAACTGGCCGGGGTGTACCGGCTGGCCGGCGCTGGCACGCCGATCGCGCCGCCAACCCGCATCGGGCCGGCGATGCTGTTCGAAAACGTGCGGGGATATCCCGAGGCGCGCATCCTGGTCGGGGTGTTCGGCAGCCGCGAGCGAACTGCGTTGCTACTCGACACGACAGTGGACCGTCTGCCGTTCCGATTGATGGAGGCGGTGGAGCGTCCAGTTCCTGCGACGGTCGTTGAAGGCTCGACCGCACCGTGCCAGGAGGTGATCCACCGGGCGCCCGTCGATCTGACACGGCTGCTTCCAGTGCCCACTGGGACAGCTAAGGACGCCGGGCCGTACTTCACGCTCGGCCTGCTGCGCGGCGAGGATCCCGAGACCGGTGAGTCGGACGTGACTATCCACCGGATGTGCGTCCTGGGGCCGGACCGGCTGAGCGTCTACTTCGTGCCGGGCCGCCACATCGGCGAGTTCTACAGGAAAGCTGAAGCCCGCGGAGAGTCGCTGCCGGTATCAGTGAGCATCGGGCTGGATCCGGCGGTCTACGTCGCCGCGTGCTTCGAGCCGCCGACCACTCCGCTGGGCTTCGACGAACTGAGCGTGGCCGGGGCGTTGCGCGGGCGGCCGGTGGAGCTTGCGTCCTGCGTGTCGGTGAAGGCGAAGGCCGTGGCGCGCGCCGAAATCGTGATCGAGGGCGAAATCCTGCCGGGCGAGCGCGTCCGGGAGGACGAGCGAACGGGCGGCGGATGGGCGATGGGCGAGTTTCCGGGATATCTGGGGCGGGCGCAGATGTCGGTCCCGGTGATCCGGGTGAGAGCAGTGACGCACCGGCGGCAGCCGATCCTGCAGACGCTCGTCAGTCCCGGCGCGGAACACACGAACCTTGTCGGGATACCGACCGAGGCAAGCATCCTGCGCTTCGTCGAGGACTCGATGCCGGGGCGGCTGCTCAACGCGTACGCGCACCCGGCCGGCGGTGGAAAGTACTTGGCCATACTGCAATTCCGCAAGGCGGCGCCGTCCGACGAGGGCCGGCAGCGGCAGGCGGCACTGGCGGCGTTCTCGGCGTTCCCCGAGCTGAAGCACGTCATCCTGGTGGACGAGGACGTCGACATCTACGACACCAACGACGTGCTCTGGGCGATGACGACGCGCTACCAGGGAGACGCGAGCACGGCGTTTATCCCGGGAGTGCGATGCCATCCGCTCGATCCGTCGCAGTCGCCGGAGTTCAGCCCGTCGATCGCGGGAGAGGGCATCTCCTGCAAGACGATCTTCGATTGCACCGTGCCTTTCCGGATGAAGGACCGCTTCGTACGTGCGCCGTTCAGCGACGCCGATCTCGCGCGGTTCTTCCCGGAGGGGCCGGGACCGGGTCCGAAGATCTGACCACGATACGGCCCGACTTCCGGCGGGCGGCTTCGGCGAGGGGACGCACAAAACAGCCGTTCAGGTGGTCGTTGACGAGGCCCATCGCCTGCATGAAGGCGTAGACGGTAGTCGGACCCACAAACGACCAGCCGCGCTTCTTCAGATCCTTGGACAGCGCCGTGGCCTCGGGGCTGGTTGTCATGCCGCGGAGCACCTCCCAGGTGAGCAGGCCGGGACGCGTCGAGGGCGCCGGCTCATACGTCCAGAAGTAGGCCGACAGAGAGCCGAATTCCCGGGCGAGATCACGGGCTCTGCGTGCGTTGTTGATCGCCGCCAGAATCTTGCCGCGATGACGGACGATGGAAGCGTCCTTCAAAAGCCGCTCCACGTCGCGGGAGGAGAATCGCGCGACCCGTTCGAAGTCAAAATCGTGGAAGACCCGCCGGAAGTCCTGGCGCTTTCTAAGAATAGTGAGCCAGCTCAAGCCGGACTGAAAGCCTTCGAGACAGATCTTTTCGAAGAGCCTGCGGTCATCGGTGACGGGATAGCCCCACTCGTCGTCGTGATACCGCGCGTAGTCCGGAGCGGAGGCGGACCAGAAGCAACGCGGCCTGCCATCAGTTCCGAGAAGAATGCCATCGGTGTCTGACATTTTGAGACCGCCGGGCCCTGACGGCCGCGGTTCCTTAACCCCAATCGTTGTATTATCGCGGATTCCGGCGCGGACAGGGGGAAAAGTAGGACTACAACCCAACGAGGAGCCGTAGCTCGTCGATCTCGCGCATCTCGTTCACCATGATGTAGAGGAAGAGGCCACGCGGCTCGAGCGAGTCCATGAGCAGGCGCATCTCCTCGGTGGTGAAGGAGCCACGGATGAGCAGCGGCTTTCCTGCCCTCTGGATCTTGCAGAAATGGGGAACCATCGCCGCCACCGGCGGGCCAAGCGCGTCGTTATTCACCTCGAAGCATTGGATCTCCGCGATCTCGAGGAAGGCATCGAGCAGGAACATCGACGTGGAGTGCAGGTGGATGAAACTGCTCGGGAAATGCGCCGCGAGCATCCGATCGACCGGCTGTACGAACTTCCGGTACAGCGCCGGCGAGTAGACTGCGGAGGCGTCCTCCTGCATGCGGATGATCGGCCCAGGCGCCCATAGCGAGTATTGGGCATCGAAGTAGCCGCCCTGGAAGAGGGGAACTCGTTTCCAGAACTCTTCCGTGACCTGCCGGAAGATTTCGCCCATTCGCCACAAAAGGCAAGCTGAGTTTTCAGGTTCGTCCGCCAGGTCCAGGACGCCGGTGGTGTGGCCGCGCAGGGTTGCGTGCAGATCGCTCGGACCGATTTCGGCGGAATGACTGACGGGGAACGCTCCGTTCGAGGCGCGCACAAGAACATCCGCGAACTCCTGGTACTTCCGGAACCAGGGGTTGTCTAGGTCCAGACGAATCGCCAGAGCTTCCTCCCAGGGGAGGTGCTGTTCCTCGCCCATCACGTTGTGCGGAAGAATACGCATCTTGCAGCCCAGCATTGCGGGAAGCCAAGGGAGCGCCACTTGGCCTGGGCACGCCCCGCGGATCACGTCATCGTCCAAGATCTCGCCCTCACGCAGCATGCGCAGGTGGTCGTCGAGGAACGCCTCGGGGTCGATCATGTCGAGCGTGAGATACTCGGTATTCTTCCAAGCTCTGCAAGCCGCGAATTCCTGCAGCGGAAACCATCCCACGAGAGAGAAGCCGACGAGGGGACGCCGGACATCGTCCCTCTTCCAGAAGGCCCTGTACCGCCCGATCTTCGCCGGATCATTTCCAAACGGAGCGCTCGCCATGCGTGGTTCTCCCGAGGGAGTGTTCATCATACAGCGTGCGGGATGGGGGCTGTATGATTGGTGGTCGATGCCGATACAGAAATTCCTTTTGTCGATCCTGTTTTGTGCAGTTGCACTGAGTTCATCCGCGAGCGCGGACGTTTCCCTGCCTACGCTGCTGGCCGACCACATGGTCATCCAGCGCGGACTGCCGGTCCATATCTGGGGGAAAGCAGCGCCGGGCGAGGCGGTGAATGTCACTCTCGGCGACGACTCGACTTCGACCACGGCGGATTCGCTTGGCTTCTGGAGCGTCTATCTGCCGCCGCGCGAAGCCGGCGGACCCTTTGAACTGACGGTGAAGGGGAAGAACACAATCTCGCTCAAAGACGTGCTCGTGGGCGATGTGTGGGTGGCTTCCGGACAGTCGAACATGGAGTTGCCTGTCAGCGCATCGGCGAACGCCGACAACGAAATTGCCGCGGCGACTCATCCGCGGATTCGCCTCTATCGGGTGAAGAACAACGTCGCCAGCTATCCGCTCCTCGATGCGGAAGCCGAGCCGTGGACTCCGTGCACGCCGGAAACGGCCCGTGACTTTTCGGCCGTGGCGTATTTCTTCGGTCGAAACCTTGAGGATAAACTCGCCGTGCCGATCGGCCTGATCGAGACGGCGTGGGGCGGCACGCCGGCGGACGCGTGGACCAGTCTGCGCTCCATCTCCGCCGATGCGTCGCTGATGCCGGTATTCGCCGAGTGGTCGCGCATGAACGACGACTTCGCCGTTTCGAGCCTGCGGCGAGAGAAGCAGCTTGATGAGTGGCGGCAGGCCGTCGAGAAGGCGAAGGCCGCAGGGAAGGAGCCGCCCGGATTTCCATGGGAGCCGAACGAGCGCGGCTGTTGGGCGCCGGCGGGCCTGTTCAACGCGATGATCGCTCCGCTCACGCGGTACCCGATCCGTGGCGCCATCTGGTACCAGGGCGAGAGCAACGCTCCGGCGGCGCGTGCACCCTTGTACGCACGCCTGTTCCGAACGATGATTCAGGACTGGCGGCGCGCATGGGGGCAGGGCGACTTCCCGTTCCTCTTCGTGCAGCTTGCCAACTACAGGCCCGGTCCCGACACGAAGTGGCCTGAGGTGCGCGAGGCGCAGCGCCAGACATTGGCGCTCGCGAAGACCGGCATGGCGGTCACGATCGACATCGGCGACCCGGCGGATATCCACCCAAAGAACAAGCAGGATGTGGGCGCGAGGCTTGCACTGGCCGCCCGTGCGATCGAGTACGGCGAGCGGGTCGAGTACTCGGGCCCGCTGTTTCGCCAGGCGACGCGCGAGGGCAAGGCGATTCGGGTTTGGTTCGACCACGCCGGTGGACTTGCGGCAAAAGGCGGCTCCTTGCGGGGCTTCGAGGTGGCAGGCGCCGATCACAAGTTTGTTGCCGCGGAAGCGCGCATCGACGGCTCGACGGTGATCGTATCGAATTCCTCCGTCGCGGAACCTCGGCTCGCGCGCTACGGGTGGTCGGACGATCCGGGCTCTAACCTTTACAGCGCCGCGGGGCTGCCGGCATCGCCGTTCCGATCGGAGGAATAGCAGGCATCATGACAGCATCGCTTTTGATGCTATGATGTCAGCATGCGGACCACGGTCACCCTTGATCCGGATGTCGAGCGCTTGGTCCGTGCTGCCATGCGTGCGAGAGGGCTCTCTTTCAAGCAAGCGCTAAACCAGGCCGTTCGAGTCGGCCTGTCAAGCGCGCGAACCAGCCGCGGCCGGCGTTTCGCACAGAAAACCTATTCCTTGGGACCGGAGCAGAATTTCCGTTGGGACAAAGCTCTTGCAGCGGCCGAAGCTCTCGAGGATGAGGACCTCAGCCGCAAGCTGTCGCTTCGGAAATGATACTGCTGGATGCCAACCTGCTCCTCTACGCGGTAAACAAAGACGCTCCCCTGCATTCAAAAGCGAAGACGTGGATCGAGGGCGCCATCTCAGGACCGGATACGGTCGCCGTCTGTTGGAGCGTGCTGCTGGCCTTTCTGCGGTTGACGACCCGGCACGGCGTGTTCCGGAATCCGTTGTCGCCGGAGCATGCTCTGGATCTGGTTGCCGCATGGCTCGACCAGCCAACGGTAACTGTCGTACATCCGGGTCCCAGGCACCTGACGATACTGCGCCAATTGTTAGGCTCGCTCGGAACTGGCGGTAACCTAACGTCGGATGCTCACCTCGCCGCGCTGGCAATTGAGCACGGAGCGGAGTTATGCTCCTGTGACGGCGACTTCGCCCACTTCCCGGGTCTGCATTGGAAGAACCCGCTGGCGTAGGTCTTGACAGCCGTCGCCTCGTATTAGCGGATCAGGGCGTTGAACAAGAGCTTGAACGTGCCGTGGGTTTGGGCGCGGTGCTGCGGGCGCGAACCCATGAGGATGACCCGGCCGTCGCGGTGCTTCACTGCGATCATGCCGGCCTTCTTCGCCAGGGTCTCCTCACCAAGGAGCCAGCCGCTCTCCAGGAGGTCGCGATCGGCGTAGCGGACGATCACCTCGTACCAATCGTTGTGTTCGTTCGGCAGAATCTCGAACGCCGGACTCCCGCCGACAAAGAGCGAGAGGCCTTCTGCCGGCATTCCCCAGGCGAGCGGATGCGTGTTGTCGAACTGGACCTTAAGTGTCGAGCCGGGGCACCAGAATTCTTTTGAGCTCCTGCCCGCGGTCACATTGCGCACGTGAAGCCCGAGTTTTTCGATGGCGAAATTGCTTGCGCCTCCCAGTGCGACCAGGGTTCCGCCTTTCTCGACGAATGTCTTCAGTGCGTCGACTCCTTCCTTACCGATCCCGCTCCGGTACTCGGGCGGGAAGGGCTCGTCGCGATGCGAGGATTCTGTCGTTTCGCCGACGATGGCCCCGGTCGAATCGTCCGGCAGGATGATGAGGTCGTACTTCTCGTTGAGACCGCCCTTCTTGACCTCGGCGTCCATCAGCGTCGTGTACGGGAAGTGGTACTGCTCGAGGAGCAGGCGGGTCCAGCCTTCGTCAATGTTGCCGCCGCGGTAACGCTGGTACATGGCGACGCGCAATCGCTTCAGTTCGTGAGTACCCTCAGCCGGCCGGCCTCTCAGCGCTGTAAAGTCCACGCCCGTGGCCTGGGCAACTTCCTTCAAGAGAGCCTCCGACCCCGGCGACACGACAAAATCGCCCGCGCGGAGACCATCGCCCTCCTTCTCAACGCGCCTCACCCCTACGCCTTTGTCCAGGAGTAAGTTCAGCGCCTTGAACGATTCGTTGAGACGGCCGTCGAAGGAGTAGCCGTTCCGGTTCTGCTCCACTTTCCCGGAGGGCTGAAGCACGCCGGTCAGCTTGGGAAGGTCTCCCGGGAGCCCATCTTCGAACGGGTCCACTCGAACGCCCATGAACTCGAACATGGTGTCGGCCGCCATGTCGTACGGGCGGATCGGTGAGCCGTCCCTCGCTCTCGTCCAGTCATTGTCGGGATAGCGGGTACGTCCCAGGAGGTACCGTATGACACCCATCTTGGGCTGCGCGAGCGGTACTACCCAGGAACCGGCCGGGTAGGTCATCCCAGTCGCCGACGTGAACGAGTTCTTCGCCTGCTTCACCTCGATACCCTGAAGCAGCAGCTTGTTAACAAGCATGACCGCGGCGAGTGAATCATGCTGGGATTTCGGGATGACGTAGGCAGTGGGTTTGCCCTGAGCGCCCCGCTCAGTCTGCCGTTTCGCCTTGAGGTAGGCGTTCCAGAGCACGGTCTCCCGGTTGCGGGCGGCCAGATCGAGCAGCGCCCATGCGGACACTTTCTGTCGCTCCACGATGTCGCGCAACTTCCACCATCCGCCAGTCCAGGGATTGGGGAAGGTCGTCTGGACGTTGTAGTCGGGCAAGCCGCGTACCTCGCCCTTCAATTGGTGGGGATGGATGTAGAGCGGCGTCGCGAGCTTCGCGCTGGCGGATTCGGTCAGCATGCCGGCGATGTTGTGGAAGGGCGTGATCCAGTGAAATCCGAAATGGCCCCAGCCGGAATACTGCGCCATGTTGAGGACACCGGAGTAGCCACCTTCCTCTTCCTTGTAAGCGATGTGGGCGCCGTACCAGCTCATCTCGCGCCAAACCAAAGGATCGGACAGAGGGCGCATCGGCTCGGCGTACGGCGGGACGTAGATGCGGGCGCCGTAACTGCCCATGTGGTGATGGTCGATGTAAGCCTGCGGAACCCAGTCGCGAAACATGATCTTCGCGACATATTGAGACTCGACCAGATTCTGCTGGAATGCGTCACGGTTGTTATCGTGGCCGGCATACTTGTGGTAAAGCCAGGGGAGACTCCCACCCTCGTATTCCGTGCCGAGCGTTTTCTGATACCAGTCGGCCACCATGATCGCGCCGTCAGGGTTGAAGGACGGCACCATAAGGAAGATCACGTTGTCGAGGATTTGCCGAGTCTCGTCATCCCTCCGCGACAGAAGGTCGTAAGCTAGCTCCGGCGCCATCTGGGTGCCGCCGATTTCGGTGGCGTGAAGGCTCATGGTCTGGCAGACGACCGCCTTCCCTTCCCCGACCAGCTTCCGGACCTCCTGCTCCGTGAGGCCGCGCGGATCGCTGATGGATGCGTTCACTTCCCGCAGCCGATCAAGCTTCGAAAGATTGCCGGCAGCGGAAATGATGACGAGTAAGAACGGGTTGCCCATCGTGCTCGGCCCCATGTTCACGACCTTGAGCCTGCCGGCGCTTTCCTTCTCCAGCAGCTCGTAATACTGAACGATCTTGTCCCAGCGCGCGATCTTCCTGTCGGCGCCGAGTTGGAAGCCAAAGAACTTCTCGGGGGACGTGATGGGGCCTTGGGCGTGCGCGATGCTGAGAGTCAATGTGAGGACGATTGTCAGGATAAGAGTTGCATTTCGCATGAGTTGGACCTTCCTGTCTCGGCAAACCAGCTTCGCATAGTATGTAGAAGACATGAAACTCGTCCTCTTGTTGGCAGCAGCCGTGAGCATCAACCCTGAGGCCTATTCTCAAACCAAGTACGCAGCGACGTGGGAGTCGGTCGACAGCCGCCCGACTCCGGAGTGGTTCACCGACGCGAGGTTCGGCATCTTCATCCACTGGGGCGTTTATTCCGTGCCGTCGTACGCGCCCGTTGGGCAGTACGCCGAGTGGTATTGGAACGCGCTGCAAAACGGACCAACGATCAAGGGCAAGCCGAATCCGACGTGGCAGTTTCACGCGAAGAATTACGGCGAGCGGTTTCCGTATCAGGATTTCGCGCCGGCGTTCCGCGCCGAGATGTACGATCCGGACTACTGGGCAGAAGTATTCGAAAAGTCGGGCGCAAAGTACGTTGTACTCACATCAAAACACCACGACGGATTCGCTCTGTGGCCGAGCAGCCACGCGAGCGCGGTGTGGAAACGCCCGTGGAACGCCGTCGAGACCGGACCGAAACGCGACGTGCTCGGCGACCTGACGGCCGCCGTGAGGAAGCGCGGGCTGCGCATGTGCTTCTACTACTCGCTCTACGAGTGGTTCAATCCGCTGTGGCTCTCGGATCGCAAGCGCTACGTGACCGAGCACATGCATCCGCAGTTCAAGGACCTCGTTACGCGCTATCAGCCGTCGCTGATCTTCTCCGACGGCGAGTGGGATATGCCCGGTGAGGACTGGAAGGCGCCGGAGCTGCTGGCATGGCTCTTCAACGAGTCGCCCGTGCGAAAGGATGTCGTGGTGAACGATCGATGGGGCAAGGGATCGCGGCACCAGCACGGCGGTTACTATACGACTGAGTACACGGCAGGGCTACAGGACATTTCGCACCCGTGGGAGGAAAGCCGCGGGATGGGTTTCTCTTATGGTTACAACCGCGCGGAACAACTCGGCGATTACCGCACCGGGCGCGAACTCATTCTCATGCTGATCGACCTTGTGAGCCGCGGCGGCAACTTCCTGCTGGATATCGGGCCGACCGCGGACGGCCGGATTCCGGTGATCATGCAGGAGCGGCTGGCCCGGATGGGAGGCTGGCTCAAAGTGAACGGAGAGGCGATCTACGGCACACGGCCCTGGAGACGCACGCGCCAGTGGAGCGCGGGAGAGCAACCAAAGCTCGAAACCGGCGAATTCATGACGAAGTACGAGATCACGGACTACGTCGAGCAACGAAAGCCGGGGCAGGCCGTCATCGAAGCATTCTTCACTGTGAAAGGCGACAGTCTTTACGCGATCGTGCCCGGCTGGCCGGGTGGAAAGCTCACGGTCCGGGACATCGATGCTCCGGCCACGATGAGAGCGAAACTACTGGGCGCCGATGGCGACCTCAAGTGGTCGAGGGCCGGCAAAGACGTGGTCGTCGAGATGCCTGTTCCACCGGGCGACGCCGCGAAGGCGCAGTACGCCTGCGTCGTCCGCCTGTCCGGAGTGAACACACGCTAGAGCAGTGGGGCAGACGATCGGCTTTTGTCGTCTGCCGCCTTCGCTGGCCACGGAAAACGATGGCCTGCGCCACTGGGTTCCTATGGGCTCCGTGGCGGAAAGTGATACGGCCGGAGCCGATCGACGATCCGCTCCAGCCTGGCGCAGATCTCCGGCGGCGGTGGAGCATTGAAAGGTCCGCCGTCACCCGGTTCGACATCATCGAACGCCGCTATTCTCAGCGCTTCAGCCAGGGCGGAATAGTTGTAGATCCGTCCCTGCATGAAGCGGATCTCCTCTAATTCCCGCAATTCCTCCTCGATTTCTTCCGCAGCCTCGAAGTCTCCCCGGCGCTGCGCATTGTTGATCTCGTCGCTCGCCCTCAGGCTGAGCAAAGATGTGCCGGACGTGTGACCGCGGGCGCCCAGACGCACGGCACGAGTGCAGAGGTCGCCCATGCCCCAGACGACCGCTCCCTCGCCGCCGAGCGCCTCGCGCGCCGGAGCGACGTCGTCGTGGGAGGTGCCGATTTTGACTCCCAGCACGTACTCCGATTCCCGTACGAGCCGGCAGTACACTTCGCGCAGCCCAGCGTCGCGTAGGTAAAGGATGAACCGCGTGCCGGTCTCCCGCCCCAACCGGTCACAGAACCGGTGCAGGTCGCGCCCGACGCCCTCGGGATTGTAACCGCCGATCATCGGCAGGAACATGACCGCGTCCGGTGGGCGAGGCAGGGCCATCTGCGCGCGCACGATTCGCTCGGCCTCGCAGAGCGGCGTCGGCAGCACGGCCGAGATAACACGTGCACGCTCTCCTGCCTCTTCGCAGAGGATGCGGACCACATCGAGCTGCTCAGCCGGCGTCACATGGTGGAGCAAGCTGCTTCCGCCGATGGCGATCACGCGCCGTCGCCCGCCATCCAGATAGCAGTGTCGCGCCAGGAAGGCCGCATTCAGGCGATGCGCGTCGAGATCGAGGCGGCCGCCGCGAAATGGAAGAAACGGAAAGGCGATGGCGGTGTCGAGATCCGCCGGTGAGAGCGGGGTCATGGCCGGATTCCCCGATGATACGACGGGGTGTGACTAAAGTCATGGTCGAGGGCGCGATCCCGCTGCTAACGTGGAATCAGGTCCGGATATCTGAGAACTGGCCGGGCAAGGAGAATCGAGTGAGCGAACTGATCGACAACCGGGCGCATCGTGTCCGAACCCTGAAAGACATCATCAAGCACCTTCATTCCGGACAGGCGCCGGAGCAGGTGAAAGACCGCCTCCGGCAGATCGTCAAGGAAACGGACTACTCCGAGATCGTGGCCATGGAGCAGGAGCTCATGGCCGAAGGCATGCCGGTCGAGGAGATCACCTGCATGTGCGACCTCCACTCGCAGGTGACGCGCGAGGTCCTGGTTCAGTTGCCTCCGCGGACTGTGCCGCCGGGGCATCCGGTGGACACGTTCCGCCGGGAGAACGAGGCGTTGCGCGGTGTCCTTCTCAAGATGCGGCAGGCGATGGCGGAGATCCGGGCGCTGGCCGCCGATGCCGATCCGGGAGCCAGTCTGTTGTGCTGGCGTCAAGCTTACAACGACCTGATGGACATCGAGAAGCACTATCAGCGAAAGGAGCACACGATCTTTTCCTGCCTGGAGCAGCACGACATCTCGGGCCCTTCGAAGGTGATGTGGGCAAAAGACGACGAAGTCAGGGAGATGCTCAAGGGCCTGGGGGCGGCGCTCGCCGAACGAGGAGCTGGTGCGGACGAATGGAAACTGGTGGCGGACACGGCCGGGGAGAGCCTCGCGGCAGCCGTCGAGGAGATGATCTACAAGGAGGACAATATCCTCCTGCCGATGTGCCTTGACACGTTCACGGAAGACGACTGGGCCGAGATCTGGGCAGCCTCCCCGCGTTACGGTTGGTGCCTGGTGGAGCCGCGCGAGGGATACCGGCCTCCGGAGTCGAAAATTCGTGACGCCGTACGGCTCTCCTCGGCCGAAGCGGTCCAGTTGCCGACGGGGAACGTCACGCTCGATCAACTGACCGCCATCTTCTCGACACTGCCGGTGGACCTCACCTTTGTTGACGCGGACGACCGCGTCTGTTTCTTCTCCGAAGGCCCGGACCGGGTCTTTGCCCGCAGTAAGGCGATCATCGGCCGCAAAGTGCAACACTGCCACCCGCCACGGAGCGTCGATGTTGTCGACCGCATCCTGTCGGACTTCCGGGAAGGCCGCCAAAGTGTGGCCGAGTTCTGGATCAACTTCCAAGGGCGGTTCGTACACATCCGTTACTTCGCTGTGAGGGACCGTGACGAGCGCTATCTGGGGACTCTCGAGGTGACGCAGGACCTGACGAAGGTCCGGGCATTGGAAGGGGAACGTCGGCTGCTCGAGTACGACGCGCCTACCCCCGCAGGAGTCGGACAATGATCACGCCAATCACTCCGGAGACGAGAGTTGGAGACTTCCTCGACGCCTACCCGGCGCTCGAAGAGAGCCTGATCGCCAGCGTGCCGGCGCTTGAGAAGCTGCGAAACCCGGTTCTGCGGAAAACGGTGACGCAGGTAATAACACTCGAGCAGGCGGCACGACTCGGTGGTCTGAGCGTCTGTGACCTGGTCCAGAAGCTGCGTAATGCCGCCGGCCAGACAGACGAAGACGAACCAAGCGGAATGCACCCGGGGGCTCCGGTCTGGCTTTGCGTGGACCGTATCCGCCACAACATCGACGCGACCAGCATGTTGGAACGGGGAGTGCATCCCATCGGTACGGTCCGCGAGTGCGTTGCGACTCTGGCGCCCGGAGAGATCATCCGGCTCACAAGTGGCTTTCGCCCAGCGCCGCTCATCGACCTCATGTCGCGCAGCGGTCTCGCCGTGTACTCGATGGAGACGTCACCCGGGTCACACGAAACTTTCTTTGCACGGCCGATGCCCGAGTAAGTCGCGGCACTTCACTGAACCCTACTCAGCTACCGCCGACCAGCCCCGGCGAGAGAGGTCGCGGTAGATGACCGCTCCGGCGGCAAGAGAAACCGCAAGCAACAGCGCACCGAGCGCGTAGTCCTTGAGGATCAACTTGCCGATACCGAACAAGCTGCCGTAGATCAGCACGCAGCCGGCAATCCAGCAGACGAGGTTTGCCAGGCCATCGCGAGCGGGCTTCACGTCCGGCGCCAGGCGGGAAACCGGTCCCCATCCGGCGCCGGAGGGACGCGTGCGCCGGTAAAACGCGACGAGCGTTTCTGAAGACTCGGGCTTCGTCAGAAACGTCGTCAGTATCCAGACGGCGGTGGTGACACCGACGGTGATCAGCATCATCCAGGCGAAATCGAGCGGGCGGGCGCTGTCGAGTCCCCAAACGGTTTGCAGGGAGACGGAGACGACGAAGGCCGCAATCATGGCCGAGACCTCACTCCAGGCGTTGATGCGCCACCAGTACCAGCGAAGCAGCAAAACCCCTCCGGTGCCTGCGCCGGTGACGATCAGCAGCTTCCATGCGGCCTCGATGGAACCCATGAAGAACGTCACAACAGCGGAGATGATGGCGAGTGCGACTGTGGCGGCCTGAGATACGCGAACGTAGTGGCGCTGGGAGGCGTCTTTGCGCAGGAACCGGCGGTAGAAATCGTTGACCAGATAGCTGGCGCCCCAATTGAGCTGGGTGGCGATGGTGGACATGAAGGCGGCGGCGAACGCGGCGACCATGAGGCCCCGGAGCGACGGTGGCAGGTGGTCGATCATGACCCGCACGTAGCCGGTCTCGGGATCGGCGAGACCCGGGTAGAGGATGACCGAAGCGAGGCCGACTAGGATCCAGGGCCATGGCCGGATGGAATAGTGGGCGATGTTGAACCAGAGGGTGGCGAGGAGCGAGTTCTTTTCGTCGCGGGCGCAGAACATGCGCTGGGCGACAAAACCGCCGCCGCCGGGCTCGGCGCCGGGGTACCACACCGCCCACCAGTTCACCGAGATGTAGACGAGAAAGGTGATCAGCGGCATCCAGGGGGAGTTGAGGTCCGGAATGAAGCTGAGCAGAGATCCCGTACCGCCGGTCTCCAGGCCCTTGGCGGCGTCGATGGCAGCGAGCTTCGCTTTCATGGCGTCAATACCGCCGACAGCGGCCACCGCCGCGACACCGAGAACGATGACCATCGACATCTTGATGATGAACTGGATCATGTCCGTGACCAGCACGCCCCACAGGCCGGAGATCGTGGAGATGAACGAGGTCAGCGCGATCAGGCCCAGCACGATAAACAGCGCCGGAAGCTTATCGATGCCGAGGATCAGCATCAGGATTTTCACCATCGCCAGGTTGACCCAGCCGAGAACGATGCAGTTTATCGGGATGGCGAAGTAGAGCGCGCGGAAGCCGCGTAGGAAGGCGGCGGGCTTGCCGGCGTAGCGGATTTCTGTGAACTCGATGTCGGTCATCACCCCCGCGCGGCGCCAGAGGCGGGCATAGAAAAAGACAGTCAGCATTCCGCTGGCGACGAAGTTCCACCAGAGCCAGTTGCCGGCGACCCCGTAGCGGGCAACCATGCCGGTAACCGCGAGGGGCGTGTCGGCGGCGAACGTGGTGGCGACGAGGGAGGTGCCGGCAAGCCACCAAGAGACGTCCCGCCCGGAAAGAAAGAACTCGTCGACATTCTTCCCGGCACGTTTCTTATAGTAGAAGCCTACGGCGAGGTTGATGGCGAAGTAGAGGGCTACGACGCTCCAGTCGATCCAGGTGAGTTGCATGGGGAATAAGACAAGATACTGCAAAACCCGGGACTGACTCCAGTTTCGCCGCTCTTGCGCAAAACCCGGGACTGACTCCGAATTTCGCGCTGTTTGCGGAATTGGTGTCTGTCCCGGAGTTTTGCATCAACACGAAATGTCTATCCCCAGGCCTCCACAACCGGCGAAGTGGAGACGGTCCTTGGTACACTGACTCCCAAGCCTATGACGAAGGACGAAATCCTGCTCGCTCACCGCGAGCACCTCTTCCCCTCTGTCTTCCACTACTACAAGGAGCCGCTGGTGGTCTCACACGCCAAGAACCAGTACGTGTGGGACGTCGACGGCAACCAGTATCTGGACTTCTTCGGCGGAATCGTAACGGTCAGCGTCGGACACTGCAACGACGAAGTGAACCGGAAACTTCACGCGCAAATGGACCGTTTGCAGCACGTTTCGACCGTGTTCGCGATGGAGCCCCAGGCGGCGCTGGCAAAAAAGATCGCCTCGATCACGCCTGAAGGCAAGCTGACCAAGTCGTTCTTCACCAACAGCGGCACGGAAGCGAACGAAACGGCGATTCTCGCGGCGCGCTGCTATACGGGATCGAGCGAAATCGTCGCGCTGCGGCACGCCTATCACGGCAGATCCGCCCTGATGATGACGGCGACCGGGCACCACAACTGGCGGTTGGGCGGTACGCCGCAGCCGGGATTCGTCCACGCCCACAACGCGTACTGCTACCGCTGCCCGTTCGGATTGACCTATCCCGAGTGCGGGGTCCAGTGCGCCAGGGACGTGGAGGAACTGATCCGGACGACGACTTCGGGCCGGGTGGCCGGGTTCATCGGCGAGCCGATTCAGGGAGTGGGCGGTTTCATCACGCCGCCGAAGGAGTACTTCGGGATTGTCGCTGAGATCGTGAGGAGGTACGGTGGGCTGATCATCAGTGACGAGGTACAAACGGGCTGGGGCCGCACCGGAAACAAATGGTTCGGAATCGAGCAGTACGGCGTCACGCCGGACATCATCACGAGCGCAAAGGGCCTCGCCAACGGGTCGCCGATCGGACTGACCGTGGCGCGGCCGGACGTGGCCGATTCGGTGAAGGGCCTCACGATTTCGACGTTCGGCGGGAACCCGGTGACCTCGACGGCGGCGAAGGCGGTAATCGATTTCATCGAGGAGCATGACCTGCGGACGAACACGGCGGAGACAGGCGCGTATCTGCGAGGAAAACTCGAAGAGCTGAAAGAGAAGCACGCGCTGATCGGCGATGTTCGCGGCATGGGGCTGCTTCAGGCCATCGAACTCGTGGACGACCGCGCGACGAAAGCTCCGGCAACTGCCGCGATCGCACAGTTGATGGAGCTGACGCGGCAGAACCGGATCCTGGTGGGCAAGGGCGGACTGTTCGGGAACGTGCTGCGAGTCAGCCCGCCGATGAACATCGGGAAGAGTGATGTGGACGAGTTCGTGCGCCTGCTCGACCGAAGCCTCACCCAATGCGGCGCGCCGGCCGCTGGGAGGTAGCGATGGACGAACGCAAGTTCTTCAACGAAACACCGACGACCAAGCCGACGCAGCTTCAGTGTCCTTTCTGCCGCACGACCGAAAGCTACGAGCTCCATTGGCTAGTGCGGAAGAAGAAAGACAGGGTCCCGCCGGGTGCCGACGAAAGGGACCGGGCGAAATTCCAGAAGGCGCAGAGCTACATGGTGCTCCTGGACGATAAGGTCGCGTGCAGAAATCTCCGGTGCCGGAAACGCTTCGATATCTCCGGCATCAAGACGATGGCGTTTCTGGTGGAGGGGGCGGGGCTGCCGAGAGGATAGAAAAGTCCCACGGAGAGAATTCCATGCAGCGACGAGATTTCCTGAAGAGTGCCGCGGTGGTGGCGGCACCGGGCAGTGTGGGGAGCGCGTCCGCGGCTCCAAAGAAAGCACTGATGAAGGCCGGCACCCAGCACAACTCGTCGGACGAAGTGCTGAAGGTAATGGCCGCGTTCGGTGTAAACCACATCTGCAGCACCCTGCCCTCCGTGCGGATGGATGAGAACTGGACAGTGGAAGGACTGACAAAGCTGCGGGAGCGCGTGGAGTCGCACGGCATCAAGTTGGACATGGTCCCGCTGCCACTGAGTTCCGGCTACATCACCAAGGCCGAGAGTCCGAACATCGTGCTGGGCAAGAGTCCGGAAAGGGACCGCGAGATCGACACCCTGTGCCAGATGATCCGGAACGTCGCGCGGGCGGGCATTCCGGCCGTGAAGTACAATCTGACGATTCTCGGTGTGGTGCGGTCCGACCCGACTCCGGGGCGCGGCGGCGCGCAGTACAGCACGTTCAACTACGACAAGACGAAGCAGGATCCTCCTCTCACCGAAGCGGGGCGTGTCACCGAAGAGATGTTTTGGGAAC
>DATIFQ010000003.1:0-31611 GCA_035455185.1 Bryobacteraceae bacterium | reverse complement strand
CCCAGGTCAGAAGCGAGGCTGCGGCGGTGATTGGCCAGCGAGCCGAAGCGCTGGCGGCTTTGATTGAGGTTGACCCGGCGGAAGCGCTCAAACTCGCGTTTGCCGAGGATTTGCTCGGCACACTGAGCCGGGCGTTTCCCGGATCGGCAGCGGTACTCGAGGCACACGGATCCTGGAAAGGAGTGCTCGAATACCAGATCACCGATGACCCGACAATGACCCGCCACCAATCGATTCAGCGGCTGCGGTACGGTCAGGAGAGCCTGGAGATTCACTTCGCCGGGTCCGAGCCGAAGGGGCTCAAGGGTGGCGACATTGTTTCCGTTCGCGGCATCCGGGCGGGCAACCGGGTAGCGGCGCAAGACGGCAGTATTCTCGGCACGGACGCCGTCGCGGCGGCATGCAGTACGAAGGGCGCTCAGAACATTGTCGCTATTCTGGTGAACCTGGCAAGCTACACGCTCAGCTCGGGCGTGGATCAGGAGTTGATGAAGGGAATCCTCTGGGGCAACGATTTCACTACCAAGGATGCCACGCCGAACCGCTCCGTCGACAACTTCTGGTATGAAAGCTCGGATCATCAGACCTGGGCGCCGGCTTCGGGCGGTAACGTGGTCGGTCCATACCTGCTGAGCCAAGACTACAACAAGAACTCCTCCGGGCAGACATACTGCGACTATAACGGCTTGAAGGCGGAAGCGTTACAACAGGCTGACGCGGAAGTCTACTTCCCAAGCTACTCGCGGGTGATGCTGATCTTTCCACCGAACGGCGCTTGCGGATGGGCCGGGCTCGGAGACTTGGGCTGCTGGAACAGCGGAACGCAGGACGGCGGGTTCAACGCGTCATTTGTGTGGGAGCGATCCGACCAGACGGCCAACCGCCTCTGGGGCGTCGAGCTGGCCACTCACGAACTCGGCCACAACCTGTCCATGCACCATGCGAGTTCCCGCGAGTTCACTGATGCGGGGGGCGCCCGCGTTCCGCTTGGCGCACTCGGTGACGCGGGCACACTCACGGAGTACGGCGATCTGTTTTCGACCATGGGATCGTGGAACCTTGGCTATTACAGTGCTCACCATGCCGAACAGCAACTCGGCTGGCTTGCGTTGGGCGCCAACTACCAGGTCGTCGAGACCAGTGGGCTGTACACCATCCTTCCCTACGAGAGCTTTGGCGGGCTGAAGGCCCTGAAAGTTCGCCGGGGTACGGGCAACGACGCTTGGCTCTGGATCGAGTCGCGCCGAGCCATCGGCAACTACGACTCCGCGATCGGATCGCAGGTCTTCGGCGGCGCGCTCATTCACTACGAGGATTCGACGACGGGGACGAAAACGCACCTGGCTGACTTCACGCCGTCGACAACATCGTTCAACGATCCGGCCCTGCTGGCCGGACAGACATGGGCCGATCCGTACTCCAACGTCTCGGTGAGGGTCGTCAGTGTCAGTGACTCCGGAATGACGGTTGAGGTCAACTACGGGGCCGTCCCGTGCACCTCCGCGGCTCCAACCGTGACGATCTCTCCGTCCAACCCGACGGTGCAGCCAGGTGGCAGTGCTAACTACACCGTATCCGTGAAGAATAACGATTCTACCGGATGCCCGGCCGGCAGTTTCAACATGAGCAGCACTCTGCCTTCGGGGTGGGGCAGTTCCTTCACGCTGAACGCGGTCACAGTCAACCCGGGTGAGACGGGCGCGACGACGATGACAAAGACGGCTCCTTCCGGTACCGGCGCTGGCACTTATCAAGTGAACGCCGCCGCGACTAAAGGAAGTTACTCCGGAGAGGGTACCGCCAATGCGACGGTTCCCGCGCCTCCACCGATCGTGGCCGTGAAGCTGTCGTTTCTCAGTACGGGACCGTACCAGACCGGTTCTATCGTGAAACTGAAGGCAGCCGTGACGAACGATGGCTCTCCGGCGGCAGGTGCGGCAGTGACCTTCAAGATCGTCAAGTCCAACGGCAGTTCGACAAAGTCAAAGCGGATCACCACCAATTCGGCCGGCGAGGCTTTTTGGAATTACACGATTGGCAAGCGCGATCCGAGAGGTAACTGGCAGGCGAGCGCGACTTCGACTTACAACGCGCAGAGCGTAAGCAGCGCCCCTTTGACCTTCACAGTGCAATAGTCGGCGAAGCGAGGGAGGGCTCGCCGGAACAGCGGACCCTCTTACTCCTCGATGCGGAAAGGCTGGCGTGTCTCGATTGTCTGGGCGCCGACCTGGTCCCGAACAGAGACCACGAGGGTGTACTCGCCAGGCGGTGTCTTCGGCTGGATGTTCAGGCTGAGCTGGCCGGGCACATACCGTTTCGGGTAGAAGGGCGAATCCTCTTCGACGGCGGCTTGTTCCTGCGCGAACAGTTGCTTTCCGTCCGGACTGAGGATCGCGATTCCATACTCCACGTGAACGCGGTTTTTCTCGCCAATTTTGAAGCCGGTCATCTCAAAACGGGCCCACAGCGTGTTGCCGGGACGGTAGAAGGCAATGGGAAGCGGATTGTCATCCTGTTCGCTCCGCAGGAAGCGGAAATTCCGGACGACAAGAGTGTCACTCGGTTCCACGCGCCTGCCGTGGACCTGGAACGATAGCTCGGTCTTCGCCTCCTGCCCACCGACCTCGTCCTTGACGGTGGTGACGATCCGGTACTGCCCCGGCGGCGCGTGCGGAGGGATGAGGATGGCGCGGCGGATCTTGGGCATCCATTCCTTGTCTTGCGGGGCAAGTTCGGTGTCAATCTTGCCGGTGTCCGTGGCCACGAGCAGGACGCCGTCGGCGTCGACAGCGTCGACCTTGTAGCTTAGGCGGACCTTCTGTTCCGGCGTAGCCCGGTAGCCCTGAACCTGGCAACTGAAGAACACCGTTTCTCCGGGGATGAAGCGGTGTCCGGCCGGAATCGCCGGCCCGTCCTCGAACTGATGCAGCGTTGGACTGGTTATCCCGAACGTCCCAACTGGCGCCTGCTGGAGCGTTAACAGCAGGACAAAGCCGAGCCAAGTTTGCGTCATCGCTTCCGCTCACCTAACGAGTGCGCTGCGGCAGGTCGGCATTCCCCGACTCAAATCGCAGCGGCACCTCGATCAATGCGACGTTTCTCTGCTCCGGATCAAGGGCATCGTCGCTGACTTCCAACTGGAAATCTTCACGAGGCACATCGAACAGGATCCGACCCTCGATCGTGTCGGCGGGTTTCAGGGAGCGTAGCATGCCGAGCCAGTTCGGGACCCGGTCGCCGTCCGTCAGTTCCGCGTGAGAGTCACGGCGGGATCCAACAAGCCGCAACTGCGGGATACTGATCTCGCGAATACTGCTATTCGTGATGCTCACACGGAGCATCAGAAACTGATGCTGAGGGATACGAGCGTTGGCGCCTTCGCCGAGTTGTGGCTGCCATTCGGCTTCGAGCACCGTGTACACAAGCGCGCCGGCTTCGACGCGCTCCCCCATGTGATAGAGCCTCTTGCGAGCCGAATTTGATGCCTCGGAGCAACCCGCCAGCAGGAGACACGCGGCCAAAAACATCAGGCTGAGGAAATGCGGTATTCTGAGAGAAAATCGAGTTATCATAGGCCGATACTCGCTTTATCCTACACGGATTCGGTCTGGGACGCACCATGAAACGCGACTTAGTTAGAACGTGTCTTCGGACTGCGCAGACCGTTGCCGCGCTGGCACATCCCGTTCCTCCGAAAGCAAGGGACATCGGCGCGTGAGCGAGTCGCTGAAGGGCTGCGTCTACCCCTCGGAGCACTCGCAGTTTCGGGACCGGGTCACTGGTGCAACAATCCACCAGATGACGCGGCACCTGTCCATCAGCCACCCAACGTATTTCCTCCACAGTTCGTTTACCCCGGACGGCCAGGCGATCATTTTCACTTCGTACAGAACGGGCCAGGCTCAACTGTTAGAGGCGGGATTTCCACTCGGCGGGATCCGGCAACTGACGGATGGCGAACCGATTCACCCCTTTTCGCCGCTGATTCATCCAGACGGCGAACGCATCCTGTTCGTGCGCGGCGGTGGCGTTTGGGCAGTCGAGCGAACGAGCCTGAGGGAGCACAGGGTCCACGAGTTTCCGGGGGCGCAACTGGGCGAGTGCTCGCTCGATGCCGCGGGCGAATGGATCACCGCGGCCATCAGACAGGACTCCGGCTTCGGTATCGCCGTGGGTCGATGCAATGGAGAAGGCTGGCACGTCATCGCGTTTCCGCGGACGGTGATCCATCCGCAGTTTCATCCGTTGGAACCGGAATGGATTGAGTTCGCGGCCGACCCCGCACCGCGGATGCACCGGGTGAGGCGGAGTGGTTCCGGGCTGGAATGCCTCTACGAGCACGGTAACGACGAATTCATCGTGCACGAGACGTTCCTGGGACGCACCGGCGACCTGATATACACCGTCTGGCCGAAGCTCCTGTGCCGGATGGACTGGAGAACGCGGGAACGGAACGTCATCGCGGAATTCAACGCCTGGCACATCAGCGCGGACCGCGCCGGCGCCCGGGTGCTGTGCGACACGAACCATCCCGATGAAGGGCTGTTTCTGGTGGACGTGGCCAGTGGCCAGCGCCGTCGGATCTGCCTGTCCGAATCGAGCAACCAGGGCAGCCAGTGGACGAAGAGCCGTTACGCGCTGGCGGAGGACTTTCAGGCGGCAAGGAGCGCACGCCGCGGCGCTCTCAGTTGGATGGAGACGGCCACCGACACAGTTTACGGTCCTCAGTGGACCCATCCGCACCCATCGTTTTCCGCTGATGAGCGCTACGCCGCCTTCGCCAGCGACCGCGACGGGCACACGCAGGTTTACGTGGCTGACCTCAGCCGGTCCCAGTAGCCGCCAGAGCACAGGCATCGCCGGTCGCGTTGTCGGATAGAATGACAATGCACTTATGAATCGGCGCACTTTCCTTAACACTATGCCGCTCGGAGCGGCGACTCCATTGTTCGTGCCTGCTTCCGCCCTCGGGCAGGCGAACCGGCCGGCGGCCACGGAACGAGTCACGATGGGCGTCATCGGGACCGGCAACCAGGGCACCGGCGACATGCGGGGTTTCCTCCGCGATCCGCGTGTTCAGGTGGTCGCGGTGTGCGACCTGAACCGGATGAGCGCCGGCTACTGGGATGGCGACATCGCCGGCCGTGAACCGGCGCGCAGCTACGTCGAGTGGCACTACGGCCGGGAGAAGCGGTCGGGAATCTACAAGGGCTGCGACATGTACGAGGACTTCCGGGATCTGATCGCCCGCAAGGACATCGACGCCGTTCTGATCGCAGTGCCCGATCACTGGCACTCGATTCCGGTGATCCTGGCCGCCCGAGCCGGGAAGGATATCTACGGGGAAAAGCCGCTCTCGCTCACCATCGCGGAGGGGCGTGCCATGAGCAACGCCGTTCGAGACAACAAGCGCGTGTTCCAGACCGGCAGTCAGCAACGCTCGGACTCCCGTTTCCGTAAAGCGTGCGAGCTCGTGCGAAACGGACGGATCGGGAAGCTGAAGACTGTGACGTGCGGACTGCCGGGCGGAACGCCCGACCTGTCGCGCGACGCTCATCGGAGGCAGCCGGAGCCGGTCCCGGATGGGTTCAACTACCAGATGTGGCAGGGTCCCGCGCCGGAGGCGCCGTACTGCCCGGCGCGATGCCATGTCAACTTCCGATGGATCCTCGACTACTCCGGCGGGCAGATCACGGATTGGGGCGGGCACCATCCCGACATCGCGCAGTGGGGGATGGGGACGGAGCTTACCGGTCCGATCGAGATCCGGAACGCCAAGGGGCAGTGGTCTGACGACGGGCTGTACAACACGGCGGTGGACTTCACCTTCGAGGCGATCTACGAAAACGGCGTCCGGATGGTAATCTCCAACAAGACTCGCGGCGGAGTAACGTTCGAGGGAACCGAAGGCTCGGTGTGGGTGAATCGCGGCAGCATCGAAAGTAAACCCGACAATCTCATCTACTCCGACATCACGGACCACGAGCTACACCTCTACAAGAGCGATGACCACTTCCGGAACTTCATCGACTGCGTGATCTCGCGCAAGGAGCCCGTGGCGCCAATCGAGCAGGCCCATCGCACGATCACGATCGCTCATCTCGGCAACATCGCCCTGAAACTCGGCCGTAATCTCAAGTGGGATGCGGCGGCGGAACGCGTAGTCAACGACGACGAAGCCAACCGGATGCTCTCGCGGCCGATGCGCGCGCCGTGGGGCCTCCCGCCTGCCTGAACCGGACGCGATTTTCAGAAGAACTCTCGAAGCACGTCCAATTCCTGGCGGAATTCGTCCAGGATGCGTTCCGCATGTGCACCTGCGCCGGACTGGTCGAGGATCTGTGCGGCGGGTATTCCCGGCGGGGCCGACGGCGCGACGGCGAGCCCCAGCGCCCTGACGCATCGGTCGGCCGTGCAAACAACCTGACCGAGGCTGAGGGGTCCGATGGAACTGTCCCCGGGAGCATGGTGCAGCCTGACTGCTTCCCGGATCGCGGGCGGCAGCTTCCACCGTTCCAGAGCTTCGGCGGCAAGCGCCGAGTGGTGAATTCCAGCAAGCTCCAGTTCGCACTCAAGGATCGCGCTTTCCTCCCGGCCGTCCATCGTTCGCAATACTTCATAGACCCGAGGCAGCTCGTTTGCCACGAGAAGCTTACCAAGGTCGTGAAACAGGCCGGCGGTGAACGCGCCTTCCGGATACTCAACCGGGACGAGCTGGGCGAGCAGGTCGCTGAAACACGCCGTCGCCGCCGAGTGGAGGCTGAACGCCACGGTATTCCAGCCGTGCGCTTCGGCCGGATGACGCCACATGCGCGTGACCGAGAGAGCGAGAACCGTGTTTCGTACCCGGTGAATCCCGGCCAGCGAAATGGCGTGGCGTACGGAGTTGACCTCCCGTTGCAGGCCGTAGAGGGCCGAATTCACCACACGCAAGACGTTGCCTGCGAGCACAGTGTCTTTTTCGAGCAGGTCGGCGACCTCGGCGAAGCAGACGTTCTCCTGAGACAAACTGGCTAGCGCCCGGTTTAGGATCGGGGAGAACGGTGGCAGCAGGTCCAGTCTGTGTAAGAGCTTGTCGCGCGCAAGCGTGGGTCGGACGGTCAACATTGCAGTTTCCCAATTCTCTATCGGACGGGCGGCTCATAAACTTCACTATCGGAGCGCTTGGCGGTATCAAGTAGGATAGAGAGGATTATGGAGGACGCCTCTCCCGCCATCCGGGTCGCCGACCTGCGCAAGATCTACGGCGACAAAGCCGCCGTTGACGGGTTAACGCTGGAGGTCCCCCGTGGCTGTTTCTTCGGTTTCTTGGGCCCGAACGGCGCTGGAAAAACGACCACGATTCGAATGTTGATCGGTCTGACGCCGCCGAGCTCCGGATCGATCGAACTTCTCGGCCTCCCGATGCCCGAGCAGGCGCTGGCCATCAAGCGGAAAATCGGACTCGTGCCGGACGAGTCGCTGTTGTTCGACCGGTTGACGGGAGCGGAATTTCTCGAGTTCGTCGGGCGAATGTACGGTCTCGGAAGGCCCGTTGCGAAGGAACGCGCGCGCGAACTGCTCAACCTGTTCGAGCTTGACGGAAATCCCCGGCAGTTGATCGCCGAGTATTCCAAGGGGATGCGGAAGCGAATCGCAATGGCGGCGTCTATAATCCATCGGCCCGAGCTGTTCCTCATGGATGAGCCATTTGAGGGCGTCGACGCGGTGGGAGCGCGGATGATGAAGGATCTGTTGCTCGATCAGGTCCGCCAGGGCGCAACGATTTTCCTCACCTCGCACGTGCTCGAAGTTGTGGAACGGCTCTGCGACCGCGTTGCGATCATACACGAGGGCCGGCTCGTGATGGAGAGCGCCATCGGAGAACTGCGCCTCGGCGCCGACACGCTCGAGGACGTGTTCGTGCGCACAGTGGGCGGCGAGCGCGCCATCGAGAAGCTCGACTGGCTGTAGGCCCATGTCCGACCCGATCCTGGCCATCCTCTGGGCGCAGTGGCGGACGCTGCTGAATTTTCGCCGAGGCCACGGCATGGGGAGCTTCGTCCTGCCGGCGCTGGCAATTCTCGCGTGGTACGGTACGTGGGCCATGCTTGCCGTCACAATCGGCTTTTTTGTCAGCCAGCCAGGAGTCCGGAGGATGCTACCCCTCGTATTGCCGAACGGCCTGCTTGCGGTCTTTGTCTATTGGCAGCTGACGCCGCTGCTGACGGCTTCCATGGGCGCCTCGATCGACCTGCGTAAGCTGCTCGTTTTTCCGATTCCGGCGCGGCGCCTGTTTGAGGTGGAAGTCCTGCTCCGCTTGTCCACGTGTATCGAGATGATGCTGCTGGTGTCGGGGCTGGCCGCCGGACTGCTTGTCAACCCGGCGCTGCCTCACCGCAACGGGACCCTGGCCTTTCTGCCGTTCATTGTCTTCAATCTGCTCGTCTCGGCCGGTCTGCGAAATCAGATGGAGCGCTGGATGGCCCGGAGGCGGGTACGCGAGCTGATCGTGCTGTTCGTTCTTCTCGCCGCCGCCGTCCCGCAACTGTTGTTTGTCACCGGCGTGCCGGGGCCGTTACGCTGGTTCGTTTCGGCGCAGGCGCAAATGTGGTGGCCCTGGTCGGCCACTGCCCGGCTGGCCTCGGGGGAGGGAACGGCAGCCCTCTGGCTGGTCCTGCTGGGATGGACGATCGCGGCGTTGTTCTTCGGGCGATGGCAGTTCGCGCGAAGCCTTCGTTTCGACGCTGCCGCCGCGGAAAGCAGGGGCAGGACCTCCGGGGAGAGCCGTCCGTGGCTGGACCGCCTCTATAGGGTCCCGGGTATGCTTTTTTCGGATCCACTGGCGGTCATCATCGAGAAGGAGTTGCGGTCGCTGCTTCGGACGCCACGCTTCCGGCTCGTTTTCCTGATGGGGTTTACCTTCGGTGTGATTGTCTTCCTGCCGATCATCCTGCGCCGCGGGGGCGGTCCCTTGCCGCCCGGCGATCACCTCGCGATGGTCAGCGGGTACGCCCTGCTGCTTCTGGGCGACGTGGCCTTCTGGAACGTATTCGGATTCGACCGTTCCGCGGCGCAGCTCTACTTCCTGCTGCCCATGCCCATTTCGCGCGTCTTTGCCGGAAAGAACATTGCCGCGCTGTTTTTCGTGTTTCTCGAGATCACGGCCATTATCTGCGTATGGGCCGCCTTCCGGATGCCGCTCACCGCCGTCAAGGCAGCCGAGGCGTATGCCGTGGCGTTGACCTTCTCCCTCTACCTGCTCGGCGCCGGAAATGTCAGCTCGGTCTACTATCCGCGGGCCATCAATCCGGAACGCTCTACAGGCGCCGCCAGTGCCGGCCGGCTCCGCGCAATGCTGCTGTTGATCTACCCGGCAGCCGCAATTCCGATCCTCCTGGCCTATGGTGCGCGCTACGCCTTCGAGAGCGACACTGCGTTTTGGAGCGTGATCGCCATCGCCGCCGCTCTGGGCGCCGCGTTCTACTGGGTGGCGCTCGATTCGGCGCTCGAGCGGATCGAACGAAACAAAGACAAAATCCTGCGGACTCTCTCGGAAGGCGAAGGTCCAGTGCGGCTATCGTAACCGGGGCGGCGTTGCCGCCCCTCCGGCGACTTTCCGGCCGCCAACGTTACGGCCGCTTCTATTCCATCGCCGCTCCCTGCGCTCGTAGCCTGGCGGTCAATGCCTTCGTGTCGATCTCCTGCACGGCCACTTTCTTGTCGATCGCCATCTTAGCTGCCACGCCGGCCGCGTGTCCGATGATCATGTAGACCGGCTCCATTCGCAGGGTCGAATATGTCACGTGGCTGGCCGAGAAGCACACTGCCACCAGCAGGTTCTCCGCCTCCGTCCGTTTCGGGAGAAGAATTCTGTACGGGATTTGATACGGGGTCACCGAAACCTCCATGTTGCCCTCGTTCTGCACGGTGCGATCCGCCTGCACGAAACGCTGCACGTTGTGCGAGTCGCTGTTATAGGAGCCCATGCCGATCGCGTCGGGCTTTGTCAGCTCGGTCTGGATGTCCTTCTGCGTCATCACGAAGCCGCCTGTCATTCGGCGCGCCTCGCGCACGTACAGTTGGTAGGGCCAATTGTCGTTGTCCGTGAATTCGTCTTTCGCGTAGCCCCACTGCCGGATGTCGTCCTGCAATGATTTCGGGATGCGCGGATCCGTCACATAGAAGTAGAGGAGGCCTTTTGTGTAGTCGGCGTGCTCCCGCCAGATCTCGGCGCGCCGTTTGTAGCTTGCTTCGGGGTAATCCCAGCTCTTGCCGATGTAATCGGTCGAAACGGCGCCACGGTTGTTGAAGTCCGCTTTGTTGCCCTGGCACGTTCCGATCAACAGCACTTCATTGATGCGCGGCGCACGGCCGTTGTGCTTCTCGAATCCCTGGAGCCAGCGCACCAGCAGCTCGTACCGCCAGGGATCGTAGCCGGCGGGCTTTTCGATGGCGCGGCGGTTCGACGGCTCCTTGCTCATGATCAGCCGGTAGTTGTATGCCTGGACTTTCTTGTCCGCAGCTCCCAGCTCGCCCCGCGGCTGCGTGCCGATCTCCGGCAACAATCGGCCCTTGGCGTCGTACGCCGAGATCGGAAAGTCGAACTGGTGGCCTCGGTCTTTCGGCCTGACCCCGGCCAGCGACTCGCCGTACTGGCTGGAGCCCTCGCGTCCCCACGTGTACGAGACACCCGCCTGCGCCATCAGGTCGCCCTCGTAGGTGCAGTCCGCGAAGACTTTCGCCTGGAACGCAGCGCCGTTCTCCATGACGATCTCAACGACCTGGCGGCCCTTCTTCCGCACTCCGGTCTTTTCGCGGAGCCGGCGTCCATAAAAGACCTTGACGCCCGCCTCTTTCATCATTTCGAGCAGGACCTGCTCGGCCACATGAGGCTCGGGATACCACTCGATCTCTGTCCCGTACTTCTTGCCGAGCCGTTTGTAGAATTCGAGCGAGTAGCCGCCAACCGTTTCTTTCCGACCGTGGTCGGTCCGGCTGAGGCCGCCCGTCACCATGCCGCCGACGTGACGGCCCGGCTCCAGCAGAGCCACGCTCGCTCCTTCCCGGGCTGCGCTGACGGCGGTTATTACGCCACCGGCGGTGCCACCATAAACAACGAGATCGAAATTCTGCGCCGCGGACAGGGACAATGCCCCGGCCGCACTCAAAAGAACGGATAGGATTACACGCATGTCTGTGCTCAGTGTTTCGGTTTGGATTCGGCGGCGCGTCTGGCTTCCCGCGCCTCTTTCATGATCGGCCCGTAGACATCTTTGTCAAACGGCACGCAGCCCGTCGGGAACTGTCCCAGCGGATGGTTCTTCTGCCGCATCAGGTAGGTACAGAACGTAACCGTCTTACATACTCTGTGCTCATCCAGTTCGCCTTTTTCCAGCGCGTCCCGCGCGAAGTCTGGATACGCGATGGCGCACCGGCCGAGTCCGAAGAGCCGGATGTTTCCATCGGCGATGTTCCGCGCGCCCGCATGAATGGCGTACTGCTGGAGCCAGCTATAGCCGGTGCCAACCATCGGAAGGTCGGGGATCGCCCGCTGCAATTCGCCGGCGATGCGAAAGTGCCGGTCCACGCCGAGCAGCGGATGCTCCGGCGGCTCGTAATTTCCTTCGTCGGGTTTTTCGAACGGCCGGCCGACGTGGGGATTATAGTATGGCGATCCCATTGAGACATTCAGCAGTTCGATACCCCACTCCTTGAACCAACCGATGGCCTGCTTCACCTCGTTCAGGTCTTCCCGGAACGGGTCGTTCGGGTCGACGCCCCAGCCGTACAGGTAAGGAATCGGATGCTCGAGCGGCACGCCCGTGTTGCCGGGCCCCGTTGTGTATGGAACTCCGTCATAGCACCCGAGCCGCATGCACAACACAAGCCGGTTGCCGAGCGCAGCCCGGATCTTGCCGATTACGTTGCGGATGAACCGCGTGCGGTTTTCGAGTGGGCCGCCATAGCGGCCTTCCCTCAGCTTGGCTGAAAGCAATTCGTTCAGCAGATAGCCGTGCGTCGCCTTGATGTCGACCGCCCCGAAGCCGGCCGCTACCGCCAACCGCGCCGTCTCGACGTAATCGTCTTCAAGCCGCTCGAGCTCGTCGTCGGAGATGACCGGGTAGTCCGCCGGCACGCCGGTCTTCCGGTCAACGGCCGGGTTGTGACAAGCGATAATCCGCTTGGGGACGCTGTATCGGCCGGAATGCGTCAATTGAAGGGGTTCGATCAGGTCGTCAGCCGTGCCACACCGCTCGCGATGAATGCGGCGGATCGTTTCGAGCAGACGGGCGAACTCGTCGGCCGTGCCCTTGTGGAGCCAAAGCTGCCGCGTGTTGGCGCGCCCGTCCTCGCGGACCGCCGTCGCCTCAAACCAGATCAGTTTCGCGCCGCCGGCCGCGAAGCGCTCATAACGCCGCCACGTCAGCTCGTCCGGATGTCCTTGGGGCGTGCCGTCGCAGCCCTCCATCGGGTGAATGGTGATCGAATTGCCGATGATCAGCGGCCCGACCTTTACTTTTCGGGCGAGGATCTCTCGAACCCGGCTCGGTTCCTCCTCGAAAACGATGTGCCGGGCCCCATGGACCTCAGCGTCTCGCCGCAGTTCCGCGAGCGTCTTGTACGTGAAGTGCCTCATCCTTGGGTCCGTGTCTCGGCAACATACCGATGGCGATCGCGCCCAGGAAAGCGGTTCCGAAGACGGCCATCATGGCGATGTGGTAGTCGCCGCCAACAAGATCTCGCAGCCGCGCCACGAAGTTCGGGAACCAGAACTGCGCAATGGTATCCGTCGGCAAAATTGCAGACATCGCGCGGGCCAGTGTTGACAGTCCGAACTGGTCTGCAGCCATCAGCGGAATCAGCATGTAGTCCGCACCCATCGCGAATCCGAACACCAGCGCGAACACATACAGGAACCCCGTGTGGCCCGGCTTGACGAGGAACAGCGTCGGAATCGCGAGGGCAACAACGATGTACGTGGCAAGCATGACGTACTTCCGAGGCAGTTTGTCAGCCAGGTAACCGGCCAACAACCGTCCCGCGATGCTCGACCACAGGACCCAGAACGAAGCCGTTCCCCAAATCTGGTCCCGCGCCGCCTGTTCCACAAAGCCCTGAGCCTCGAACACGAACTTCATGTGGAAATTCACCGCCGCGATCGAACCGATCGAAGCCGCGCTTCCCACCAACAGCAGCCAGAAGGCGGATTTTCGGGTCAGGAACCCGAAGCTCTTGGGCGGCTCCAGTACGGCGGGCTTTGCAACCTCCTCCGCCGTCGCCTTGCCATCCGGGAACTGGCCCACGTCTTGCGGCTTGTCCTTCAGGACGAAGAGCGCCACCGGCCAGGCGAGCAGCAGCAGGAATCCCATGTACTTGAGCGCGTCCGTGTACGGCATCTGGGACGCCAGGTACGGCCCCAGTTTGTTGCCAATGGAACCGATCACCGCCACGCCGACATACGTGATCCCCATGGCCCGGCCGCGTTTCTCCTTGAACCAGTTCGAAATGATCACCTGGTGCGGAATCGGCCCGGACAGGAAGTACCCGATCATGTACAAGCACCACGCGCCGAAGTACTCCCACCGCGAGCCGCTGAGCCGTGCGAACCATTGAAATGCGAGGAAAGTCATGGCGGTGCCGACGAGAATCAGCAGTCGCGGGCTGAAACGTGGCACTATGACCGGCCCTGCCCAGATCGTCAGCAGCACGGCGATCGGAGCGCCCATCGTGATGAAGCTGATCGGCCAGCTATGGTCGTCGCGGAAGTAGTCGAAAAAGAACGCGATGTTGTAGTACGGGAACCCTGTCGACACTCCGAAAGTCAGGAAACAAGCCGCGACAATCCACCAGCCGTAAAACCCCTTCTTCATGGGAGAAAAATACTCCTTCCTCGCTGGAAAGTGGAAGTACTACATTATCACGGCGTCGGCGTTACAGGCTCCGGAGATGGAACCCGCCGTCGACGTTCAGCACCTGGCCCGTCGAGTAGTCGAGCAGGCCGTCGGCTATTGCGCGCACCGCACGGGCAATGTCCGTGGATTCACCCATGCGCCGCTGTGGTAGCAGGCCGCCGGCGATCTTCTCCTCGTAGACCTGCTCGACTGCCGCGATCATGTCGGTCCGAATGATCCCCGGCCGGATCTCGAACACCTGAACGCCGGCCGCCGCTAATCTCTGCGCGTAGAGCGCTACCGCCATGCTCAGACCGGCTTTCGACACGCAGTACTCCCCGCGATTCACCGAGGCCGTGTAAGACGAAATGGACGTGACAAAGACGATGCGCCCGCGGCCCTGCTCCGCCATCCACCGCGCCGCCTGTTGTGTGAGGAAGTAGGGCCCTTTGAGGTTGGTCGCGATCAGTTCGTCGAAGCTCTCTTCCGTTGCTTCGAGGATGTCGCGACGCTCGCGGGGGGCCATGCCGGCATTGTTGACGAGCAGGTCAAGCCGTCCAAAACGCTCTCGAGCGAACTCGAGGAGCGCCTGCCGATCGTCACGCGACCCGACGTCGCACTGGAAGATTTCGGCGCCGGTCTCCGCCCGCAGCGACTCGGCGGCGTCCCGGCGCCCTTTGTAGGTCGCAAGCACCTGGTGGGTGCGCGCTAGCTCAATGGCGATTCCGCGGCCGATTCCGCGGCTCGCTCCTGTGATGATGGCAACCGGTGTGTCGATGATGGGATCTCTCCGTCCCCATCATCCTACCGGATGGGAAACGCTAGAGTCGAACCGGCTCTTTCAGCGTGAAAGTCAGCCGGGTCTCCGAAGGAATTCGAACACGCTGTCCCTTCGTCAAGACCTGTACCGCCGCGCCGGCGCCCGCGCCGGTCGTCGCTCCGACTGCGGCGCCTTTACCGCCTCCGGCAATCGCGCCGATGATCGCGCCGAGGGCCGCGGTCCCTCCAACTACTTTTGCGGTCCGCCCGGTGCGCGACTCACTTGCCTGTGTGACTTCCTGGGTGACGACAGGCACCTGCTTACCGTCCACGGTGACGTCCACCAGCGCCAGCGTCAGCTCCGTGCGTCCAGTCAGCTTGCCTGACTGCTGGTCCTCGATCAGCTTCACGGTCACGTCGACGTTTCGAGGAATCAGCGTGTTGCCGTTCACGATCACCGGCTCATCCAGGCTTGCTTTATATGTCTGGCCCACGCGGCTGACCTCCGAATCCACGTCGTCGATCATGCGAATGACCACTTCGGTACCGGCAGGAATTTCCTTTCCGGAAGCGGGTGCAGCCGCCGCGGGCTTGGTGTCCGCCGGTTTCGTCTCCGCCGCGAGGGTGGTCGTGGCGCCCGAACCCGAAGTAACCGGTGCCGCTGCCGTCGCCCCGCCAAACTGGAGGCTCGTGATCTCCGATACCCGATAACTCTCGATTTTGTCGCCGACCGCCATGCGAACCTGACGCGCGTCGCCACCGAGATACGTACCTTCCACCTCCCTGCCGTCGCGCAACGTCAGCCTGTCCGCAAGTACAAGGCTGAGCGTCATCGCCAGCAAGGCCGTCATGCGCAACATCATGTAACACCTCCGGTCTGAAGAACCAAGATCACCCTTTTTCTGACGCATACCGATCTCGTTTGGTTGCGCTGCGGGCCCTCTCAAGAAGCAGCCGGGAGAGCTCCTTGCCGTCCTCCAATGCCTTTTGATAGGCCTGCTTGCGTTCCGCGCGGGTCAGCGCGTAGCCGCGCCCGTAGAATCGCTCTAAGCCTGTCCCTACGACATAAGTGCCGGCATAGGCGACCGCCGCCTTTGGAATCAGCCCACCGCCCAGTGGAATTTTGGCTATCAGTTGACGGGCCAGCGCTCGCCAGCCGAACGCACCGGCGATAATCGAGGCAATCTGCGCCTTCTGCTCGAGGTAGCCCACCTTCCGGTCGCTCGCCGCAGCGAGCAGAAAGGCCATGCGCACCTGGTTCACGGTGAGCACCGTTGTGTCCGAGGCGAATTCGCCGGCGGCCCATGGGAGGCTGAGGACGCTCGGAAGAATATCCGGCAGGGCGGTGAGCAAAGAAAAGCCGGCGTTTTCCCGCGCCACGTCGCGGATAATGCGCTGTGTCACCCGCTTGCGAAACGGCGGCAGCAGGCGGGCGAGGGGCAGCGCCAGGTCCTCGCGTTCGAGCAGGATCTCACGGATCACGCGCTCCGGGTCACGCATCGAAAACTGGAAGCACCCGGGCGCGGCCGGAAGCCTTTCCTCAATGATCTCGATGTCAAACCTTGACGGTGCGCCGGGGTTTCCGATCCGGTGGATGACTGAGACCAGTTCCTGACGCCGCCTATGAGAGACGGATGGAGGCACCAAGTAATCCTCCATTGCCGCCAGCGCCTCGCTGCTCGAAGCGGCCAAGCCGATCGTAAGCTGGCGCTCCGCAAGTTTGCGGACGTCATTCGGGTTGAGGTTGTTCAGGGCCTTTCTGATCTGTTGGAGAATATGACTCGCCATGCCGCTCGCTCAGATGGGACAGCCGGCGCCCTCGATCCGAAATGCGACTCGAAGGGTCTTCCTCCATTCTACCGCCAGGCCGATGCGCTCTACCGGAACCTCCGGCGAGAAATAGCGCAGGATGATTTCGGTCGTGGGATGGAAATCGAGCGACGGGGCGACCAGCAACAACCGCGGCGGGCGCTTCGAGAGCGTCACACCCGGAAAGTAACCCATCGTCCGAAACTCGTCGCGCTCGAGATGCCAGCGCACCCGCATCCAGTAATCGAGCGCTTGCAACGGCAGGTGAATATCCTCGGACGCCTTTAGTTCCAGCACCGCCAGCCGCCCGCCGATATCTGTCGCGAGCAGGTCGATCACGCCGCGTTCGCCGCCGGCTAAGGCGGGTACCTGGCCGTAGACGGGCGCCGGATGGAGAGAAGCGTCCACTTGCTCGATATGAGCGCGTACGCGCGATTCCAGCCAGCGCTCCGGCTGGCGTCTATACAGCGGGTTCTCGCGGTCCGTCGCCTCCGCGGAGCGCAGCCGGGACAGCTCGCGAACAAGCCGCTCGATTTCACCTGCACTTCCGGCGCCTGCCTCCCTCATCCGTTCGATGCCGAACAACAGCTTGCCGTTGTCAATCCGCGCGAACTGAAGGCCGCGCACCCGCAGGCTCGCCCCATCGGCACATTCGACGCATTCCACTTTGTGGATCGCCCGCAGCCGCTCGACAAGCGGCGCCACACCGCCGTCTGCCGCGGCCGGACTGCTGCTGCAAGGCTCGAGCTTTGTGTCGAGGTTGCCATAGTCGGCCAGATCGACCCGAGCCGTGAAGCCTTCGGGCGAATACACAAAGACCAAGTACCGCGCGAGGGTGGGATCGAGCCAGCGCAGGCGGAGACATGTCGTGTGCTCCAGTCCCTGCGGCAGAAACAGAGTGAGACCCTCGACCGTGAGCCTTCTCTCCCGTCGCCGCAAATAGTCCAGCCAGATGAGGCCGAAGCTAAGCGCTCCGGTAGCGTCTCCAGCGTCTCGAGGACAAGACACCGCCGCCATACCCGACTGGCCCCTCTTAAGGAGCGCACGTGGATATGCCGGTGAGAGGCTGTACTCGAGGTTTGGCTCGGTGCTCACCTCGGTGGCCTTCCAATCGGGAAACTCGCGGGCGAGGAACCGCCGGAACTCCTCCCGAAACGCCAGCCGTTTTCCGTGGCGTTCCGCCGTCGCAGCCGCAGGACGTGACAAATCGGCCAGAATCAGGCGGCCCGGCCGCTTGCCGAACTTCTCGATGACGAGTTCGAGCTTGCCCGGCCGCTCGCTATGGACCCCGGTGACTCGGCGCACCAGGTTGCGAGACTCGTCCCAGACCTGAATGATCAGGCCGCCGTTGCGGACGTCGAGCAGATAGTGGTCGTCGTCGAGAAGGAACTGTTTTTCTCCGGGTTCGAGCAGGATGGGCCGGCGGCTGGAGTTGAGGAAACGCTCAATCACTGTGCGCGTCTCGCCGGAACGCGCGTTGCAGTCGCCTCCCGCGGGAGGACGCATTCCCCCTTATTATAAGAGTTGTTCCGATGCTCCAGGACAGGCTGAACGAAGTCGAAGATCGCATTCAGCGAGCTGCCGCGAAGGCCGGCCGCCGCCGCGATGAGATCACGCTGGTCGCCATCACCAAGGTTTTTCCCGCGTCCGTCATCCTCGAAGCGTGGGCGCTCGGCCTGCGCGACTTCGGCGAGAACTACGTCCAGGAGTTCGAGTCGAAACTTCCGGAGGTGGCCACGCTCGACGGAGCGCGGTTTCACTTCGTCGGTCACCTGCAATCAAACAAGGCGAAGCGCGCCGCCGAATTGTTCCATGTCATCGAGACCGTGGATGCGCCGAAAGTCGCCCGGCGCATTGACGAGGCCGGCCGGCCGCTCGACGTGATGATCGAGGTCAAGCTCTCCGGAGAGGCTTCGAAAAGCGGCGCCGATCCTGCCGCGCTGCCGGAGTTGGTCGAGGTTCTGCGCGGCTGTCGAAATCTGCGCGTTACCGGACTGATGACCATGCCCCCGTGGTCGGACGACCCCGAAGTATCGCGCCCCTACTTCCAGCGTCTGCGCCACCTCGCTGAGGAATACCGGCTGCCGCATCTCTCGATGGGCATGTCGCACGACTTCGAGGCGGCCATCGAAGAGGGCGCCACCCACATCCGGGTCGGTACAGCGCTGTTCGGATCGAGAAAGCGAGCGTGACCGTCGGCTTTTTCTCTCCTCTACCTCCTGCCCGGACAGGAGTCGCGGATTACTCCGCCGCTCTCCTCGGCGCTCTTCGCCATCGTGGCGGTGTGAAGGTCGGTGACGGCGATGCGGATGTATGCCTCTACCACCTCGGCAATAACCGCCTGCATAGTGAGATCTACCGCTGTGCGCTCGCGCGGCCGGGCGTCGCCGTGCTACATGACGCCGTGCTCCACCACCTCCTGCTCGGCATGTCGGGCGCCGAGGAGTACATCGAGGAGTTCGTTTTCAACTACGGGGAGTGGCACCGACAGCTCGCCGCCGAACTCTGGCAGAATCGTGCGCGCTCCGGCGCCGATGGCAGGTACTTCCGCTATGCCATGCTCAGGCGCATCGCCGAGGCCTCGAAGGCCGTAGTCGTTCACAACCCCGGTGCGGCGGCGATCGTTCGGGCGCACGCTCCGTCCGCTTGCGTCGCCGAGATCCCTCACCTGTTTCACCCGCCCAGCCTTCCATTCGGAGCGGAAACGGCGCGTTTGCGCGGCCGACTCGGCCTTCAACCGCGAACTTTCCTTTTCGGAATCTTCGGCTACCTGCGCGAGAGCAAACGCCTGCCCGTGGTGCTCCGCGCCTTCGAGGCGATCCGATCCGCCGGGGTCGACGCCGCGCTCTTGATCGCCGGTGAGTTCGTATCCACAGACCTTGCCCGCGCCCTCGAACGGGTACTTTACCGGCCGGACGTCCTGCGCGTGGGGCATTTGCCGGAGCGCGACTTCTGGCTCCATGCCGCTGCGGTGGATGCCTGCATCAACCTCAGGTGCCCCGCGGCCGGAGAGACATCCGGCATCGCCGTCCGGCTGATGGGAATCGGCAAGCCGGTCATCCTGTCGGCGGGCGAAGAAAACTCGCGTTTCCCGGAAGGCTCGTGCATCCGTGTCGCAATTGGTCCGGGAGAAAGACTCGAACTCGCTCAGCACATGACTTGGCTTGTGCAATCACCCGTGGCCGCGCGCGAGATGGGACGAATGGCGGCATCCCACATCCATGAACGGCACTCGCTGGACGGCACCGCAGACCTGTACTGGGAAGTGCTCAGTTCCTGCCGCGGCTGACGGCCCGCTATCGCTCCAGAGCGCGCAGGATGCTCGCCGCCACCTGCTTCGCCAGCGCCTCGGAACCCTCGGCCGTGAAGTGAACGTTCGCCGGCTGTTGGATGTCTGCCAGCCGCGGCAGCGCGAACGAGTAGAGATCGTCCACTACGACTCCGTTCTCCTTCATCACCCGCAAGGCGATGGCATTAAAGGCGACCTCGTCCCCCGGGTGGCGCGGTGGGCTGAGTCTTCCCTCCGGCACTGGAGTCGTGCTGGCCCAAATCAACCGCGCTCCCGTCGACTTCATCCGCTTGACCAGTTCGCGCAGGTTGCGTTCGTACGAATCGGCTGGCACCTGGTGGACGCCGTTTGCGTCGAGCTTAATGTCGTGCAGGCCCCAGTTGAAGTGGATCGCATCCCATTCGCCGTCCCCGAGCCAGGCGTCGATCTTCTGGACCCCGTTGATTGTCGGGCCTCCATTTTCCGGGATGCGGTGCACGTTGGCCTTGCCTTCGAGCATCTTGCGGACGGGGAGCGTGTAGCCGATCGAAATCGAATCGCCGATCAAGAGAACCCGCGGGAGCCGTGGATCGTCGCTTACGGGGGCGAATGCCGGGTCGGAGGAAGAGACCTGTGCGGCGAGGCACGTCCACGCCGCGGCGAGTGCGACGACACTGAGAAGCCGCCTCACTTCGCTTCAGGCTCGGGCCGGAACCAGTGGCCGTCTTCCGCGTTCTCCATGAACTCCAAGATGGCGCCGTCTTTCTCGATGAACACGACCCGCATCGTCGGGGTGGAATAGAACGGGCCGAGGATCACTTGCTCCCCGGCGATCTCAGTCTCCAGATTGTCCACGCGGTACGCCGTGTGCGGCAGATCGCGGACCGGTCCCGTGACCGGGGTGTCGGCCTCGAACCGCAGATACTCGATCTTGTGCGGGTGCTCAATCGGGTTGGTCACCCAGACCTTCGTGTCCTTGACGTACATCTCGCCGGGGCGCTTCTCTTCGGTGGGAACACCGACATGGTCGAAGACTCTCATGGCTCTCTCCGTCTCTACAGCATAATAAGAAAAGACCGGACCACGTACATGAAAACCAGGGTCTTTGTCATTTTCGTACTTCTCTTGACGGTCGCCTCCGCATTGCCGGCGGCCGGGCCGCCGACCGTAGCTGAGGCAAGGGCTTTCCTCGACGACGCGGAGACACAACTGATGGCGCTCTCCGAAGAGGCAGGCCACGCGAGTTGGGTCCAGGCAACCTACATCATGATGGACTCGGAGATTCTCGCCGCCAAAGCTAACCAGCGGATGATCACCGCCACCGTTGAACTGGCGAAGCAGTCCACGCGCTTCGACGGCGTCTCCCTGCCACCGGATCTCGCCCGCAAAATGAAACTGCTGAGGCTGGCGCTGAGTCTGGCCGCGCCCTCCGACCCCAAGGAAAGCGACGAGCTTACCCGCATCGTCGCCGGAATGGAGAGCGCTTACGGGAAGGGCAAGTACTGTGCGTCCGGAAAGGACAAGTGCCTCGACGTTCAGGACATCACCCGCATCATGGCCGAAAGCCGCAATCCCGAGGAACTGCTCGACGCATGGCGCGGCTGGCACACGATCTCACCGCCAATTCGAAAAGATTTCAGCCGCTACGTTGAGTTGGCCAACAAAGGCGCGCGCGAGCTTGGATTTGCCGACACCGGCGCTATGTGGCGCTCAAAGTACGACATAACGCCGGACCAGTTCGCCGGCGAGCTCGACCGGCTCTGGGAGCAGGTAAGACCGCTCTACGTCTCCCTCCACGCCTATGTGCGCAACAAGCTCCGCGAGAAGTACGGCGACAGCATCGTGCCAGCCCGCGGTCCTATTCCGGCGCACCTGCTCGGCAATATTTGGGCGCAGTCCTGGGAAAACGTCTATCCTTTGGTCGCGCCGCCGGACGCCGACCCCGGCTACGATTTGACCCAGATCCTCAAGGCGCGAAACGTCGACGACCTCGAGATGGTTCGCTACGGCGAGCGCTTCTTCACGTCGCTTGGCTTCGCGCCGCTGCCGAAATCGTTTTGGGAACGGTCATTATTCCGCAAGCCGCGCGACCGTGACGTCGTCTGCCACGCGAGCGCCTGGGACATCGACAATGTCGACGACCTGCGCATCAAGATGTGCATCGAGATCACAGGCGAGGATTTCGCTACCATCCATCACGAGCTCGGGCACAACTTCTACCAGCGCGCATACAACAAACAGCCGATGCTGTTCCGGGACAGCGCCAACGACGGCTTTCATGAGGCCGTTGGCGACACGATCGCCCTGTCCGTCACGCCCGAGTATCTCGTCAAGCTCGGATTGCTGAAGCAGGTGCCGGACACATCGAAGGATATCGGCCTCCTGCTCACCCGTGCGCTCGACAAGCTCGCCTTCCTGCCGTTCGGTCTGCTGATCGACCAGTGGCGCTGGAAGGTCTTCTCCGGAGAGGTCCCGCCGGAACGATACAACCAGTCCTGGTGGGAACTCCGTCAGAAGTATCAAGGTGTGTCAGCCCCCGTCGCGCGCAGTGAAGCGGACTTCGACCCTGGAGCCAAATACCATGTGCCTGCGAACGTCCCTTATACGCGCTACTTTCTCGCGGACATCTTGCAGTTCCAGTTCCACCGGGCGCTGGCCCAGGCGGCCGGCTGCAAGGAGCCGCTGCACCGCTGCTCGATTTATGGGAATGAGGAAGCGGGACGCCGCCTGATCTCCATGCTCGAAATGGGCGCCAGCCGTCCCTGGCAGGACGCGCTTCAGGCGCTCACCGGCCAGCGCGAGATGGATGCCACCGCCATCCGCGACTACTTTGCCCCGCTTCAGAAGTGGCTCGACCAACAGAACAAAGGCAACCCTGTCGGCTGGTAAGGGCACGAAACGGTGTTTTCAATGCGCCCTCTGTGCCTCAACCACCAGGGTCATGCCGTCGGTCGAAACCACCGTCACCGCCGCGCCCGCGGGCACCGCGCCCCCGGCCGCCTCCGCCCTCCAGAGTTCCCCGCGGACCCGCACGTACCCGGCCGGGTTCAGTTCCTCGACGGCGATCCCGGTCCTGCCGATCAATGGCTCCGCTCCGGTTCGCCGGTCTTCTTCATAGGACCGGCGCAGCAGCGGGTATAGGAGGAAGTCCTTGGCAACGTAAGCGAGGAGGAGGGTGATCGCCCACCCCCGGGGCAGGCCCGTCCAGTGGTGTAGACCCCACACGACCATGGCCGTCAGGACCCAACTCGGGAATTGGATGCCCACGTAACGCTGGAACGGTCTCATTTGGCAGTCACCGGCCGCAACGTCTCGATTGTAGTCTTATTTTCAGCAATATCCGATTCTACCGGAGCGTCGGTTCCACCTTCCCCGTGTTAACAATGTGGGTGGATGTGGCGCCGCATCTTCCGTTGTCCGTTTGAGGAAGCCCCTTCGAGTGGCGCATTTTACTCCAAGATGCGCCACTCGCCCGTTCTTTGACAATAGAATCAACAGGTTGGATTGTGTTCCCTACAGGGACACGAAATCTCAGGATGCGTCCCTGTGTAGAATTTGCAGCCGGCAGTCGCGTGACGCATCCGGGGAAGAGATGCGTCACGGCGGAGCGGTCTCCCGTACCCTCATTGAGGCCTGGGCCGTTTTGCGTTATCCTGACATCAAAGCGGCGCGGTAGCCAAGTGGTAAGGCAGAGGTCTGCAAAACCTTTATTCGCGGGTTCGATTCCCGCCCGCGCCTCCAACCCGAAGCCCCATCAGAGACCCATCGCCCCTTCCAGAAGCCGACATCTCGGCTGATCCGTCCGGTTGAAATATACTGACCCAGAAGCCCGTTATCGATGGAAATTGGCCTAAAGAAACGCCCCACATGCCTGTGACAACAATCAGTTTTTTTGCCCGTGCGAGTGTCGCCGCTGGACTGTTCTGCACGGCCGCGCTCGGCCAAGTGGTCTTCAGCGAGAACTTCGAGTCAGGCGAACTCGGGGGAAGCTGGGAGAAGTACAGCGAGGACCCTGTTCGTGGAGGGTTTGAAACCCGGAAGGAGTATGTCCACGCGGGCACAAAGAGCTATCGGATCTCAGCCCCGGCTTTTCAGGGGGAAGGCAAGACCGTTGAGGGACGCGTTCTCCGGGAGTCTGACAGTTATATCCGGGCCTGGTTCCTGCCCGGTTACGACCGGGTGTATATCCGCTGGTATGCGAAGTTTGCGGAGAATTTTGAAGGGCGGGGGATGCACTGGTGCCAGTTCTGGGCCTGCCGTCCGGATAGCCCTCGTTCGGTGCTGGGCGGTGCCGGGCGCAAACCCGATGGGACGGACCGCTTCATCGTAAATGTCGAGCCGAGGGGCGTGGCGTCCATGCCGCCTCCTGGACAGATCGTTTTCTACACCTACTGGCCGGACATGAAGCAGTCACCAGATGGCCGTTACTGGGGGAACTACTTCTACCCGAAGGAACCTTTCTGGATCGAGCGGGGCCGCTGGTACTGTTTCGAGATGCTGGTGAAATGTAACCAACCCGGCAAGAAGGACGGCGAGCAGGTGCTTTGGATCGACGGTAAGGAAATTCTGCGTGTGGACGGCATGCGCTGGCGGGATGTCGAAAGCCTCAAACTGAATATGGCGATGTTCGGCAATTACAGCAGCAATAGTCAGCACGACCGTACCTACTGGTTGGATGATGTGGTGATCAGCACCGAGTACGTGGGGCCCGTTAAGTAGGACCGGGTATGCCGAAACAATGCCGGAACCCCGTCAGAGTTCCTTGATGTAGATGTTCCGGAACTGCACCAAGCTCGGCGGACCTTGCCACTGGCCGTCCTTGAAGCTGCCGTGATGCTGGAGTGCGAGGCGGCCCTTCTCCGGCAGGCCCGGTAGCTTCGCGGCGTCGATCACTTTCTTGCCGTTCAGCACAACCGTCACTGCATTCCCTCTTACCGTGATCTCGAACGTGTTCCACTCGCCGATGTTCCGGTCTGCGTTCATCTTCGGAGTCACGGCGGCGTGCACCTCAGCGGGCATCTTCGGGTCCGTCCGGTAGCCGTAAAACTCGCCCGACCCCACCGGCCAGCACCAGATGTTTACCTGCCCCTTGCCCGTTCCACGCAGAAAAACCCCGGAGTCGGAGTCGGGCAGGTCGAGCTGGATTACCTTTCCGTTCTCGTCCAGCTTGTCTGAACCATCCGGCATGACGATACGAGCGTCCTTGTTCCGGTAGGGGGTCGCCTTGATGCGCCAGTCTACGCGCAGAATGAAGTCTTTATATTCTTTCTCAGACCAGAGGTTCTTGTCCTTCGGGGATTCGCTCCTCGCGTCGTAATCGATCACGTCGTCAACCACTTTCCAGTGCCCGTTGTCACCCTCCGGCACCGTCCATCCGCTCAGATCGCGCCCGTTGAACAGCGAGACAAAACCGGCCGGCGCCTGCGTCAGCGCATTCGGCGCGGAAAGCCCGGCCGCCACAACCAGCAGAACAGCAACAGCAGTCAGTCTGTATTGCATCGATGTTCCCTTGTGTATCGATCATACCGAAACTCCCAGGGAATCGAACGGCCACCCTTCGTGGGTGCCGCCAATGCGTCATGATGGAGGGCGCGGAGCCATGGACCCGGAAGGGGGATTTGCCCCCGGCAACCGACATCCTGATGTGAGCGGATCCTCTGCCACAACCCCGGCTGCTCGCGGCGATGCTGCCGTTTCTCAAGGGGAAGAAGCGGCCAGCGAGACGGAACTGGTCCACGCCGTGCTCCGCAAGGACCGAAAGGCGACGGAGGAATTCGTTTCGCGGTACTCCGATTCTGTCTACTCGTATCTGAGCAGCCGGCTGCTACCCCACGCCGACGTCGCGGATGACTGCTTCCAGCAAGTCTTCCTGGATGCGTGGCAAGCCCTGCCGGGCTACCGCGGCGATAGCGGCTTGAAAAGCTGGCTTCTGGGCATCGCGCGTCACAAGGTCCAGGATCACTTTCGCGAGCGGCTCCGGCTCGCCCAGTGGAGCGAAGAGGACGCGGAACCTGCCGCGGAGGAGAGTCTGGAGGCTTCGATCGAGCGAGAAGAGGAACAATCTCTGGTCTGGAAAATGCTGGGCACTCTGCCGGAAAACGACCGCATCCTCCTGGTCTGGCGGTACTGGGAACGGCAGAGCGCGGAAGAGATGGCCCGGCAGACGGGTAAGTCCGTGAAAGGCGTCGAGCGCGCCCTGGCTAGAGCGCGAGAACACTTCCGCCGCCGCTGGCAAAGCGAGGTTCAGAATGGCTGATGATCTCGATTTCAAACGTCTGGCCAGCGTCGCCGAAGCGCCGTACGGGCCGGAACGGAAGGCGCCCGCGTGGCTCAAGAGCAGGACCTACACCGCCTTGGTCCAGCGTCAGCAGGAGAGTGGTCCGCTGCTCAGCCTGACCGGTTCCAAACAGAACGGCCGGAAGCTGTGCGTGTTCGAAGAGTTGGTACAGATTGTCCCCGCCGGAGCCCGGACCGAATCGGCGTTCTTCTGCAAGGTCTGCCATGCGCGGCTGTTAGCAGAACACATCGAAAACGCACCGATCTGGTGGCCTGGCTGTCCCTATGTTCGTTTTCAGAACCGTTGACGGCGGGGGTAACCGCGCCCGGCGATCAGAAGTACCAGGCGAAACCGAAGAGATTCTGAAAATTCTTGAGGTTCCGGGCGCCCTGGGGCGACAACTGTTTGCTCATAGGGTTGCCCTGGATCGTCTCGCTGAAGCTGTATCGCCAGGCGAAACCGCCTCGGAGGAATACGTCGATCCCGACCGCTACCCGGAAGGCCGGGCCAGTCTTGCTGAACTCCGCCGGCGGAAGGACGGGGTTTCCGATCAGGACGAGGCGGCCGTTGGCCTTGCTGGTGAGCTGATGCACGCCTGCTCCGGCGGTCAGATAGGGCCGCACGCGGCTTTGCCGCTTGCGGAAGAATACCATGCCCTCCCCGATGACGGTGTGCTGCCGGTTCCTCCGGCCCTGTTCGTAGGCGTTAGCCGTCGTCCCGGCTTCCGTGGCCGCCAGTAGCACCTCGTTCCGGTTCCACCCGTAACTGAGCTGGACTGCGAAGAAGTCGTTCAGGTGCCGTCCGGCGAACACCATGGCAGTCGGCCCGTTTTCTGGCTTGTATTGGGAGTGCGCGCTCGTGTTTCCACGGGTCGAAAATGCGCCGTCCGCCGAGAGCGTGGACACACCCACGAACCCGCCGAAGAACGAGGCCGGTGCGGCGGCCGCCGGTGGCACGAGTGCCAAGAGAAGAAGGAATCTCACGGCGCGACAAATTGAGGTTCCTATGAGGATACACGAAAACACGAATCTGATTCCAGCGGGTCCGTGCGCTGCCAAGCGGGTCGACCAACATGCGGGGCAGGCTGCGCGCCTGCCCCGTTGCGACCCCCGTATGCTACTTCACCGGCAGCAGCGGACACTCAAAGTAAGGAGGGGGCCCTCCGGCTGGCGAGCCGGGTGTGATCATCAGGTGGCCCAGCCCGTAATGAAACTGAATCTCATCGTACGAGGTGAGCACGGGGAGAGTTCCACCATGGAAATCGAGACCCGCCTGCGTCCACACGACCGTGTGCGTGTGCCAGCGGCCACCGTTGTACATGGGGTTGCCCGGAGCGGCCTCCGCGACCGGGATCTGCCCCATCGCGCCATTGACGAACACAAACAGCTTGTCGTACGACTGCATGTTGTTGTCGTTCGGCGCCGAGAGGGTGGCCGCACCCTTGGTGCCCCACACCTTCCCATCTCCGTAAACCGACGGTCCGAAATTCGGTTTGCCAGGGTTACCGAGCGCCAACGAAGCGAACAGAAGTATCGAAGCGACGCCCAGAATCGGCGTCCGGCTGCAAGTCATTGTTATCCTCCAGAGAAAGGTTTCGTGGAGGCCGCTCGCATTTCCCTTGCGGCCCCTCTGTTTCCCGTAGTCGTGCCGGCGGACCGTTTCCCCCTCTCCGGCGGAAGATTTTTTTCTGCCCGCGGATAAACGAGAATTGTCAGCGGGGAATCCTGAGATGAAACGATTTAGCCTGCTCCTGGCCGCCGCGGCGGCGGTGAATGCCCTTGGCGTCCCTCCAGACGACATTTGGAAAACAGCCCGCGCCAACGGTGCGATTATGGACGACATCTTTCGCCGCACCAGGAAGATGATGCACGGCTGGTTGGCACATGCGGATTCCCAAACCTTGCTGCTCCCGGACGGGCTGCCCGGCCTGATTCGCGGCAAGCCTAACGATCGCTCTGTCTACACCCCGCACAACTCCGGCGCCGACAACTACCCGTTTCTCATCACGACCGCTTTCTTCACCGAGCCAGCGCTTTACCGAGGCCGGATGATGGAGATGCTTCGCAACGAGGTGCGCTTTACTAACGTCGGAGGTGGCGCCATCCCGGGCAACCTAGACTTCAAAACGCGCGAACTCGGGCCGCCCAGCTTCTTCGGGGCCGGCGAGTACTGCAAGGACGGGATGGTGCCGGTTACCGAACTCCTCGGCCGGACCCCGTGGTTCTACCGGATGGTCGACATGATGGAGGACTTCATGGCGCGCGCTCCGGTGAAGACCCGATTTGGCAACCTTCCCGACACAGGCGCCGAACTCAACGGCGACGTGCTTCAAGCCCTTGCGCGCCTGATCCCCATGACCGGCGACCCGCGCTTCCTCAAGTGGGCCGAGCAGATCGGAGACGCCTACATCGAAGAGATCCTTCCCGGCAGTAACTACCTCCCGGCCTATGGCTGGGATTTCGACAAGAAGACCGCCACTGAAACCGTGGGCCTCGGGGACCACGGCAACGAGGCCATCGTCGGCCTCGTCCTGCTCCAAGCGCTCGAAACCGAACTTGGCGGGTCTCGGGCGAAAAGCTATCGGCCTGTGCTGCGCAAGACCTTCGACCGTGTGCTCGAATCGGCCAACCCGGACGGATTCATCTATCGCCAGATCCGTACGGCGGACCTTCAGCCGGTCGACGCGGCGCTAACGGATTGCTGGGGCTACGTCTACGCGTCGATGTACGCTTACTACCAGACCACCGGCGAGCAGAAGTACCGCGAGGCGGTTCTTCGCGTTTTGAAGAATCTCGCGAAGTACCGCGACTACGACTGGACGAAGCGCGTTAACACGGTCGACGATCTGGCCGACTCCATCGAGGGCGCCATCTACCTCGTCGCCCACGAACCCGTCCCCGAAGCCCTCGCCTGGATCGATCACTCGATTCCGAAGATGTATCCTTACCAACAGCCGGACGGCGTCATCGAACGCTGGTACGGTGACGGCAACTGGAACCGGACCTTACTGCTCTACGCCATGATGAAGACCCAGGGTGCACGGCTCAAGGATTGGGCACCGGGCGTTGAACTCGGCGCGGTTCGCAGCGGGGAGGACCTCTATATCAGCGTTCACTCGGCGGGCACCTGGTCCGGCTCGGTCTGCCTAGATTACGCCCGCTACCGCCGCGTTCTCAATCTGAAGAAGGATTACGCTCGCCTCAACCAGTGGCCAGAGTGGTACACGGTGGACGAGAACACGCTCTACCGCGTTCTCGATCCCGACACGGGCAACGAAGAGATCCGCCTGGGCAGCGAATTGAAGGACGGCTTCGACCTTCGAGTGGCCGGGAAGACGGCCCGGCGCGTCATCTCGCGTGCCGCTGGAAAATGACGGCGGCTACGCCGAGCGGAGCAGTTCGTCCCAAGTCACCTCGCGCCGCTTCTCGACCGCCATCTGGCCGAGGAGCGCCGTCAGCGTGCTTTCGGCCGAGGTCTTCCACATGTGATAGGGCTTCTTCTCGACGATGCTCTTGAAGAACGCCTCCACGGCGTCGATCGTGATCTCACGGGCCGAGTCTCGTTTCTCGATCAGGCTGCGGTCGCGCAGGTCGTCCGCGTTCGGGTAGCGCCAGTTGCCTTCCGGACCGTGCAGTTTGTAGTAACTGCGGGACGTTTCAAGCAGGCCCTTCGATCCGAAAAGCTGCTCCTTCACGTCGCGATAGCCGGCGGTGTGCTTGATGCTGATGAGCCAGCCCTCGAGCTGGTTCGGGTAGTAGAACGCAATATCGTGATAGTCGGTCTTCCAGTCGCCGTAGGGCACCGGGTAGCGCTGGCCAGCCGTTCCGAACGCGCGCGTCGGATGGACGTCGCCGGCGAACCAGTTCAGCGTGTCGACGCCGTGGCAGTCCTGCTCGACGATCGGCCCGCCGGAGTAGGCGACCCAAGCCCCCCAGTTCCTGATCTTCTCGTCCGGGCCAGTGTACGGGTTGGTGAACGCGGCAGGCGGCAGCCCGCCGAGCATCCGGTAACTCATCATTAACCTCATGTCTCCGATGCGGCCGGATCGGAGCAGGCTCATCGCCGTCAGGTACTCCGGGCTGAAGCGCTGCTGGAATCCGAACTGGATCGTCTTCGATGTGTCGGCTCGGTCGCCGGCTTTGAGCAGCCGCTTGCATCCGGCGACGCCGGCGCCCGCTGGCTTCTCGCAGTAGACGTGCTTGCCGGCTTTGACGGCGGCTTCGAAATGCTCGGGGTGCAGAAAGACTGGAGTAGCGATCAGTACCGCATCGATATCCGGGCGAGCGAGCAGTTCCTGATAGTCACGGAAAGCGGGGGCCTGGTCGGCGCCGGGGATTTCGGTTTTGCCGAGATCGATCCGGTCCGGGTACTTGTCGCAAATGGCCACCAGTTTCGCGCTCGAGTCCTTGGCCATGAACCCGCCGACGTACCGTCCACGTCCTCCGGTCCCGATGATTCCGAAGGCGACGGCGGAGTTCGCTTGCGACGCGAACGCGGTCTCCCGTTTCACGATCAGGGGCGCAGCAGCCCCAAGCAGCGCGTGTCTTCTGGTGATCTTCATGTCACTTATCCTGTTTGGAAAGCACCGAGTATACACCTGGCGGTCAGCCTCGAACGCCGACGATGAGGCCGGTAGGCTCGCCCGGCCAGTGCCTGGAAACGTCCTGGAACCCCGCTTCGTTCAGCCAGCCTGCGTATTCCTGATAGCTATAGCTGTTGCCTTCGTGGGTACTGACCAGCATGTTCAGTGCGAAAATCGCCCCCATGCGGGGCGTGGTCTTGTCTTCCTCAAGCACGAAATCCTGGATTACCACGCGGCCTGCCGGCGCCAAGGCCCGGTACGCGCGCCGAAGCAGATCGCGATTCCCGTCCTCTCCGAACATGTGGCAGATCGCCGAGAGGAGGATCAGGTCGTACCCATCACCGAAGCCATCCCGGCGCAGGTCGCCGGCGCGGGCGACCACACGGCCAGTGAGGCCGGCGGCGTCGATATGCCCCTGCGCGATTGGAAGCACCTCAGGCAGGTCGAAGACTTCGGCGTGGAGGTTCGGGTTTGCGAGGGCAAATGCGATCGAATACGCGCCCGAGCCTCCGCCGATGTCCAGCATCCGCGCGACGGTGCTCGCGCCCACGGTCTCGACCAGTTGGGGCGCCCTTCCCGCGGCGTTGCGGTGCATGGCGGCGATGAACGCCCGGATCCATGATTCGCCACGCGCTCCGATCTCGGGCAAGACCGGCGCCTTTCCGGTGCGGATGCACGACGTCAGCCGGGACCACCGCGCCCACTGGTTCACGCTGTGCATCCAGGCGTCGCGCTCGTTGTCCGGTGAACCAGCAGTCAGGTATTGAGCCGCCAGCGGAGTGTTGGTAAACAGGCCGTCGCGTTTTTTCAGCATCTCGACAGCGACCAGCGCATTCAGCAGCATTTCGGTGGCGCGCGGATCGGTGTCGAGACGCTCCGCGATCTCTTCCGCCGGGGCGCCGGCGCCGACCGCGTTGAACAGATGCAGTTCGATCGCGGTCAGCAGGATGCGGCTGTCCTGGTAGGCCCGCAACTTCTGAATGAAGGTGTCGTAGTCCATCCACCCGTGAGTATACTGGGTCGGGACCGATCGACATCAAGG
>DATIFQ010000002.1:0-8698 GCA_035455185.1 Bryobacteraceae bacterium | reverse complement strand
CGATCCCGAGTTTTAGTGCAAAAACGATACGCTGGCCAATGATCAGTCCAAAGAGGTTGTACCGGTAGACGTAACGAGCGAAGACCGCGGTGGGCAGGAGCGACGCGAGCACCATCGAGGAGGAATCCGGACCGAAAGCCGCTGCCGCCAACAGGATCAGCGAGAGGGCTGCGGCAAAGAGGTTGAAAAAACGCCGCTCGTGGACTTCAGCTCCGCCGCGCGACGCCCGGATGCACAGGGCAACGGTCCACACGAGCGTGAGCACGACCCAAAGACGGTAGATCTCCTGGTGTCCGCTCCGCTCCAGCCACCACGCCGCGGGGGTAAGCGCATAGACCGGGGCAGCCAGCCAGTTGGTCAGCCCGGCCCATGCGACGCCGGCATGAACCACCAACGCCAGGGCGGCCACGAGTACCGCCACGCCGAGACCCAGCAACACCGAGTTTTCCGACTCCTGCTCCGTAAGAGTTCGATGGAGAAGCGATCCCGCACGAGAGCCATGCCAAAGTCCGACAGCTAGGAGTGCGGCAAGAACCAGCCTGTCCGCGGTGGCGCTGCTCCGCTTCTGTATGACGACGGCTGCCAGAAAGAAATGCAGAGCAGCGCCAACGGCAAACAAAACCAACCACGGCACATCAGAAGGCGGCTGCACTGGTTCCCTCCGTAGCCCGCACCGGCAGAGTTATCGTGAAATGGGTCCCCTCTCCGGCCCGGCTTTCCACGTCGATCCGCCCGTTGTGCGCCCTAGCAATCTGCTGGCAAATGGGCAGACCGAGATCGGTGCCGACTCGTCCCCCTTGGGTTGCGAAACCCGGATCGAAGACGTTGTCGATGTTTTCCGGCGCAATTCCGCAGCCGTTGTCGGAGATTTGGATTTTCAGCGTGTCGCCGGCGGGCCACGTGCGGATACGAATCACTCCCGGACGACCGGCTTGGTCGATGGCCCGCTTCGAATTCAGCAACAGGTTCATGAAGAGCTGGTTGAGGTCGCGAGGCGCGCAGTCAATTTCCGGAATCTCGCCGAATTCGGTTTCCACTCGAACGCCTTCGCCAAATTCGTAGCGCAGCAAGTGAAGCGTGTCCTCGATCCCAGAGTGGACACTCGTCCGCTGGACGTCCGCCCTGTCCAGTTGGGCGAACCGCCGCAGGTTCGTCACCACGGCGTCAATGCGTCTGCACGCTGATTGCGACTGTGCAGTCACAGCAGCCAGAGCTTCCAATGCGCCCCGAACCTCTTCCGAGGTCTCCGCCGGCTGGCGTCCGCACCAATCCTGTATCCTCGCGGCCGCCCGCCGGATTGTGTCGAAGCTGCTCAGAAGCGCTCCGAGCGGGTTGTTGATCTCGTGCGCCACTGCCGCGACCAGCCGTCCGAGAGAGGCTAGCTTCTCTGCGTGTACACGAGCGGTTTGAGAAGCCGCAAGCTCTCTCAGAAGCCTCTTCTTCTCGACGGCACCGGCGACAACCAGCCGTAGCTCCTCGACGTCGAACGGTTTCGAAATGTAGTCGTGGGCGCCCGCACGCAATGCTTCGATGGCGATTCGCTCGGAGCCGTACGCGGTAATCAGCACGACCAGGGGAGGCTCGCGCTGCTCGTTGAGCCGGCGAAGCAGGGTCAGACCGTCGATGCCCGGCATGTTAATGTCGGAGACCACGACGTCCGGTTGAAACTGCTGGATTGCGGTAAGCGCAATGATGCCGTCTGCTGCTTCCTCGATGCTGTAGCCCTGATGGGTCAACGCACGCGTGATGCCGTAGCGAGCGGCCTCCTCGTCGTCGATGACCAGGACCTTCGGCTGCTGTGTCAAAGCACGCCTCTCTAGGAGCGCGCGCCGGCGCCTCGCTCAAGTTCCGCTTCGGTTAGCCGGGGAATCCGTACACTCACGGTGGTCCCTCTACCTTCCTCGCTCTCGATCAGGATATCACCCAGATGTTCCCTGACAATCTGGCGGGCGCTGAACAGGCTCCAGTTACCCGTCGACACGCGGCCCCCGGTAATCTTGAAGCCGGGGTCAAAAACCGTCGCCAGCTCGCCAGGGCTGAGGCCGCGCCCATTGTCGCGAACGCTGACTTCGATGTGGAGGTCGGCCTCTCTGGTCGAGACGCGGATTCGGCCGTCGCCGTTGACGGTCGCCTGCATGGCGTTATGGAGGATGCTGGAGAGCACGGCGCTCAACTGCTGAGGCCGGCAGAGGAGCGGCGGCATCGGCTGAAGGTCAAGTTCCAGATGAATCGAACCGCGAATCTCGTGCTCCTGCAGGGCGACAACGTCATTGACTAGCGCGTTGATATCCGCCGGCCGGATGTCGGCATTGTCGAGGTTGGTGAAGCGCTGGAGGCGGCCGACAGTCTGTTGAAGCCGGGCAGTCGAATCATAGATGGACCGTCGAAGGTCGGCCTGAAGCAGGACAAGCCGCTGCTGGTCCTCTCCTTGCGTCGTGGCCTGCCGGGCGCCGAGCAACAGAAGCGTGTCGACGGCGCTCCGCAAAGCACCCACCGGATTGTTGAGTTCGTGACTGATCGCGGCGGCCAGACGGCCCAGCGAAGCAGCGTTCTCCGAAAGGAGAAGGTGGGACTGCGCCCGGCACAGGCTTTCGGAACTCGCCAGCGCCTCCTGGTGTGCCCGATAGTTGGCGAGGCGCTCGGAATACAGCAGCGCGGAGAGGGCGGTGCTGAGGAACGTGATCATCAGGATGAAAATGCTGTGGGTCCCGTCAGGGTCGATGACCGTGAGGAAGCCCCAACGCACCGCCAATGGGCCCGCTACGACATAATATGTCCACATTGCCAAGCCGAGACTGAGCGTGTGCCAGGGAAGCAAAGGAAGTGCTCCGACTCCGACCAGTAGCACGCTGGTCACCTGCCCTGAGATGTAGTGGTCGGCCGTCACGCCGAGGTCGAAGAGAAGCAGGGAACTCGTGATCAGAACGATTCCAGTGGCGAAGCCCGAGAGCCAACCTGCAAGGCGGTACGGAAAACCGCGCCTCTGCGGCCGCACCACCAGATGCGTCAGGGCGCCGACGCACATTACCGCGACGGACTGCCAAATGCGGGGCTCCCAGGTGGATATCTCCGGCGTCACAAAATACTGGGCAGCCAGCATGAATAGCGGCGCGAACATCTCGACGATGGCGACGACCTTAAGCCCCTGGCGGCTCAGCTTTTCGATCCGAAGCCGAAAGCCATCTTCCTCCTCCGCTTTCCCAGGAAGGAGATAAGCCAGAAGGCGCTGGTACAGTTCGGGCATCCCGTATCTTCAAATTATGACGCACCGGCTCGCCGAAAGAGTTGTGCTACACTACCGCATCAGACGATTCCGGTCATCGCCGCCGGTGAGTGGGCTTCCTCATGCGTAAGATCAGGCAAATCTGGCGCAGTGCGTTCGATGTGAGGGAAGGCGAGCGTCTGCGGACGCTCTTCATGTCCCTCTACCTTCTGGCTGTCCTGTTCGCCTACTACATTGTCAAACCCGTATCGCGAGCAATGTTCGTCGATCATTTTGACATCGACCGGCTGCCCTATTTGTACATTCTGATTGCGATTGTCGGGGGTGTGCTTGCCACCTTGTACACGAGGGTTGCGGTGAGCGCGTCGCTGAACGCCGCGGTAGCGTGGGCGACGGCGATCTCGATTGTCTGTCTGGTCGGCTTGTGGTGGCTGGTTCAACTGAAGTTGCCATGGATGCTTTACGTATTCAACATCTGGGCGAGCCTTTTCGGGGTTGTGCTTGTTTCACAGGGCTGGCTGGTAGCGGCAAACGTCTTCAATACACGGGAGGCGAAGCGCCTTTACGGTCTGGTTGGTTTAGGCGCGGTCTTGGGCGCCTGGTTCGGGAGCGCGTTCACGAAGTTCACGGTGAAGCTGATCGGAGTGGAGAACCTACTGCTTGCCTGCGCCGCGCTGGTGATCGTGTCCTACGTGCTGTACCGGCTGACGGTCGCGCAGAAGGGAGTTTCTCTAGCCGGCGCCAAGGCGGTCGAGGTCGAGGAGGCCCGTTTCACGTCTCGGGACATCGTCAAGGATATCGGCCGACACCGGCATCTGCAGGTGATCACGGCGATCATCACGATCACGTTCATTGTCGACGTAATGGTTGAGTACCAGTTGCAGGCGGCCGGCAAGCTCGTCTACAAGGGGGCGGAGGCTTACTCCGCGTTCTTGAGTACGTACTACTTCTACCAGAACGTAGCTACGTTCGTGCTGCAGCTCTTCTTCACCGGAGCGCTGGTGCGCAAGCTCGGAGTTGGCGGGACGCTCCAATTGATGCCGGTTACGATCGCTGGGGCTTCCTTGGTTTCCGCGCTGTGGCCGGGCACGCAAACGGCACAGGTCGCCAGGCTTGTCGAGGCAACGGACCGTTACACCTTCAACCGCACGGGCATGGAGTTGCTCTATCTGCCGCTGCCGGCAGAACTTAGGAACCGGACGAAGGCGTTCGTGGACATATTCGTCGACCGCATGGGGCGGGGTCTCGGCGGTATGCTCCTGATTGCGCTGACATGGGCGGGTCTCACGGACCTCTCAAGGCTGCCTTGGGTCGTGGTTGTCTTCTGTGGTGTTTGGGTCTTGTTGTCAATTCGGGCGCAACACGAGTACGTGCGAACGGTCCGCCGGCGACTGGAGGCAAGGCGGTTTGACCTGGAAAGCGCTCGAGTTACGGTCGGCGATCCGGCGACATTGCGTTTGTTGGAGCAAGCGGCCCGTGGCGGCAACGTGAGGCAGGCATGCTACGCGCTGTCGGTATTGGGGGAAGCGCCGGGCTACGAGATCAGGCCCCTGCTTTCTGAACTTGTGGAGAGCACGCTGCCGGAAGTGCGGAGTGAGGTGTATCGTCTGGCCCGGTCCGCCGGGTTCGACGGACTCATCGGGTGGGCTCAGGCGGAATTGCCTACCGCCAAACACGCTGGCGTGAGGGACTCGGCGGTACGCTATCTTCTGGCGGTCTCACCCGAACGAACGTCGACAGCCCGAGAATTCTTGAACAGCGACAACCTCCGGCTGACCGAGAGCACTCTGGCGGCGATCGGGGAAAACGCGGGCGAATTTCGCGAGGTAGTGACGCACGAATGGTGCGCCCGAGGGATTACCGATCCCGATCCAGAGCGCCGGCGTCTGGCCGCGATCGCGATCGGTGTGTGCGGCGAGGACGGACGGGAGTTCCTGCGACCATTAATCGACGATCCAGCGCCATCCGTCGCAGCGGCCGCTTTCCGCACCGCCGGATCCCTTCAGAATCGTTCCTACCTGCATGATATTGTTCCGAAGCTGGCCGACCCGCGACTGCGCGGTGCGGCGATCGAGGCGCTCGCCGCTTACGGAACACGCATCGTCGGTACCCTGAGCGACTTTCTCGAAGACGATCACGTTTCCCCTGCGATCCGGAAGCAGATCCCGCGAGTGCTTCGGGCGATCCAAGATCAGCGGAGTGTGGATGTGCTGATTCGCTCGATCAATCAGCCCAACCTTGCGGTGCGGGCTGCCGTGCTGAAGGCTTTGAACCGGCTCAGAGCATCGGCGCCCAGTTTTAACTACGGCGACGTTTTCGTCACTAGACAGATCCTCAACGAGGCACGACTGTACTTCGAACTAAGTGCCGCATTAGCGCCGTTCCGCGGTCACAAGGGCCCGCGTACTGCCGCCGGCTTGCTGGCTGTCAGTATCGAAGAGCGGCTCAACCAGACCCTGGAGAGGCTATTCCGGCTGCTTGGTCTCCGGTATCCTCCCAAAGAGATGTACGCGGCGTATCTCGCGCTCCACAGCCGGAAACACGAGCAATATGCCGCCGCTCTGGAATTCCTGGATAACGTCCTGGACCGTGAATTGAAACGGATCTTGCTGCCCCTCCTCGACGATGGCGGTCAACTTATGGAGAGGGGCAGAGAATTGTTTGGCGTCGAGATACGAACACCGGAAGAGGCGATTCGGGAATTGATTCGCTCTCGCGATTCATGGCTGGTGGTCTGTGCGATGGCCGCCGCCGGCGAATTGCGCATGCGCGGTCTTGCCGCGGAGATCACCGAAGCGGCGAAAGGCGCGGGAGCCGAAGTCTGTCAGGTCGCCCAGGCGGCCCAGTTCGCGCTGGCCTGAAGGAGAGCCAACGATGGCGGAACTCAATATCGTCGAGAAAGTCATTGCACTCGAGGCGGTGGAACTGCTCCAGAGCCTGACACCGGAGCAGTTGTCACGCATCGCGGCGATCGCCAAAGAAGTGCAGTACCTACCCGACAAGGTGATCCTCCAGAACGAGCAGCCAATGGACGCCTTGTACGTGATTCTTGACGGGGCGGTGGAATTGAGCCGGGCCGGACAGCGGCTGCACGTGGCCCGTCAGAACGAGGTGCTCGGCGCGTGGGCTTTGTTCGACGAAGAGCCGATGCCGGTGATTGCCCGGACACTCGAAGATACGAAACTGCTCCGGATCGGGCGGGATGACTTCTATGACTTACTATCCGACAACCTGGAGATCGCGGCCTCGATCTTCTCCACTCTCGTCAAGCGTTTCCGCAAACTGATTGAGCCATAATGGTATACAGGAGCCAGGCCTGAATGCCCGAAGGACACGAACTGGCACATCTGACCCCGGAGGGCCGGTTGCGCACGGAACTCGACGAGGCCAACCGGCAGGTGGCGGAACTGTACAAATTGGCCTCGTTGGGCAGACTGCTGGCAAGTGTCGTTCACGAGATCAACACGCCCATAAGTTCGATTCTTACGAACAACGAGGTGGTCCTGCGCTCGCTTGAGAAACTTCGTGCACTTCTGGCAAAACCAGACAACGCCGTTTCCGACCCGAAGGTTTCGGAGATTGTCGAAACCATCCAAAGTGTTTCACTGGTGGACAAGATTGCGTGCGAGCGTATCTCGTCGGTAATTCGCAGCCTGAGGACGTTTTCGCGGGTAGACGAGTCAGATCTGCGAAAGGTTGACTTGCATGAGATCCTCCGAGATTCCCTCAAGCTGGGTAGCTGTGAATTTCGCCGGCGCGTCGAGGTGGAGACAGAATTCGGCGAACTTCCCCTTGTGGAGTGTTACCCGCATTTGCTGAACCAGGTATTTATCAACCTTCTCATCAACGCGGGACAGGCCATAGAGGGGAAGGGCAAGGTAACGGTCAAGACAAGCATGGAGGGAGATCAGGTCCACGTGGCGATTGCCGACACGGGCAGCGGGATCAAGCCGGAAGACAGGCCCAAGATTTTCGCACCCGGTTTCACGACGAAACCACTGGGGGTCGGCACGGGGCTTGGTCTGGCGATTTCCAGAAAGATCGTAGTGGAAACACACGGCGGCTCGATCGACTTCGAGACCCAGGAAGGTGTTGGCACCACCTTCCACGTCAGAATACCAGTCCGCCGGAGGGAAACGGGCGGCAGCTAAGATTCCAGGAGCTCGCGCAGTGCAGACAAACGCAAAACCGTCCGTAATGATTGTCGACGACGAAGACATGGTCATTACCAGCCTTCGGGCCTATCTTCGCCTGGAGACAGATTATAACGTCGAGGGCTTCACCGACCCCGAGGATGCCGTGAAGCGTCTTGAGGCCAACCAGGTCGAGGTTGTGGTCACAGACTACCTCATGCCGAAGATGAACGGCATTCAGTTGCTGGCTCACGCGAAACAGCTTCAGCCGGAGGCGACGCGCATCCTGCTCACCGGTCACGCCGACAAGCAAAGCGCGATTCAGGCGATCAACGACGTCGGCTTGTACCAGTATCTCGAGAAGCCCTGGGAGAACGCTCAGCTTCTACTGGTGATTCAGAACGGTATTGAGCGGACACAGCTTCTGCGGAGCCTCGAGTCGAAAATCTCGGAGCTCGACATGGCCCACTCCAATCTGAAGGACGTGCAATCCCGTCTGCTGCGTGCATTTATGTAGCGGATACGCCCTTCACACCATGGTTTTGCGATTCCTGTTGTTTATGGTCCCGGTCTTCTCCGCCATAGGACAGGAGTGGCCCTATTACGGCGGCGACTCCGGCGGGACGAAGTATTCGCCGCTGAAACAGATCAACCGATCGAACGTGGGCCGGTTGAAGGTCGCGTGGACGTATCATACAGGCGACATTAGCGATGGCAAAAAATGGCCGGTAAAGAGCGCCTTTGAGGCGACGCCGCTCGTGACCGACGGCGTCCTGTACTTCACGACGCCGTTCTGCCGTTTGATTGCGCTGGATGCGGAAACAGGGCGGGAAATCTGGAAGTTCGATCCGGGACTGGACAAAGAACAGCCATACAACCTGTTCATCAACCGCGGAGCGGCACTCTGGACCGATGGCAAGGACAGGCGCCTTTTCTTTGGAACGCTCGACGGGAGGCTTTTCGCGATTGATGCGCGCACCGGACGCCCCGTGGAAACCTTCGGCGGGAAGGGCTGGATCGACCTCCGCAAGGGCGTTGCCGACGACTTCCCGGATCGCGGTTACGGGTTGACTTCGCCGCCGACAATCTACAAAAACCTTGTCGTCTGCGGATCGCTGACGGCGGACGGCGAAGCGCGGGGGCCTAGCGGTGACGTGCGGGCGTTCGATGCGAATACCGGGGCCCTGGCATGGCGATTCCATGTAGTGCCTCGGCCAGGAGAGTACGGCCACGATACATGGGATGGCGAGTCCTGGAAAGACCGCGGGGCGGTGAATGCCTGGTCGATCCTGAGCGTGGACGAAGAGCGTGGAATCGTCTATCTGCCTCTTACGTCGCCATC
>DATIFQ010000001.1:0-5326 GCA_035455185.1 Bryobacteraceae bacterium | reverse complement strand
GATCTTGCGTGCCCGCAGCAGATCGATCGTACTCCGGAGTTCCTCGTTGTCCTCGACCACCAGCATCTCGTCGCCCTGCGTCTTGGCATAGGCCGCCACGTCGACCGTCCGGCAGTTGATTCCGAACAAGATGCCGGGTTTCCGGAAGCGGTGAACAAGGTCGAACGCCGCGTTCGACGACCCCTGTGGTGCGATAAAAAACGCATCGGCGCTGCGTGCGTCGCGGTCCAACTCAGCGAACGCCGCGGCCGGAATCGTGAAGTCCTCGTTGAAGGTCACGAGCGACGGCTCCATCACTTCGGCGCCGGCGCCGAAGGTGTGCTCGCCACTCCGGAGGACTTTCTGCCAGTTCGCGTATCCGCGAGCGACGTTTTCCTTCTCCTTTTCCACGGTGACCACGTTGAACCGGCACGGCCCTTCCCAAACGCCGGAATGGATCATGTTGGTCATGATCGGCTTGATGCGCAGCTTCGCTCCCGGCGAAGCAACCGCCGGGAAGGGCGCCGGCGCGCATGGAGCGCAGGGAGCGGGTTCCTGCGTCCCGGCGAACGCTCGCGCCATCAAGGGGCCGCCGGCCACGGCGGAGAGACTTCCAGTCAGCAGTTCACGTCGTTTCATTTCTTATGCCCTCCATCGACCCCGCATAATACACCCGTCGGCCCGCCATTTCCCATTCGCCGTGAGGTTCCTCCACCCGTGACACACCGTGCGATTATGAGGGCTTGCCAGCGAAAGGAATCAGCCGCCATGAAGCCTACCCACGTTCTCATCTTTCTTCTGACTCTGTTGAGCCTGCCAGTCCATGCAGCCGATATCGAGGTTTGGGCCGCCCCGGCTATCTACAAAGTCCGGCCCGATCAGCCCTCTCAAAACTCCAACCTGGTTTGGAACGCAAAGACCAAGACGATTTCCGTTGCGGGCGCGAAGAATGAGCACCTCCCTTTCCAAGTCGTTGTGTCCACTCCTCCTCCCCCGACCCGCTACCATCAGGCGGCATCCGGCTTTTTTGTCGAGGCAAGCGACCTCGTGTCGTCGAATGGCCGGATTTCGCGCGATCGGATCAGGCTCTACGTCCAGCACGCCGTGCTCTGCTACGGGAAGTCCAGTCCTATCGGCGAGACTGGCTTCTGGCCGGACGCGCTTGCTCCTCTGACAGATCCGTTCAGCATGGCCGCCGAGTTCCGCTACTTCGTGAAAAACCGAGCCATCTGGATCGATGTTGTCACGCCCGCGGACGTCCCCGCCGGCGACTACGCCGGAAACATCCGCGTCACGCACAACGGCCAGCCGGTCAACGAGCTGAAGCTCAAACTCAAGGTTTTCGACTTTGCGCTTCCGGCCGAAACCCATCTGATCACTCACATGGGTATCTCCGCCCGCCAGCTCGCCGTCACTCACAACGTCCCGCCGGGCTCCCCAGCGGCGAAGGAACTGCTCCGGAAGTATCACGCGTTTCTCTACGAAAACCGCATGGAGCCCTGGTTCAATGAAGGCCTTCAGCCTGAGATTGTCGAGCGCGGCGACGATGTCACCCTGAAGTTCGACGCGCAGTCTTACGACCTTTACATGAATCGGTGGAAGACCCGCCGGGTGATCCTCGAAGCGGTCCCATCGGAATTGGCACGCGGCGCCCGCGAACCCGAATTCTCAGAGGCAACCGCCCGCCGCGTCAGATCGTACCTTCGGCAGACTGCCGACTACTACCGAAAGAACGGTTGGCTCGAGCGGCTCGTCTTCAACAGTCCGATCGACGAGCCTAACACCGCCCAAGCTTATGAAGACACCCGCAAGTGGGCGAAGCTCGTCCACGAGGCGGCCCCCGGCGTGCCTTTCCTAGTTACGGAAGCCCCGGTGACGGACGATCCGGCGTGGGGCGCGCTCAACGGCTATGCCAACAATTTCTCCGTGCACGGCAACGAATTGAACCGCCTAGAAGTGAAGGAAGCCATCCACCGGGAGCAGGCCCGGGGCGGCGAAATCACCTGGTATATCTCCTGCGATCAGGTTTACCCCCAGCCGAACTACTTCATTGACGCGCCGGCGATGGACCCCGTCATGGTTCCATGGATCACGTTGCGTTACGGAATGAACGGCGTTCTGTACTGGGCGTTCAACTTCTGGTCCCAAACGCCCGACCCGTGGCTTGACCCGGTGACCTACCTCAGCGGGTTCTTGTGCAGCAACGGTGGCATCCTCAACGGTGAGGGTTCCCTGCTGTATCCCGGCAACCGTGTGCGGCGGTACACCGGACAGAAAAACGTCGATGGTCCCGTCTCTTCGATTCGCTTTGAGTTGCTCCGGGAAGGAATCGAGGACTACGAGTATCTCTGGATGCTCAAGTCTCTCGGTGACCAAAAGTCCGCCGACGAAATCGTAAAGAGCATGGTCGTCGATGTCAGTGCCTTCTCCCGAAACGTCGAAGAGCTCTTCGCCGTTCGCGAAAGAATGGCAAAGCGAATCGAACAGCTTGCCAGGAACAAGCGCTGACAGGGTCCTGAAGGAGGCTTCTAGCCATGCCACCAACAAGGCGCGGTTTTCTCGCTGGCGCCGGACTCCTGACTGCGCGCAGCGCTCACTCTGCCGGTGCGATCGTAATCGATCCCACACCGGTTTTCGAAATCTCCCCGCATCTCTACATGCAGTTCATGGAGCCGCTCGGTACCACCGACAGTTCCGTCGAGGCCGCCTGGGATTACGACACCGACGACTGGCGGAAAGACTTCGTCGCCGTCGTGCGGGACCTCAGCCCGGACGTGATCCGTTGGGGCGGGCTGTTCAGCCGCTACTACAAGTGGCGCGAGGGAGTGGGTGAGCCGGACAAGCGGCCATGGATGCGCAACTACGTCTGGGGCGGAAAAGAGACCAACCGCGTCGGTACACTCGAGTTCGTTGGGCTGTGCCGGGCAGTGAGCGCTGAGCCTCTCTACTGTGTGAACTTTCTGGGCGATGGTGACGCCAGATACCAGCGGGCGCGCGAGGGTGACCGGTGGGGAGACGCCCGTGAGGCCGCGGATTGGGTGTCTTATTGCAATGACCCGGACAACCGTGACCGCAAAAGCCACGGTACATCCGGACCCTTGAATGTCAAACTCTGGCAGATCGGTAATGAGACATCCTACGGCCGGAATAGCTTCAGTCGGGACGAGGCGATTCTCCATACTGCCGAATTCGCCCGCGCCATGAAGCAGCGGGATCCCTCAATCCGGTTGATCGGCTGGGGCGACAAGTCCAGGATCCAGGAAGAGGGTCTGTGGGCCGGCGAAGTGCTGAAGCGGGCCGGAGAACATCTGGATTACGTTGCCATACATCTGATGGGTCAGTCGCCGCGCCGTCCGGACACGGTTCTTCGCGGTCTCAGGTACCAGCGCGCTCCCGAGCGGGCATGGGAGGAGCTTCTCGAGCTCTCTAACAATGTCGAATCGCGAATCGCCGAACTCGAAGAGGTGGTCAAGCCGTATGCGCCGCGCATCGGCATAGCGGTCACCGAGGGCCATCTTGGCCTCAGCCCCCACAATGCGCATCCGATCCTTGCGGAGTGGCTGTCGGCCGTCTATCACGCCAGGTCGATGAACATCTATCAGCGCCATGGTCGATACGTCCGCATCGCCACCGGCGCGGACTTCGAGGGCGTCCGCTGGACAGTCAATGCGGTCATGCTTCAGGTTCCGCGTGGCATAAGCTACCTGATGCCTGCCGGCTCGATTATGCGCCTGTTCAAACGTCATAACGGGAAGCATGGAGTTACCGTCACATCCGCGCCCTCGGACCTCGATATCGCCGCCAGCATCTCGGAGAAACGCCTCTATCTGCATGTGGCCAACATCGCCCTGTCCCGCCCGGTGATGGCGTCGTTTTCCATCGAGGGCCGCCGAATCACCGGCGGCAGGGTGTTTGAGATTGCTCCCGACGATCCCCGTCAGGCTGTCAGCCAGGACCAGCCGGACGTCTTCGCTCCACGCGAAAAACAGATTCCAGCGCAGGCCGCCGCTTGGACGTTCCCCAAGGCATCCGTGAGCGTGATCGAACTCGATCTCGCCTGAATGCGCTCGGCTCAACGTCCGTCCGCCGCTCCCCGGCATTTGTCGTATGCTTCTCAAGAGCGTGAGGAATGTCATGAGAACGATCCTGACGGTATATGCAGTCGTGTTTCTCTTTTGCGTTGTGGCCCGCTCCCAATCAGCGGGAACCCTTCGCGCCGGATTCGCCAAGATGGACGTTACCCCGACCGAGCCGGTCATGATGGTCGGCTACGACATGCGAGGGGCGCCCTCCGAGGGAGTCCACGGCGACGACAAGCTCTACGTTCGCGCGCTTGTCTTTGATGACGGCCGCTCCAAGGTCATGTTCGTCGAAGGCGACGTCATCATGATTCGCGAGCACGACACCTGGAAGAAAAGGATCTCCGACGCCACCGGAATTCCGGCGGAACACATTCTCATCGGTGACGCCCACAACCATGCGGCCCCTTCGCCTTCCGCAGCCGCCGAGACCAACTGGGAACGGCAATTCGGCCAAGCCCTGATGGCGGCCGTCAAGCAGGCGGCGGGAAACCTCGTGCCGGTCAGGATCGCCGCCGGCGACGGCACGTCGCGGGTGGCGATGAACCGCCGGCATGTCCGCCCGGAAGCCTCAGAATCGATCCTCACCTTCGACGAAAACGCCCGTAGCCAGTCTTTCGGCAAGTTCAAGGTCGACCAGCCGAAAAAGATTTACGAACCCGCCGGCGTGATGCGGCTCGGAGCCAATCCAGCCGGACCTATCGACGACGCTGTCCAGTTAGTTCGCATCGACACGGCCGCCGGCAAGCCGCTCGCTGTCATGATTCACTACGCCTGCCATGGCACATCCCTCGGCGGCAGGAACGGCAAGGTATCCGCTGAGTGGATGGGCAGCATGCAAAAGTACGTCGAACAGCAGATTCCAGGCGCCGGCTCTTTCTATGTTCAGGGAGCCGCGGGCGACATCAACCCGCGTGTTGTCGGCGGTCTCGATGGCTACGTCGATAACATCGAAACCACGCGCGCACTCGGCGTCGAAATCGGACGTGAAGTCGTGCGCGTCTACCGGACGCTTACACCGGAACCGTCGGACTCCGCGATCGAGGTCAAGAGCCGGGATATTCGGCTGCCGGTGGCCTACAGGCAGCTGTTCGAGGACTTCAACGAGACCACCGTGCATGTGCCGACAACGGCCGTCCGCATCGGCGACTTGATGTGGGTTACGTTCCCCGGTGAGTTGTTCCACGCTATAGGCAAGCGGGTCAAAGCGGCCTGCCCCGCCGCACACGGGTACCTGATGGGTTACACCAACGGGTACGTGGGCTATC